>NZ_JBHWLR010000033.1:0-38068 GCF_042731755.1 Promicromonospora sp. NPDC059942
AGAGAGAGAGTTGGTTTCCCACTATTTGTTGGGACCAGGACATCGTTTTTTTTCGGGCCCAATGACTGGGTAGAAGCGCACTTCGGGATCGGGGTGGGCTCGGCGAGGGGCTAGTCCAGGAGGAGCTCGATCTGGGCGACGGCGCCTGGCTCGGCCAGCTCCAGCCGGAGGCCGGTGAGCGGCACCGGCTCGTCGAGCACGAAGGGGCGGAGCTGGCTCGGCCACCGCCACTCCTCGCCGGACCGTTCGTCGAGCACTCGCCCGTCGGCCGCGACCAGACGCCAGGCAGACGGCGGTCCCAGCACCCTCTCGACGGTCGACGAACCGGACACCTCCGCTGAGGACAGCCCGGACACCCCCTCGGCCGACGCGGCCCCGGACGCCGGGCCCGAGGTCAGCGTGTAGGCGCGCAGCAGCGATCCGGCCGGGACCTCGGCGGCGGGAGCCCAGTCGAGCACGCCGTCCACCGCGGCCGACATCGTCAGGTCGCCGTCGGTCAGGTGCGGCAGCGCACCCTCCACACCGTGCCAGCCGCCGTCGGCACGCCGCCACGGCCGCTCGGACGCCGAGTAGTCGCCGACCCCTGCGGCGTCAGCACCAGCACCAGCACCAGCACCAGCCTCGTCGTCCGACGGCACACCCCACCGGGTCGGGGTCTCCGACAGCGCGAAGCGCAGGGTCGCTCCCCCGACGAGGTCACCGTTGTCGATCGACGGCGCAGTGATCTCCTGCGCCGCAACCGCACCGTCACCACCAGCCACATCCAGCCCCGCCACGTACCGCCGCCCGGCCGCCCCCGGCGCCTCGATCACCAGGTCGCCGTCGGGCCGGTGCACCACCGCCCGGTCGAACAGCGGGGACGTGACCGCCCACCGCGGCGAGCCGATCTCCAGCGGGTACAGCCCGAGCGCGGCCAGCACGTACCAGGCCGACATCTCGCCGTTGTCCTCGTCGCCGTGGTACCCCTGCCCGATGTCGTTGCCGGTCCACAGCCGCGTCAGGATCTCGCGCACGACCTCCTGGGTGCGGTCCGGCCGCCCGGCGACCGACCACGTCCAGGCGATGTGGTGCGACACCTGGTTCGACTGTCCGAGCTGGCCCAGGCGCACGTCGCGCGCCTCGAACATCTCGTGGATCGGGGACCCGTAGCTCCCCGGCTTGTCGGCCTGCTCGGGCTCGGCGAAGAACCGCTCCAGCAGCTGCTCCAGCCCGGCGCGCCCGCCGTGCAGGGCGGCCAGCCCCGCGCCGTCGTGCACGGGGTGGAACAGGAAGTTCCAGGCGTCGGACTCGGTGTAGTCGCCGCCCCACGCGTCCGGGTCGAACGGCGCCGGGTCGAACGCGCCGTCCCGGGCGCGACCGCGGAAGAACCCCGTCGCGGCGTCGAAGAGGTGCACGTACCCGAGCGCGCTCTGCCGCAGGTAGGCGGCCTCGTCGCGCAAGGACCGGCGGCGCCCGTCCGGGGTCCCCGGCGCGTCCGCGAGCGCCTGCGCCATCCGCGCGAGCCCGGCGTCGTTGATGTAGCCCTCCAGGCTCCACGACACCGACTCCTCGACGTCGCGCGGCACCCAGCCGTGGGTGAGCGCGAAGTCCTGCCCCTTGCGTCCCACTCCCGACCGGGCGGGCAGCGCCGTGGCGTTGCGCAGCCCGGCGTCGTAGGTCGCGAGCGGGTCGGGCAGGTCGACGCCGCGCAGGTACAGGTCGGCGAAGGCGACGTCGGACGACGTGCCCGTCATCAGGTCCGCGTAGCCCGGCGACGACCAGCGGGCGACCCAGCCGCCCTCGCGGTACTGCTGCACGAACCCGTCGGCGAGGCGGGCCGCGACCTGCGGGTACAGCAGGGCGTAGGCCGGCCAGCAGGTGCGGTAGGTGTCCCAGAACCCGTGGTTGACGAACATCTCGCCGGGCACCACCGGGGCGCCGTCGAGCACGGGCGAGGCGTGCACGGGCGCGCCGTCGGCCCCGACCTCCGTGTACGACGACGGGTACAGGTTCAGCCGGTACAGGTTCGAGTACAGCGTGACCCGCTGCTCCTCGGAGGCGCCCTCGACGTCGAGCACGCCGAGCCGCTCCTCCCACTGCGTCCGGGCGGCGTCGGCGACCTCGTCGAAGCTCCCGGACACCTCGCGCTCCAGCGCGAGCCAGGCCAGCTCCTCGCTGATGTACGACGTCGCCACGCGCACCTCGACCGTGCGGCCGGCCTCCGCATCACGCCCGGCGTCCAGCGCGACCGTCGCGTAGGTGGCGTGGTCCCGCCCGCGGGCGCGGCCCGTGCGCAGCACGGGCCGGGAGATCCGGCCCACCACGTACATGCGGCTGCGGCCCACCGACAGCGGGCTGCCGTGATCGGACCAGCCGGTGAGCGTGCCGTCGTCGTGCACGGTGACGGAGACGGGCGGACCGTCCGCGCCGGAGTCGCCCACGGCGTCGACCAGCAGGTGTCCCGTCGTGGCGCCCGGCGGGAACGTGAACCGGAGCACCCCGCCGTGGTCGGACGCCGCGACGGCCACGCGTGCGCCGCCGTCCAGGCCGACGTCGTACCGGTGCGGGCGGGCGGTCTCGTCGTCGTGCGAGAAGCCGATCGCGCGGGCGTCGAGGCCGGCGTCCGGCACCTCGTCGCCGTCGCCCGAGGCGGGCACGAGGTGGAACGCGAGCTGGTCGCGGTCCCCCATCCACGGGCTCGGCTCGTGGGAGATGCCCACGCCCTGCAGGCGCGGCCGGTTGTCCGGGCCGTTGTGCGCGGCCCAGGAGTACAGCCAGCGCTCGGAGGCGGCGTCGGTGAGCGGGACCCACATCGTGAAGCCGTTCGGCACCGCGGCCGCGGGCACGTTGTTGCCCCGCGAGTAGGCGCCCGAGGAGTGGGTGCCGCGCCGGGTGTCCACGAGGTCCGTGCGGCCGGTGACCGTGCGCGGGGCGCGCGGCCCCACCGACACCGTGTCGAACCACGCCTCGGTGCGCCCGCGGTCGGGCGCGGCGGTCACGGCGGCGGCCGCGCGCACGCGGCGGTCCGGCAGCGCCCGGGCCACGGGGCCCAGGTCCACGCGGACCAGGTTCCAGTGGTCGGGCACCAGGATCCGGGCCTCGCCCTGCCCGACTGCGGTCGCGGGCATCCCGTGCTGGTCCAGCAGCGCGCGCCCGGGGTCGGTGACGGAGAGCCACGTGCCGTCGTCGAGCAGCAGGTCGAGCGCCACGTACGTGGAGCGGTAGGTGAGCTTCTCGTCGAGCACGGGCAGGACGGCGTAGCGCAGCTCCGTGCCGGCCTCGACCGGAACGTCCAGCCCGTCGAGCAGCACGGTGCGGCCCTCGCCGCGGTGCCGCACGCGGATGGCGTGCTCGCTGGTCAGGCCGGCGCCGGGGCGGCCGGCGGGGACGTGTGCGGGCCCGGTCATGAGCGAGCCCGTGACAGCGCTGTCGTCGCAGCGTGCGCGGCGACGTCGGGGTCGTAGACGATTGCAGTTGGCCTTTCGTAGCGGGCGGCGAGCGCCCTGGTTGGTCTCACTGGTCGGCGAGCAGCTTGTTGCACTCGCCGACGGCTGCGTCGAGGGCCTCCGGCGACGTCTTGTCGCCCGTGATCGCCGCCGCGAGCTGCTGGTTGATGACGGTGGTCATCGCCTCGCTGATCTCGACCGGCTGCAGCACCCGCGCCGTGGTGAGGTTGCTGAACGCGATCGCCTTGGCGTCGCCCTGCGGCGTGCCGTCGCTCTGCGCGAGGTCCGGGTTCTCCTGCGAGGCCGCCGTGGACGGGAACACGCCCGGCACCTCGGCCGAGAACGCCTCCTGGTTGACGGCGTTCGTGACGAACCGGGCCAGCGCGACGGCCGCCGGGAGGTTCGTGGATGTGTTCGAGACCGACAGGCCCTGGACGTACAGCGGCGTGGCGCCCATGTACGGCGAGGAGACGATCTGGCCCTCCAGCGCCGGGTTGTTCTCCAGCACGCTGTTGATGAAGTTGCCGCCGCCGGTCGACCAGGCCACCTTGCCCTCGGCGAAGAGCTGGCTGTTGCCCAGGTAGGCGTCCGTGAGCACGTCGTCGGGCATGAGGCCCTCGGCGTAGGCGTCCCGGTAGACGTCGAGCAGCGCGGCCGCCTCCGGCGTGTTGAACGTGAACTCGGTGCCGTCGTCGGACAGCACGGGGATGCCTGCCGCGGCGAAGTCGCCCACGCCGGGCTTGCGGCTCATGAGGTACCCGCCGGTCGCGTCGTGCATGATCCGCGCCTGGGTGACGAGCTCGTCGAGGCTGGTCGGCGGCGCGGCCGCGTCGAGCCCCGCCTCCTGGAACATGGCGCTGTTCCAGTAGTTCAGGTCGGTGGTCAGGTACCACGGGAAGCCGAACGTGCCCTCGAGGCCCGCGTACCGGTAGGCGGCCAGCGCCCCGGGCACGTAGGTGTCCTCCAGGGTGTCGTCGACCGTCGTCAGGTCGGTGAGCAGGCCCTCGCGGGCCAGCGTGAGCGCGAAGTCGGGCGGCAGGTTCGTGACGTCGGGCAGCTCGCCCGCGGCGGCCTGCGCGAGCACCGTCTCCGAGTAGCCGTCGCCGGGCTGGTCGAGCCACAGCACCTCGGTGCCCGGGTACTCCTGCTCGAAGTCGGCGATGACGCCCTGGACGTACTCGGTGAAGCGAGGCTTGAGCGACCACGTCTGCAGCGTGACCTCGCCCGTCACGTCCTGCGCGCCACCGTCCGGATCCGCCGCACCCCCGCCGTCGAGGGTGCAGCCGCCCAGGGCGGCCAGGACGGCCAGGGCCGCCCCCGCGGCCCCGAACCTCGTGATGATCATGGACAGTTCCTTCCGGCAGAGGCTTCGTCGCGTCCGGGCTCGATGTCGCCGCTGCCGAGCCTACGGGTGACGGGGTGCCCGCACGGGCCGGGCCGGCAGCTCACCCGGGTGAACTGCCGGTCCGGCCAGGCGGGTGCTACGCCGGCGTGAAGCGCAGCGTGCGCACCTCGAACGGGCTCAGCTCGACGGTCACGGTGCCGTCCGCCGTGACATCGACGGCGCCGCCCTCGACGTCGTCCTCGATGAGGCTGACGGTCCGGGCCCCGCTCACCGGCGCCGCCACCGTGACGGTGCCCGACGCGCGGCGGCCGTGGGCCTCGTAGACGCGCACCACGAGATCGCCCGACCGGTCGTCGGCGAGCTTGACCGCCGACAGCGTGACACCGGCGGACACGTTGACCAGCGGCTCGACACCGTTCGCCCCGCGCAGCTCCCGCGGTCGCGCGCCGAACGTCGCGCCGGCCTCGGTCGCCGCCGCGGTGTCCGCGCCGATGACCAGGCCGTACCGGTGCGTCTGGAGGCCCTGGTCGGTCTCCGGGTCGGGGAACCGCGGCGCCCGCAGCAGCGAGAGCCGCACGGTCGTCGTCACCTCGGGCACGCCCGGGGACGGCGCCACGCCCTGCTCGGACACCTCGCGCGTCACGTCGTAGGCGTACGACGAGTCGTTGACGAGCCCGACGCCGAAGCCCGGCTCCTCGGCCAGCAGCCACTTGTGCATGGAGGCCTCGAACTTGGCGGCCTCCCAGCTCGTGTTGGTGTGCGTGACCCGCTTGTGGAAGCCGAACTGCGTCTCGGCGGCCACGTGCTCGGCCCGCACGTCGAGCGGGAAGGCGACCTTGAGGAACTTCTCGGTCTCGTGCCAGTCGGTCCGCAGGTCGATCTCCAGGGTGCGGCTGCCCGGCGCGAGCGTGATCACCTGGTCCAGGCTGGACGCCGAGAACTGCCGGTGCACCGTCACCACGGCCACGCCGTCCTCCACGGCGCCGGTGACCTTCTCGGCCTCGCGCAGGTCGGTCACCGAGTTGCGGTAGAACCGGTCCACGTCCCAGGCGTCCCACTTGTTCGGGAAGTCCTGGTGCAGCTGCAGCACGTTCGCCTCGCGGCCGGGCGCCACCGCGTCACGGCCGGAGGCCACGTCGACGGCGGACGTCACGTGGCCCGCGGCGTCCAGCGTGATCCGGACCAGCTCGTTGGCCAGCACGTACCCGCCGTCGGGCAGCTCCTGAAGGGTGCTCGACGCCGCCGCCGGGGCGGACGCCGGGGCCACGCCGAGGGCCGGCACGCCCGCCTGCGCGAACACCGCGGGGTTGGCCCGCAGGGCCACCTCACCCTCGCCGACCAGGGTCCGCAGGGAGCGTTCGATGATCGCCTGCACGCCATCGGTGATCGCCGCGTGCTGCGCCACCGCCTCACGGTGCACCCAGGCGATGGATGTGCCCGGCAGGATGTCGTGGAACTGGAGCAGCAGGACCTGCTGCCACAGCGAGTCGAGCTCCTCGTAGGGGTACTCCGCCCCGGTCCGGGCCGACGCCGTGGCCGCCCAGGCCTCGGCCTCGACCAGGAGCTGCTCGTTGCGGCGGTTGCCCTGCTTGGTCCTGTGCTGCGAGGTCAGCGTCGCGCGGTGCAGCTCCAGGTAGAGCTCGCCCACCCAGACAGCGCTGTCATCCGTCCCGGACGCGACCAGCTCCCCGCGGGCGCGCTCGAAGAACGCGTCCGGGTGCTCCCAGCGCACCTTGGCACTGCCCTCCAGGCTCGCGAGCCGCTTGGCGCGGCCGGTCATCTCGCGGGTGGTGCCGCCGCCGCCGTCGCCGTAGCCGACGGGCGCGATCGAGCCCGTGGCGCGCCGCGACTCGCGGAACTGGCGGGTCGCCTTGGCGAGCTCGTCGCCCGAGAGCTGCGAGTTGTAGGTGTCCATGGGCGGGAAGTGCGTCAGCACGCGCGACCCGTCGATGCCCTCCCACCAGAACGTGTGGTGCGGGAAGACGTTGACCTGGTTCCAGGAGATCTTCTGCGTGAAGAACCAGTCGAACCCGGCGCGGCGGACGAGCTGCGGCAGGGCCGGCGAGTAGCCGAACGAGTCCGGCAGCCACACGCCGTGCGACCGCTGGCCGAACTCCCGCTCGAAGAACCGCTGCCCCTGCGAGAACTGGCGCACGAGCGCCTCGCCCGACGGCATCACCGTGTCGGACTCGACCCACATGCCGCCCAGCGGCAGGAACCGGCCGGAGGCGACGGCCTCCTTGACCTTGGCCCACACCTCGGGCCGGTGCTCCTTGACCCACGCGTACTGCTGCGCGGACGACATGCCATAGACGAAGTCGTCGGTGCGGCCGATGAGGTCGGCCATGGACGACGTCGTGCGCGCCACCTTGCGGATCGTCTCGCGCACCGGCCACAGCCAGGCGGAGTCGATGTGGGCGTGGCCGACGGCGGAGATCTCGTGGGCGCTGTGCTCGGCCGGGCTGGCGAGCACGTCCGCGAGCGCCGCCCGGGCCGCGGCGGCGGTCTCGGGGATGCGCTGGAGGTCGAGCACGTCGAGGGCGTCGTCGAGGGCCTGGAGGATCCGCATGCGGCGCGGGCCGGTGGGCAGCTCGGCCTGGAGCTCAAGCAGCACCTCGACGTCGAGGGCGAGGTCGTGCACCTCGGACTCGAAGATCGCGAGGTCGATGCGCCGGGTCGTGTACAGGGGGTGCGGGGACGAGGTGGTGGTGTCGCCCTCCGTCGTCCGCTCGAAGACGTTGTGCCCGAGCAGCACGGGGTTGGACGCCGCCTCCAGGTAGAGCTCGACCTGCTCGCCGCCGGCCGCGGCGTCGGCCACGGGCACGTGCTGGTTGCGGGGGTTGATCGACTTCACCGGGCTGCCGTCCGGCGTGTAGACCAGCGCCTCGGCCTGGAACCCGGTCCGGTCGACGTCGAACCCGAGGTCCACCACGGCCTCGACGGTGCGTCCGGCCCACTCGGCGGGCACGGTGCCCGTCAGCCGGAACCAGGTGGTGCCCCAGGCCGGGCCCCACGGGGTGCCCACCTCGTACGGCTGCATCGCGAGGGCCAGGCCCTCGGCCGGCGGGATCGGCTCCCCCGGCAGGGCGTGCCACTCGACCTCGAGCGGGACCGACGTCTCGTGGACCGCGGGCCAGATCCGTTCGGTCAGCACCCGGTGCGCGCGCCCGGTGGTCAGTGTGATGTCGTCGTGCATCGAAAGGGCCTCCCCTGTTTCACCGTTGAACGCACGCAGGCTAACCCAGACTCACGCCGTCGCCGGGAGGGCGTTCGGCAGGTGTCGGACGGGCGCTCGGTGGGCGCCCCGTGGGCGTCCGCACCCCCGGGGGGATGAAAGGATGGTGCCCATGAGCACGAGCGACGAGACACCCACCGGCATCGAGGCTCCGGTGGGTCCTGACCAGGCCACGCGGGACATCGCGGAGGTCGCAGCGGTCGAGGTCATCACCACGGCCGCGGTCCACCTGATGAGCGCCGCGGCGGTCAAGTGCGGCCTGGCCGAGGGCGACGACGCCGAGGAGCTCAAGGACCTCGACGAGGCGCGCAAGCTGATCACGGCGCTGGCCGCGCTGGTGGTCGCGAGCGCCCCCGACATCGGCAACCAGCACGCCCGCTCGCTGCGCGACGGCCTGCGCAGCCTCCAGCTCGCGTTCCGGGAGGCGTCGGTGATCCCCGACGCGCCGGGCGAGGGGCCGGGCGAGAAGTACACGGGTTCCGTCGTCTGATGTCCGAGGTTCCCGTCGAGGCGGTACCGGAACCGGGGCGGGCGCCGCGGCCCCGTCGGGGTGGTTCCCGGGTGCTCGCCATCGTCCTGGTGGCGACGATCGCCGTCGGCGCCTACCTGTGGCTGACGACCGTCCGCTGGCAGCGCACGGCCTCCGACTGGGAGGCCGAGGCGCACGGCTACGCCGACGAGGTCGCCTCGCTGCGGATGCAGCTCGACGGCGCGAACTCCGAGCTGAAGGCCGCCCGGGACCAGCTCTCCGCGGCGACGTCGCGCATCACGGACCTCGCGAACGAGAAGGCGCAGCTCGGTGACGAGAACGTCGCCTCGCAGCAGGTCCTCGACTACCAGACGCAGGTCAGCGCGGCCGGCGCCACGGTGGCCTCGGCGCTGGGGCAGTGCGTGTCGGGCCAGGAGCAGCTCGTCGGCTACCTCAAGGAGGCCGACCAGTACGAGCCCGCCGACCTGGCCCGCTACGAGCGGGAGGTCAACGCGCTGTGTGCCGACGCGGAGGACGCCAACGACGCCCTGCAGCGGGAGCTGCGCCAGTGAGGTGGAGCGCCCGTTCGCGCGCCGTCCTCGCGGGGCTCGTCCTGACCGGGACGCTCGGCGGGTGCGGCGTGCTGCCGCCCCTGCCGGACCCGGTGCCGAGCGACATCGTGCCGTCCACGCCGGTGGACCTGTCCCCCGCGGCCGGCGGGGACGCGCTGAGCCCGGACGGGTTCGACGCCGTCGAGCGGATGGCGGTCCGGATCCGCAACGTGGGCTGTGAGGAGCTGTCGACCGGTTCGGGCTTCGCGATCGACGAGCACACGCTGATCACCAACAAGCACGTGGTCGCGGACTCGAAGGACCTCGAGGTCAGCACCTACGACGGGCACGACATCACCGTCGGCGCCACGTCGACCGCCGGCCTCGCGGACCTCGCGGTGGTCCGCACGACCGACCCGCTGCCGTCGCACCCGGAGCTCGCGGAGGCCGACCCGGAGCGCGGCGACTCCGTCACGGTGGTGGGCTACCCCGCGGGCGGCGAGCTCACCGTCACCGAGGGCGAGGTCATGGGCACCACCCGGGACCCGCTGAACGCCAACCTCGGCGAGGTGCTGCTCACGGACGCCCCCGTCGAGCCCGGGTCGTCCGGGTCGGCCGCGCTGGACGACCAGGGCCGCGTGATCGGCGTCGTCTACGCGAAGACGGCGGACGACAACAGCCTGCTGGTGCCGCTGTCGACGCTCCAGGACATGCTGGCCGACGACACGGCGTTCACGCCGGCGAAGGGCTGCTGAGCGGGCGGCTCAGCGGGCCGCGCCGATGCGGAGCTCCAGGGAGTCCACGCGTGCGGAGATCACCTCGGACGCCGCCAGGCGGGCGTTGACCTGCCCCAGCACGACGTCGAGCCCGGCCCGGTCCAGGCCCGGGTCCAGGGCGAGCACCACGGCGACCTCGGCCTTGCGGCCGGGCTCGGCGTGCGCCCGCACGACGTGCTGCACGGGTGCGGCGGCGACCGCCACCTCGGACGCGACCTCGGGGTCGACGGCGAGCCCGTCCTCGTGCGGCACCAGGGCGGGCTGCCAGGCCTTGCCCTGCGCCAGCGCCCACACGGCCGGGCGCGGGACGAGCGCCGTCACGGGCCCGGCGGGGTCCACGACGATCAGCGCCCAGTTCTCGTTGACCGCCGACAGGGCGGCACGGGTCGCCTCGACCGGGACCGGCCGGGCGTCGGCGCGCCACGCCTGCATGGTCGCCACGGACGTGAAGACCGGCAGGGCGCGGCGGCCGTCCGGGGCCTCCAGCGCCACGACGCCGGAGGACGCCTCCTTGTCGACGGCCAGCCCGTCCGGGTTCTGCTCGACGGCGCCGGCCTCCGCCAGCACCGGCACGAGCACGCGGGTCTCGGCCAGCCGGGCGACGACGTCGCGCAGCGGGACCGTCCCGGTCGAGTGGCCCTCCAGGAGGCGGGTCAGCTCGGCGTCGGCCGAGCCGTCGTCGCCCGCGAACTGGCTGGACGGCTGGATGGACTTCACTCGGCGACCCCGTCGCCCGCGGGCCCAGCGGCCCCGTCGGTACCGGCCCCCGGCCGCCCCGCGACGTCGAGCGCCTCGGGGAGCGTGAAGGCGCCCGCGTACAGGGCCTTGCCGACCACGGCGCCCTCGATGGTGCCGAGGGCGCGGAGCGCCCGCAGGTCGTCGAGCGACGAGATGCCGCCCGAGGCGACGACGTGCGCGGGGGTGCGCGCGGCGACGTCGGACAGGAGGTCGACGTTCGGGCCGCGCAGCGTGCCGTCCTTGGTCACGTCGGTGACGACATAGCGGGCGCAGCCGGCCTCGTCGAGGCGGCCGAGGACCTCCCAGAGGTCGCCGCCCTCCTTGGTCCAGCCGCGCGCGGCGAGCGTGGTGCCGCGCACGTCGAGGCCGACGGCGACGCGGTCGCCGTGCTCGGCGATGACCTTGGCCGTCCAGGCCGGGTCCTCCAGGGCGGCGGTGCCGAGGTTGACGCGGCGGGCGCCGGTGGCCAGGGCGCGCTCCAGCGACTCGTCGTCGCGGATGCCGCCCGACAGCTCGACCTGCACGTCCAGCTCACCGACCACGCGCGCGAGCAGCTCGGCGTTGGACCCGCGCCCGAAGGCGGCGTCCAGGTCCACGAGGTGGACCCACTCGGCGCCGCCGGACTGCCAGTCCAGGGCGGCGGTCAGCGGGTCCCCGTACGAGGTCTCCGAGCCGGCCTCCCCCTGGACGAGGCGGACGGCCTGGCCGTCGGCCACGTCGACGGCGGGCAGGAGCACGAGTCGGTCGGTCATGTCTCTCCAAGTTCTGTCTGTCGAAAGTGTTGAGTGCTGGGCATTTGTCGGCCGAGCGGTCTCTGCGCAACAGATACCCAGCACTCAACGGGTGGGGCTAGGCGAGGGTCTTGAGCCAGTTCTCCAGGAGCTGGGCTCCCGCGTCGCCGGACTTCTCGGGGTGGAACTGGGTCGCCGCCAGCGGGCCGTCCTCGACCGCGGCGACGAACCGGCCGCCGTGGTCCGCCCAGGTGACCCTCGGCGGCGTGAACCTGCCCACCGCGTTCTCGTCGTAACCCTTGGTGAACGTCTGGGCGGCGTACGAGTGCACGAAGTAGAAGCGCTCGTCGGCGATCCCGGCGAAGAGGGCCGAGCCCTCCGGCGCCTCGACCGGCGACCAGCCCATGTGGGGCACCACGTCGGCGTGCAGCCGCTCGACGACGCCGGGCCACTCGCCGATGCCGTCGGTGCGCTCGCCGTGCTCCACCCCGGCGTCGAACATGACCTGCATGCCCACGCAGATGCCCAGGACGGGGCGGTTGCCGGCCAGGCGTCGGCCGACGACCTCGTCGCCACGCACCGCCGTCAGGCCCGCCATGCAGGCGGCGAAGGCGCCGACGCCGGGCACGACCAGGCCGTCCGCGTCCTGCGCGAGGGCCCGGTCGGCCGTCAGCGTCACGTCGGCGCCCACCCGCTCCAGCGAGCGGACGGCGGACCGGACATTGCCGAAGCCGTAGTCGAGGACGACGACGCGCGCGCCCACGGTCAGATCCCGTCCTTGCTGTCCGGACCGGTCTCGCCCTTGCCCATGCTCCTGCGGGCCTTGCGCGCGGCAGAGGTCAGCATCCGCATCGCCTTGAACTTGCTGATCGAGTCCGAGCCGACGACGCCCTCGATGTCGGCGACGGTCGTGGCGCCGGTCAGCAGGTCGACGACGTTCTCGGGCGCGCCGCCCAGCACCAGGCCGGGGGCGAGCTCGTCACCGCGGACGCCGTCCGCGAACCGGACCGCCGTCATCTGCTCGCCCGTGCGGGTGACCAGGACGAGCGGGACGCCCCGCACGAGCTGGGAGATCGCCGCGGCGGCCCGCTCGGGCGCGTCGCCCGACCGGTCCCGCAGCACGCCGACCGCGCCGACCGAGGTCGGCACCGCGTCCAGGTCGAGCTGGGCCAGGGAGCTGGCCGCCGCGAGCGGCTCGGCGCCGGCGATCTGGGTGATGATCGCGGCGAACTCGGGCTCCCCCGTCCCGGTCAGGGAGGACAGGTCGTCGGGGATCTCGAGGTTGTCGAGGTCGAAGTCGGGCAGGTCGTCGCCGGCCGGCGTGCTGCTGTCGGACCCGCTGTTGTCGGGCCTGGGGCTGTCGGACATGGCTGCTAGAGCGCACCCTTCGTGGACGGGATGCCGTCGACGCGGGGGTCGACGGCCACGGCGGCGCGTAGCGCACGCGCCAGCGCCTTGAACTGAGCTTCGACGATGTGGTGGGGGTCGCGTCCGGACAGCACCCGCACGTGCAGGCAGATGCCCGCGTGGTGCGCGATGGACTCCAGCACGTGCCGCGTCAGCGACCCCGTGAAGTGACCGCCGATGAGGTGGTACTCCTGGCCCGCGGGCTCGCCCTCGTGCACCAGGTACGGCCGGCCCGAGACGTCCACGACCGCCTGGGCGAGCGCCTCGTCGAGCGGCACGAGCGCGTCGCCGAACCGGGAGATGCCGGCCTTGTCGCCGAGCGCCAGGCGCAGCGCCTCGCCGATGCTGATCGCGACGTCCTCCACCGTGTGGTGGGCGTCGATGTGGGTGTCGCCGGTCGCCTGCACGGTGAGGTCGATCAGCGAGTGCTTGCCGAGCGCCGTGAGCATGTGGTCGTAGAACGGCACGCTCGTGCTGATCTCGGTACGCCCGGTGCCGTCGAGGTCGAGCTCGACCAGCACCTTCGACTCGGACGTGGCGCGCTCCACGCGTGCTGTCCTGCTCATGCCCGTTCCTCCCCCTGCAGTACCTCGGTGAGCGCCGCACGGAACGCGGCCATCTCGGACGACGTGCCGATCGACACCCGCAGCCAGCCGTCCGGGCCGGTCTCGCGGATCAGGACGCCGCGGTCGAGCAGACCCTGCCACACGGCGTGCCGGTCGTTGAACGTGCCGAACAGCACGAAGTTGGCGTCGGTGTCCGCGACGTCGAACGGGAGCCCGTCGGGGAGCCGCTGCTCGCGCAGCCAGGCGACCGTGGCGTCCCGCTCGGCCCGCAGCGTGGCGACCTGCGCCATCAGCGACTCGCGGTGGCGCAGCGCGGCGCCGGCCGCGGCCTGGGTGATCGCGCTCAGGTGGTACGGCAGGCGCACGATGCGCAGGGCGTTCACGAAGTCGGGCGACGCGACGAGGTAGCCGAGCCGCGCGCCGGCCGCGGCGAACGCCTTGGACATGGTGCGCGAGACGGCCAGGTTCGGGTACCGCTCCAGCAGCGCGACCGCCGACGGCGTGCCGGGGCGCCGGAACTCCGCGTACGCCTCGTCGATCACGACGACCGGGCGCGCGCCGTCGAGGTCGACGCCGAGCGCCGCCTCGCAGACCGCCTCGATGGTGGCCGTGGGCAGCGCCGTGCCGGTCGGGTTGTTCGGGCTGGCCAGCAGGATCACCGACGGGCGCACCTCGCGGATCTTCGCGGCGGCGCGCTCCGGGTCGAGCGTGAAGTCGTCCTCGCGGCGGCCGACCACCCAGGTGGTGTGCGTGTCGCGCGCGTACTCCGGGTACATCGAGTACGTGGGCGCGAACGACAGCGCGGTCCGGCCCGGGCCGCCGAACGCCTGCAGCACGTGCAGCATGACCTCGTTGGACCCGTTCGCCGCCCAGACGTCGCAGTGGTCGAGGCGCACTCCCGTCTCCAGGGTGAGGTAGTCAGCCAGGTCCCGGCGCAGGACGGTGGCGTCCCGGTCCGGGTAGCGGTTCATGCCACGGGCGGCGCGTGCCACGTCCTCTGCGATGGTCGCGACCACGTCCTCGCTGGGCGGGTACGGGTTCTCGTTGACGTTCAGCAGCACCGGGACGTCGAGCTGCGGCGCACCGTAGGGCTCCTCGTCCGCCAGCTCGGGGCGCAGCGGCAGCCGCACCGAGGACGCCGTGGCGCTGCCCCCCGCGCCCTGCTGGTCGACGGTGTTGGTCATCACCGCACCAGTCTACGAACCGCGCGGCGCGGACCCGGCACCCGTCCGCCCACCGGGCGGGTGGCGATGGTCACGGGACGGGTCACCGCACGCCCAGCACGAACGGGTACACCGCCGCCGCCCCGGCCTGGCGCAGCAGGCGGGACGCGACCGTGAGGGTCCAGCCCGAGTCCGTGTAGTCGTCCACGAGCAGCACGGACCGGCCGGGCAGACCCCGCAGCGCACCCTCGCCGAGCTGGAGCTGCAGGCGCCGGGCCACGCCGGCGAGCCGCATCGCGGAGTTCACGTCGTGCCGGCCGGGCTCCTCCTGCCCCGCGACCGGGCCGACCGCACCGATCATCGGCACGCCCAGGTACTTGGCCAGCCCCGTGGCCAGGTGGAAGGAGAGCTGGGGCCGCCGGACCGAACGGATCGCCACGACGGCCTCGATCACGAGCGGGCCGGGCTCGGCCCCGCCCGGGACGTCGCCGTCGCCTGCCTCGCCCGCGCCCTCGCCGTTCTCCACCGTCGGGCGCAGCGCCGGCCACTCGTCGAGCACCCGGGCCGCGGCCCGGCGCAGCGGAACGGGCAGCTCGCCGTCGTTCGCGTTCGGGGCGAGCAGGTCGCGCAGCGGTCCGGACCAGCCGAGGCCGTCGAGCCGCGCGACGGCCCGGCCCGGCTCGGCGAGCTCGGCGGGCGGGATCTTGCCCTTGAGGTCCAGGCCGATCGAGGCCAGGCCCGTGGGCCACATCTTGCGGGGCTCGACCTCCATGCCCGGACGGTCCATCTCGGCCCGCGCGGCGGCGACGGCCTCGGCGTCGGGCGCCTCGGGCAGCGCCATGGTGCCGCAGCGGTCGCAGCGGCCGCACTCCCAGCCCGGGGTCAGGTCGGGGTCGTCGAGCTGGGCGCGCAGGTAGGCCATGCGGCAGCCCGGGGTGTTCACGTAGTCGACCATCGCCTGCTGCTCGGCGGCGCGGGTCGCGGCGACCCGCGCGTACCGCTCGGCGTCGTACGACCAGGGCTGCCCGGTCGCCTCCCAGCCGCCCTTCACGCGCCGGACGGCGCCGTCGACGTCGAGCACCTTCAGCATGGTCTCCAGGCGCGACCGGCGCAGGTCCACCTGCGTCTCCAGCACGGCCGTGGACATGGTGCCGCCGCCCGCCAGGGCGTCGAGCGTGGCCCGCACCTGCCCCTCGGCGGGGAACGCCTGCTCGCCGAACCACTCCCAGATCGCCTTGTCCTCGGTACCGGGCAGCAGCACCACCAGCGCCTGGTCGACGCCACGGCCCGCGCGGCCCACCTGCTGGTAGTACGCGATCGGCGACGACGGCGCGCCGAGGTGCACCACGAACGCCAGGTCCGGCTTGTCGAAGCCCATGCCCAGCGCCGACGTCGCGACCAGCGCCTTGACGTCGTCGTTCTTGAGGTCGGCCTCGAGCTGCTCGCGCTGCGCCGGCTCGGTGCGGCCGGTGTACGCGGCCACCGCCAGCCCGTAGCCGCGCAGCTGCTCGGCCACCTGCTCCGCGGCCGAGACCGTGAGGCAGTAGACGATGCCCGACCCCTCGATGTCCTGGAGCGCCTCGGCCAGCCAGGCCACCCGCGTGGGCTGGTCGCCGAGCTCCAGGACCGCCAGGTGCAGCGACTCGCGGTCGAGCCCGCCCCGGAGCACCAGCACGTCCTCGCCGGCGTCCGCGTCGCCGTGCACGGCGAGCTGCTCGGCCACGTCGGCCGTGACGCGCTCGTTCGCGGTGGCGGTCGTGGCCAGCACGGGGATGCCCGCCGGCAGGTCGGCCAGGAGCGTGCGGATGCGCCGGTAGTCGGGGCGGAAGTCGTGGCCCCAGTCCGAGATGCAGTGCGCCTCGTCGATGACCACCAGGCCGGCGTCGGCCGCCAGCCGCGGCAGCACCTCGTCGCGGAAGCCGGGGTTGTTCAGGCGCTCCGGCGAGCACAGCAGCACGTCGACCTCGCCGCGCGCGATCGAGGCGTGCACCTCGTCCCACTCGGTCATGTTGGCCGAGTTGATCGTCACGGCCCGGATGCCCGCGCGCGAGGCGGCGGCGATCTGGTCGCGCATGAGCGCCAGCAGCGGCGAGACGATCACCGTGGGCCCGGCGCCCCGGGCCCGCAGCAGGCGGGTCGCCACGAAGTACACGGCCGACTTGCCCCACCCGGTGCGCTGCACCACGAGCGCCCGGCGGTGGAACGCCGCGAGCGCCTCGATCGCCGTCCACTGGTCGTCGCGCAGCCGGGCGTCGTCGCGGCCGACCAGCTCCCGCAGGGCGGCCTCGGCCTCCTCGCGCAGCGAGGCGCCGGGCGACGCGGCCGGGACCGCGCGGGCGGCCGGCGCGGCCTCCGCTGCGTCGGCCTGCTCCTCCGCGCCCGGCCCCGCCTCCGCCTCCGCCGCCGGCTCGTCCACCTCCGCCGGCGGCCACCGGCGTACCGGCGCCGCGGCCGCCACGCCGCCGTCGGGCAGCAGGCCGCGCAGCATCTGGAGCTTCGCCGCCTGGGCCTCGGGGGTGTTGCGCGCCGACGGCGGCAGCCCCGGGTCACCGACGTCGGTCAGGTGGGCGTCGTCGGGCGGCTCCTCCATGGCGAAGGGGAGGTCTGCGAAGGGGTCCTTGGTCACGTCATCGATCCTAGGAGCAGCCACCGACACCGCGAGCCGGTTATCCACAGCCGGGTGCGCTTGGCACACTATTCCCCGGCGGCTCCCCGCGCCGCTTCGGGACTAGCCGTAGCCGCCGCGCCGTCGGGCACGCTCGCCGTACCTTCCGACGCCGCGAGCGACGCGAGCAGCGCCAGCCGCTCCCCGCTCGGCGAGTCCGGGGCGGCGTGCAGCAGCACGACCATCTGCCGGTCGGTCCCGGCGATCGACAGCTTCTCCATGTCGAGCTCCAGCTCGCCGACCTGCGGGTGCAGCATGTGCGTGACGTGCGGCCGCCCGAGGTTCACGTCGTGCCGCGCCCAGAGCGTGCGGAACCGCTCCGAGGCGAGCGAGAGCTCCCCGACGAGCCGTTCGGGGCGTTCGTCGTCGATGTCCGTGCCGACGGCCTCGCGGAACCGGGCGACGATCTGGGGCGCCACGTCGGGCCAGTCCGGGTGCATCGCCTGCTCGGCGGGGTCGAGGAACAGGTCACGGAGCCGGTTGCGGCCCACCCGGAGGGTGGGCGACAGGGCCGCCGCGAGCCGGTTCACCGCGAGCACGTCGAAGTAGCGCCCCTCGACGTACCCGGGGATGCCCACCCGCTCCAGCAGCCGCAGCGTCCCGGCGGGCACCACCTCGCGACGCACCTGGCGACGCCGACGGCGCGGCGCCGGGGCCGCCAGGTCCAGCAGGTGCCGGGTGGCGGGCTCGTCCAGGAGCAGCACGCGGGCCAGCGACTCCAGCACCTGCGCCGACGGGTTGCGGTCGCGGCCCTGCTCCAGCCGCAGGTAGTAGTCGGCGCTGATGCCCGCGAGCAGCGCCACCTCCTCGCGGCGCAGGCCGGCCACGCGCCGCACACCGCCCTCCGGCAGCCCGACGTCGGCGGGCCGCACCAGCTCGCGGCGCGCCCGCAGGTACTCGCTCAGCTGGGTCTCCCTGGTCATGCCCACCACCGTAGGCCGGGCGGTGCGCGCGTGCCTGGTCCCCGTACTCCCAGGATCGCCCGGGCACTGCCTGTCCGCGCCGGGCGGCCGCACGGTGGAGCCATGACCACACAGACGCTCCCCGGCGGCACCTTCACGCTCGCCGACGACCTGACCCTCAACCGCGTCGGCTACGGCGCCATGCAGCTCGCCGGCCCCGGTGTGTTCGGCCCGCCTGCCGACCGCGCGGCCGCGGTCGCCGTCCTGCGCGAGGCCGTCGCGCTCGGCGTCAACCACATCGACACCGCCGACTTCTACGGCCCGCACGTCACCAACGAGATCATCCGCGAGGCCCTGCACCCCTACGCGGCAGACCTGCACGTCGTCACCAAGGTGGGCGCGGTGCGCGACGCCGAGGGGCACTGGGTGTTCAGCCGCGAGCCGGACGAGCTCCGGCGTCAGGTCGAGCAGAACCTGGAGCACCTCGGCCTGGACCGCCTCGACG
Source organism: Promicromonospora sp. NPDC059942 (assembly GCF_042731755.1). Classification (NCBI taxonomy): domain Bacteria; kingdom Bacillati; phylum Actinomycetota; class Actinomycetes; order Micrococcales; family Promicromonosporaceae; genus Promicromonospora; species Promicromonospora sp. NPDC059942. Next base: position 18,479 of record NZ_JBHWLR010000033.1, read on the forward strand.
TCGTGAACCTGCGCGTCGGCGGGTTCGACGCCCCGGAACCCGGGTCGCTGGCGCCGCAGTTCGCCGCCCTCGCGGCGATGCGGGACGAGGGCCTGATCAGCCACCTCGGCGTCAGCACCGTCACGGCGGAGCAGGTGGCCGAGGCGCAGTCGATCGCGCCGGTCGTGGGCGTGCAGAACATGTACAACATCGCCAACCGGCACGACGACGCGCTGATCGACTCGCTGGCCGAGCAGGGCATCGCCTACGTGCCGTACTTCCCGCTCGGCGGCTTCTCGCCGCTGCAGTCGGCGGAGCTGAACGCCGTGGCGGCCCGGCTGGGCAGCACCCCGGCCGCCGTCGCTCAGGCCTGGCTGCTGCAGCGTTCGCCGAACATCCTGCTGATCCCCGGGACGTCGTCCGTCGCCCACCTCCGCGAGAACGTCGCCGCGGCCGGGCTCACGCTGCCCCCCGGCGAGGTCGCCGTGCTGGACGCGATCGGCGCCTGACGCCCGCACGAGACAGCGCCGGGCGAGCGGACCCCCAGGTCCGCCCGCCCGGCGCCGTCGGCGCTGCCGGAGCTACCGGCCCTGCAGGGCCCTGACGTTGTCGGCGAAGGTCCAGCCGCGCGACCCGTCCCAGTTGATCGACCACGTCATGAGACCCTTGAGCGCCCCGTTGTACGAGCCGTACGCCTGCGAGACCAGCGACGGCGCCATGTAGCCGCCGCCCGCGCCCTGCTGGGCGGGCAGCCCGGGCACCTGCTTCTCGTACGGCACGCGGATCGTGGTGCCCTGGATGACCAGCCCGTCGTCCAGGCAGTCGGTCTGGGCCTGAAAACCGGCCACGGTCCCGGCCGCGTACGAGTTGCCGGAGCAGTCGTACATCGAGCCGTTGTAGTACTGCATGTTGAGCCACCAGAGGCGGCCGTTGTCGGCGTACTTCTTGATGATCGGCAGGTACGAGCCCCAGATCGAGCCGTAGGTGACGCTGCCGCCGGTCACGTACGCGGTCTCGGGCGCCATCGTCAGGCCGAACCCGGCCGGCATCCCGGCGAGCACCCCGTCGATGATCCGGATGAGGTTGGCCTGCGACGTCGAGAGCTGCGTGATGGAGCCGCTGCCCGTCAGGCCCGTCTCGATGTCGATGTCGATGCCGTCGAAGTTGTACTCCCGCAGGATCGGCACGATGGTGGCGACGAACCGGTCCGCCACGGCCTGCGAGGACAGGTCGATCCCGGCGGTCGCGCCGCCGATCGACATGAGGATGGTCAGGCCGTCCTCCTTGGCGGCGCACATCTCCTCGGGGCTGGGCACCTGGACGCCGGAGTCCATGCCGTCCTCCCACAGCACCGTTCCGTCGGAGCGGATCACCGGGAACGCGAGGGTGGCCACGTTGTAGCCGTGCTGCGTGATGCGTGAGTCCGTGATCGGGATCCAGCCGAGGCCGGGGTGCACGCCGTTGCTCGCGCCGTCCCAGTTCTCCCAGTAGCCCTGCAGCACCTTGCCCGACGGGCGCGGGCGCTGGCTGCAGTCCGTAGGCGTCGGCTCGGGGTCGGGCGTCGGGTCCGTGGGGTCCGGCGTGGGGTCGGTCGGGTCGGGGTCGGGCTGCGTGGCGCACGCGCCGTCGTCCGACCAGAGGCTGGGCGTGGTGTCCGGGCTCCAGCCCGCGCCCACGTACGCGGTGTGCGCCACGAGGGCCGTGTAGGCCCGCCCGCGGTGCGTCACGTGCGCGCCGGCGGCATACGAGCTGCCCTCCGCCCAGGCGGACGCCGCGCAGTCGGCGGCCGCGGCCTGGGCCATCGGCCCGGCCTGCGCGACGACGACCGGTATGGCGAGTCCGGTGACCAGCAGGGCGGTGACTCCCGCCGCCAGGAACGATGTACGCCGTCTCATGGCACTCCTCGGTGGTGTGTCGCGCCGTGGTATTTGTCAGGAACGCTAGCCAAATACTGGACCCCCGGGAATACGGGGAACCCACACGACGACGCCGGGCACTCACCCGCCCGACCTAGACTCGCGGCGTGATCCGACTCAACCCCGAGCAGCTCGTCTTCGTCACCGAGCGCCACCTCGCCACCCTCACCACCCTGCGCCCCGACGGGACGCCGCACGTGGTCCCGGTGGCCTTCACCTGGGACGCCGACGCCGGGGTCGCGCGCATCACCACCAACCGTGCGTCCTTCAAGGCGCGCCACTCCGCCCCGGGACCCGACGGCGGCCAGCCTCGCGCCGCGCTGTGCCAGGTCTCGGGCGGCCGGTGGATCACGCTGGAGGGCACCATCGCCGTCAGCGAGGACGAGGCCGAGATCGCCGACGCCGTCGCCCGCTACGCGCGCCGCTACCGCGAGCTCGGGCCGAACCCGGACCGGATCGTGCTGCGCGTGACGGTCGACAAGGTGATGGCGTCGACGTACATGGCGTCCTGACCGGCCTGGGACCTTCCTACCCGACCTTCGCCGCCTCCTCGCCGGCGGGCATGAGCACGCTCACCACGTCGCCGCGCACGAGCTGGCGGCCGCGGCGGGTCTCGACCTCGCCGTTGACCCGCACCTCGCCGTCGGCGATCAGGTCGCGGGCCTGCGCGCCGTCCTCGGCGAGGTCGGCGAGCTTGAGGAACTGGCCCAGCCGGATGACGTCGTCGCGGATCGGGACCTCGGGTACTGCGGACTCAGAGTTGGACACCACAGCATTGTCCCCCGCCCGCCGCCATAGACTGGCCGGGTGATCCAACGTATCGACCTGCGCGGCCGGTCCCTGGGCCGCCGCGCCCTCCTCGACGTCCTTCCCCGTGCCGAGGTCGGAGTCGACGAGGCCGTCCATGTGGTCGAGCCCCTGCTGCGCCAGGTCCGCGAGGGCGGCGCGGCCGCCCTGCGCGAGATCGCGCTACGGTTCGACGGCGTCGCGCCCGAGCACCTGCGGGTCCCTGTGTCCGCCCTGACCGACGCGCTCGACAGCCTCACGCCGCTGGTCCGGTCCGGCCTGGAGGAGTCGATCCGCCGCGTGCGCCGGGTGCACGCGGAGCAGCTTCCGGCCAACCACGTCACGGAGCTCGCGCCGGGCGCCGTCGTGCGGCAGCGCTGGATCCCCGTGCAGCGGGTAGGCCTGTACGCGCCGGGCGGCCTGGCCGTGTACCCGTCGTCGGTGGTGATGAACGTCGTCGCCGCGCAGGAGGCGGGCGTGCGGGGCCTGGCCGTGGCGTCCCCGCCGCAGAAGGACAACGGCGGCCTGCCGCACCCGACCATCCTCGCGGCCTGCGCCCTGCTCGGCGTCGACGAGGTCTACGCCGTGGGCGGCGCGCAGGCGGTCGCGATGTTCGCGTACGGCGCCGCGGGCAGCCAGCCGCAGGACGGCGAGACCCTGTGCGAGCCCGTGGACGTCATCACCGGCCCGGGCAACGTGTACGTCGCGGCGGCCAAGCGCCTGGTGCGCGGCGTCGTGGGCATCGACGCCGAGGCCGGGCCCACGGAGATCGCCGTCCTCGCCGACGGCACCGCCGACGCCGGGCACGTGGCCCTCGACCTGATCAGCCAGGCCGAGCACGACCCGATGGCGGCGTCCGTGCTGGTCACCGACTCGGTGGAGCTCGCCTCCGCCGTCGAGGCGCGGGTCCAGGACCTCGCGTCGGCCACCAAGCACGCCACCCGGGTGGCGCGCGCCCTGGACGGCCCGCAGTCCGCGATCGTCCTGGTGGACGACATCGACGCGGGGCTCGCCGTCGTGAACGCGTACGGAGCGGAGCACCTGGAGATCCAGACGGCGGACGCCGCCCGGGTGGCCGCGCGGGTGCACAGCGCGGGCGCGATCTTCGTGGGGCCCTGGTCGCCGGTGTCGCTGGGCGACTACATGGCCGGGTCCAACCACGTGCTGCCCACCGGCGGCACCGCGCACTTCGCGAGCGGCCTGGGCGTGCACGCCTTCCTCAAGTCGGTGCAGCAGATCGAGTACACGCGCGACGCGCTCGAGGAGCTCGCCGACCGCATCGTGGCAGTCGCCAACGACGAGGACCTGCCCGCGCACGGCGAGGCCGTGCGCGGGCGGTTCCACTAGCGGGTCAGGCCCCGGGGCGCGGCGCGCGCAGGTGCGCCCGCTCCGCGAGCTCCGACTCGGCCACCAGCTCCAGCATCGGCTTGCCCGGCGCGCACATCATCGTCACCACGAACTCCGTCCGGGCGTCGTCCAGGGCGTTGCCGTCCTGGTAGTGGATGACGTCGCCGCCCGGCTCCCAGAACGTCCCGCCGGCCTCGACGACCCGCTCGGGCTCGCCCTCCAGCTCGAACCGGACCGCGCCCTGGATCACGTACCCGAAGGCGGGCCCGGAGTGCCGGTGCGGCGGGGTGCCCGGGTCGCCCGGCTCCCACTGGACGTGGATCGTCATCGCCGAGGCGCCCTCGGGGACGGTGATCGGCGACGCGTCCTGCAGCATCGTGGCCGCCTTCATCCAGCTCGCCACCGGACCGGCGTGCTCGCCGGCCTGGTGCAGGTGCTCCGCGTGGTTCTCAGTCATGGTGCTGCGCCTTTCGTCGGGTCGTCTCGACGTCTCGACCGCGCACCCTCCTGATCTGTGACTGGGTGAATCCTGTACAGAAGCATTGACATGGCACTGCGCGGTAAGCGAGGAATGTCGCACACCTGCACGTTGCTCGTTCCATCGCTGCCGTACCGAGGGAGCCTCCATGTCATACAGGTCCAGAACGCCCCTGCTCGCCGTGGCCGCGGTCACGGCTCTAGCGGCGGCGTTCACGCCCGCGGCAGCCGCCGTGCTGCCCGTGGCGCCGCCGTCCACCGACAAGGTCGGTCCCCGCGACCTCCTCGCCGAGGACCTGGTGCCGGCGGAGACCACCGCGCAGGCCGGGGTCGAGCGGGACGCCGGCATCCAGAAGTTCGCCCTCGGGCGCGGCAAGGCGGAGCGCACCTACCTCATCCGCCTGGCCGAGGCCGCGGTGCCCACCTACACCGGTGGCGTCGAGGGGCTGGCCGCCACGGCACCCCGCGCGGGCCGGACGCTCGACCCGTCGACCACCCGGGTGCGGGAGTACACGGAGTTCCTGGAGGCGGAGCAGGACGACTTCGTCACCCGCATGGAGCGGAAGGTCGGCCACGACGTCGACGTGCCGTTCACGTACCAGTACGCCGCCAACGGCCTGTCCGCCGTCCTGACGCCGCAGGAGGCCGCGGAGGTCGCCAAGGACCCGGCCGTCGCGTACATCTCGCTCGACAAGGAGCACGAGCTGCACACGGACGCCGGCCCGGCGTGGAGCAACGCCGACGCGCTGTGGAACGCCGTCGAGGAGCTCGACCTGCCGGAGAACTACAAGGGCGAGGGTGTCGTGATCGGCACCATCGACACCGGCATCCACCCCTCCAGCCCCTCGTTCGCCGAGACCGGCGACGACGGCTACACGCACACCAACCCGCTCGGCGCGGGCAACTACCTGGGTGTCTGCGACCCGGCGAACACCGACCAGTACGACCCCGACTTCCCCTGCAACGGCAAGCTCATCGGCGCCTACGGGTTCCTGAGCGCCGCCGACCGCAGTGCGCTGGACGAGGACGGCCACGGTTCGCACACCGCCTCCACCTCGGGCGGCAACGTGGTCGACGACGTGACGCCGACGGCGCCGGAGGGCACGAACCCGCCGACGTTCGACGTCTCGGGCGTCGCCCCGCACGCCAACGTGATCAGCTACCGCGGCTGCTGCACCACCGCGGGCCTGACGGCCTCGATCGACCAGGCCATCGCCGACGGCGTCGACGTCATCAACTACTCCATCGGCTCCTCGTCGCCGTCGGACCTGTGGAACGACTTCGACGCGCTCGGCTTCCTCAACGCGCGCGCCGCGGGCATCTTCGTGGCCACCTCCAACGGCAACGATGGCCCCGGGTTCGCCACGACGGGCTCCCCCGCCGACGCCCCCTGGATCACGTCGGTGGGCGCCTCGACGCACAACCGGCACATGCTCAACACCCTGGGCGACCTGACCAGCAGCGCGGGTGACCTGGCCGACCTCAGGGGCAAGTCCCTGACCGGCCCGCTGCCCGCGACCGGGATCGTCGACGCGGCCTCCGTGGGCGACCCGCAGTGCACCACGACCACGGGCCACGAGGCGGACTACGCCGACAAGATCGTGGTCTGCGCCCGTGGCGGCAACGGCCGCGTGGAGAAGTCCGCCAACGTCGCGGCGCAGGGCGCCACCGGCTTTGTCCTGACGAACGACCAGGTCAACGGCGGCTCGCTGCTTGGTGACGCGTTCGCCGTCCCGGGTGTCGCCATCAGCTACGCCGACGGCGAGACCCTGCGGGCCTGGCTGGCCGACGGTTCGGACCACACCGGCACGATCGCCGGCACCACCTTCATCACGGACGACGCGCTGGGCGACACCATGTCCAGCTTCTCCTCGCGCGGCCCCAACCGGGCCGTCGACACGATCGTGCCGTCCATCACCGCCCCGGGCGTCGACATCCTCGCCGCGTACGGCGTGGCCGACGGCGCGTACGACCACGTCGAGTACGGCATCATCTCGGGCACCTCGATGTCGAGCCCGCACGTGGCCGGAGCGGGCGCCCTGCTCACGCAGGCCCGTCCGGAGTGGACCCCGGCCCAGCAGCAGTCGGCGCTCATGACCACGGCGCGCACAGGCGTCAAGGACTTCGACGGCTCGCCCGCCACGCCGTACGAGCAGGGCAGCGGCCACATGGACATCGGGGCCGCCGTCCAGGCGGGCCTGCTGTTCGACGAGACCGGCGCGAACTACCTGGCCGCCGACCCGGAGCAGGGCGGCGACCCGAGCACGCTCAACCTGCCGTCCTTCGCCGACACCCAGTGCCTCGCCACCTGCTCCTGGGAGCGGACGGCGGTCGCGCCGCCGTCGGCCCCGGCCGGCGTCACGTGGACGGCGTCCGCTGTCTCCGACGAGGGGCTGTCGCTCGCCGTCGATCTGTCGGCGGACACCGTGTCCCCCGGCGACTCGCTCGGCATCTCGGTCACCGCGGACGTCGACGGCGCCCCCGACGGCGAGACGCTGTTCGGGCGCATCACGCTCACCCCGAGCGACGAGAACGTGCCGGCCGTGACCCTGCCGGTCGCCGTCGTCCCGTCCGGCGCGATCCTGCCGAGCGAGATCGACGTCACCACGCGCCGGGACACCGGCTCGCAGGCCGTGACCGGCCTGAAGTCCATCGCGGTCAGCGACTTCACCGGCTCGGTGAAGGGTCTCGTCGAGGCGGACCTGCACGAGGCATCCCTCAGCCAGGACCCGACCAACAGCGACGCGTTCGACGACCTGAGCCAGGTCGAGGTCACCACGCTGGAGGTGCCCGACGGCGCCGCGCGGCTCGTGGCCGAGATCACCGCCGCCGAGGCGCCCGACCTCGACATGTTCGTCGGCACCGGTGACACGCCGAGCCCGGCGACGCAGGTCTGCGCCTCCACGACGTCGTCCGCCGCCGAGGCGTGCGACATCCCCGACCCGGAGGCCGGGACCTGGTGGGTGCTGGTCCAGAACTGGACCGGCACCGGCGACCAGCCCGACGCGCACACGCTGGCGACCGCCGTCGTCCCGACCGAGGACCTCGGCAACGCCGGGGTGGCCGGACCCGACGGTGAGGTGCCGGTGGGCGAGCCGTACGACGTGCGGCTGCACTGGAACCTGCCCACGGCCGCCGCGGGCGACGTGTTCTTCGGCACCGCGGTGCTCGGCTCGTCGCCCGACAGCCCGGGCGACATCGGCGAGATCCCGGTCCGTATCTCCCGCGTGGCCGACGACGTGACCAAGACGGCGTCGGTGGAGGCCGCCGGGATCGGCGACACCATCGGGTACGACATCACCGTCCAGCCCAACGTGACCCCCGAGGACCTCACCTACACGGTCACCGACACGGTGCCGGACGGGCTGAGCATCGACGAGGCGTCGGTGACCGGTGACGGCGTCGTCGACGGGCAGACGATCACGTGGGAGGTCGACGTGCCCACGCAGGTGGGCGCGGTGGGCTCGTACGTGGCGTCGACGCCGGCGTCCGAGCCGCAGTGTGCGGCGTGGGCCGGGTTCCAGGACCTGGCCACCGTCAACAACGGTGCCGGCATCCCGTTCAGCGAACTCGACGGCGACACCGTTGCCGTGAACACGCTCGCCGAGATCGGCCCGTTCTCGCACTACGACCAGCAGTCGCCGGGCCTGGTTGTCTCCGACGACGGCCTGATCACGATCACCGGCGGATACGCCGGACGCCCGTGGGAGCCGCAGGAGCTGCCCAGCGCGGCAGCGCCGAGCGGGGTCATCGCGCCGCTCTGGTCGGACCTGTCGCTGTCGCTGGCGAACGACCGCGGTGTCCGGATCGCGGCCACACCCGACGGCGAGGCCGCGGTGGTTCAGTGGGACGACCCGTTCGAGTTCGGCGGTGACCCGACGGACCTGTCCAACTCCGTGGGCACGTTCCAGACCTGGATCTACAAGTCCGTGTCGGACGACCGTCCGGAGATCACCTTCGAGTACGGCGACCTGGGCGCCCTGCCCGAGACCGCGACGATCGGGATCGAGAACCTCGCGGGCACGCTCGGCACCGCCGTCGTGAACGCGGGCGACCCGTCGTCCGCCCTGACCGAGGGCGGGTCGGTCTGCCTCGACTACGTGGCACCGGATCTCGACCCGGTCGCCCTGTCGTACGAGGTCACGGTGGCCCCTGACGCAGTCACGGGCACGTACACCAACGCCGCCGAGCACGTCACCGACAACCCGTTCGACGAGCCGGCCGTGACGTCGGTCGACGTCGACGTGACGGGGGTGCCGGACATCCCCGCCTGGGACCGCAAGGCGATCTACACCGCTGGTGACGAGGTCCTCCACGACGGCTCCGTGTGGGTCGCCCAGTGGTGGACCAAGGGCCAGAAGCCGGGCGCCACGCCGTGGGGTCCGTGGGCCGAGGTCGGGGCGGACGTCGTCTGCGGCGACGAGACGTACCAGGCCTGGACGAACTCGTGGATCTACACGGGCGGCGAGACCGTCGAGCACGAGGGCAAGCTCTGGCGGGCCAAGTACTGGACCCGCAACCAGGAGCCGGGCATCCCGTGGGGCCCGTGGCAGAAGGTGGGCACCTGCTGACGTAGCCCAAGCCCACCCGTGATGTGTCAGACGCTCAGGTCACCCCGGTGACCTGAGCGTCTGACATGTGGGGCGAAGGTCAGAAGCCGAACGTCATCAGGCGCGGCATGTCCGTGCCGTGGCGGCCCGCGTCGTGGACCGCGCGCAGCACCGCCAGCTCGTGCGGCACGACCGGGTCCGGCAGCCCCACGAACGGGAACCAGGCCAGGTCGGCGGCCTTGTCGGGCTCCTGGATCGACGGCGTCCCGGTCCAGCGGGTCACCTCGAACATGAAGTCGACGCGCTGCTCGATCGCGGGCCCGCCCGGCTCGCCGCGGTGCAGCACGGTGAGCGGCCGGACGTCCTCGGGCGCGACCTCGACGCCGAGCTCCTCGCGGGCCTCGCGCACGGCGGTCTCGATCACCGACTCGCCCTCCTCGACGTGGCCGGCAGCCGCGCAGGCCCAGTAGCCGTCGCGGTAGCCGGTGCCCTGCCGGAGCTGGAGCAGCACCTGCCCCTCTCGCCGGAAGAAGAGGTAGGCCGCGGCCACCAGCGCGAACCGCTCGTGGTCGCGCTCGTCGTAACGGTCGGTCCCGGCCGGCGCCGCGCCGGGGGCCTCGGTCACGAGAGGCAGCCCTGGCCGAGCAGCGCCTTGAGGTCGCCGAACAGAGCGGGCGACTTCTCCACCCGCAGGCTGTCGGCGGCGCGCACCACGGTCCGCTTGCCGGGCTCTGCCACGGCGATGTGCACCTCCGCGGACCCGGGGTGCGTGGCGAGCACCTCGCGCAGCCGGACCACGACCGACTCGATCGCGCGCGTGTGCGGCATGGTCACGGACAACGGCGAGTCGGAGCTCGCCGTGATGTCCGGCAGTGCCACCTCCATGGCCTGCAGCTGCATGGACTCGTCACGGCGTCGCACCCTGCCGCGCAGCACGACCACCTGGTCCTCGGCCAGCATCGTCGAGTAGGCAAGATAGGTCTCGCCGAAGAACATGACCTCGACGGCACCCTCCAGGTCCTCGACGGTCACGGCCGCCCACGGGTTGCCGTTCTTGCTCATCTTGCGCTGCACGGAGGTGAGCAGACCCGCCACGGTCACCACCGAGCCGTCCGGCCTGCTCTCGTCGGCGAGCAGCGAGGCGACCGAGGTGTCGGCCGCCCGCTGGAGCACGTGCTCCAGCCCGGACAGCGGGTGGTCGCTGACGTACAGGCCGAGCATCTCGCGCTCGAACTGCAGCTTCTGCTTCTTCTCCCAGTCCGGCAGGTCGGGCACGTCGACGGAGAAGCCCATGCCCTCGTCGTCGCCGCCACCGCCGAAGTCGGCGAAGAGGTCGAACTGGCCCTCGGCCTCCTTGCGCTTCACGCCGATCACGGAGTCGACGGCCTGCTCGTGGATCACGAGCAGCGAGCGCCGCGTGTGGCCGAGCGAGTCGAAGGCGCCGGCCTTGATGAGCGACTCGATGGTGCGCTTGTTGCAGACGGGCGCCGGAACCTTGTCCAGGAAGTCCTGGAAGGACGTGTAGGTGCTCTTCTCCTCGCGGGCCTCGACGATCGCGTCCACGACGTTGCGGCCCACGTTCCGCACACCGGTGAGCCCGAACCGGATGTCGCCGCCGACGGCCGTGAACTTGGCCGCGGACTCGTTGACGTCCGGCGGGAGCACCGTGATGCCCATGCGACGGCACTCGTTGAGGTAGAGCGCCATCTTGTCCTTGTTGTCACCCACCGACTGCAGCAGGCCGGCCATGTACTCCGCGGGGTAGTTCGCCTTGAGGTACGCGGTCCAGTAGGCGACGAGGCCGTAGCCGGCGGAGTGCGCCTTGTTGAAGGCGTAGCCGGCGAACGGGACCAGGGTGTCCCAGACCGCCTTGATCGCTCCGGCGCTGTAGCCCTTCTCCTTGGCGCCCTTCTCGAAGTTGACGTACTCCTTGGCCAGCACCTCGGGCTTCTTCTTGCCCATGGCGCGGCGCAGCAGGTCGGCCTGGCCGAGCGAGTAGCCGGCCATGATCTGGGCGGCGCGCTGCACCTGCTCCTGGTAGACGATCAGGCCGAAGGTCTCGTCGAGGATCTCCGCGAACGGCTCGACGACCTCGGAGTGGATCGCCTCGATCTGCTGCTGGCCGTTCTTGCGCAGCGCGTAGTTGATGTGCGAGTTCATGCCCATCGGCCCCGGCCGGTACAGGGCGATGACGGCGGAGACGTCCTCGAAGTTGTCGGGCCGCATCTGCCGCAGCAGCGCACGCATGGCGCCGCCGTCGAGCTGGAACACGCCGAGCGTGTTGCCGCTGGCGAGCAGGTCGTAGGTGGCCTTGTCGTCGAGCGCCACCTTCTCGATGTCGATCGGGTCCTTGCCGTTCATCACGATGTTCTCGAGCGCGTCGTCGAGGATCGTGAGGTTGCGCAGACCCAGGAAGTCCATCTTGATCAGGCCGAGGCCCTCGGACGTCGGGTAGTCGAACTGCGTGATGACCGCGCCGTCCTGCGGGCGCTTCATGATCGGGATGATGTCGATCAGCGGCTCGCTGGACATGATGACGCCGGCCGCGTGCACGCCCCACTGGCGCTTCAGGCCCTCGATACCGCGCGCGAGCTCGACCACGCGCTGGGCCTCGGGGTCGGCCTCGTGCACCTGGCGGAACTCCGCCGCCTCCGAGTACCGCTTGTCCTTCGGGTCGAAGATGCCGCTCAGGGAGATGTCCTTGCCCATGACGGCGGGCGGCATGGCCTTGGTGAGCTTCTCCCCCATGGCGTACGGCATGCCGAGCAGCCGAGCGGAGTCCTTGAGGGCCTGCTTGGCCTTGATGGTGCCGTAGGTGACGATCTGGGCCACGCGGTCGTCGCCGTACTTCTCCGTGACGTACCGGATGGCCTCACCGCGCCGACGCTCGTCGAAGTCGACGTCGACGTCGGGCATGGAGACGCGCTCCGGGTTGAGGAAGCGCTCGAAGATGAGGCCGTGCTCCAGCGGGTCCAGCTCGGTGATGCCCATCAGGTAGGACACCATCGACCCGGCGGCCGACCCGCGCCCCGGCCCCACCCGGATGCCCTGGTCCTTGGACCAGTTGATGAAGTCGGCGACCACGAGGAAGTACCCCGGGAAGCCCATCTGGATGATGATCTCGACTTCCTTGTCGGCCTGCTTGCGCACCGCGTCCGAGTAGCCGTTCGGGTAGCGTCGCAGCAGGCCCGCCTCGACCTCCTTGATGAACCAGGAGATCTCGTCCTCGCCGTCCGGCACGGGGAAGCGCGGCATGTAGTTGGCCGAGGTGTCGAACGAGACCTCGCACTGCTCGGCGATGAGCAGCGTGTTGTCGCAGGCCTCGGGCAGCTCCTTGAAGACCTTGCGCATCTCGGCCGCGGACTTCACGTAGTAGCCGGAGCCGTCGAACTTGAAGCGGTTCGGGTCGTCCAGCGTGGAGCCGGAGTTGATCGCCAGCAGCGCCTCCTGGCTGGTCGAGTCCTCCTCGCGCACGTAGTGCAGGTCGTTCGTGGCCACGAGCTTGGCGCCGATGACCTTGGACAGCTCGAGGAGCTCCTTGGTCACCCGGGTCTCGATGTCGAGCCCGTGGTCCATCAGCTCGACGTAGTAGTTCTCCTTGCCGAAGATCTCCTGCAGCTCGCCGGCCTGCCGGACCGCCTCGTCCCACTGGCCCAGCCGCAGCCGCGTCTGGATCTCGCCCGACGGGCAGCCGGTCGTCGCGATGAGCCCGTCCGAGTACCGCTCCAGCAGGTCCCGGTCCATGCGGGGCCACTTGCCCATCTGGCCCTCCAGGGAGGCCAGGGAGGACGCCCGGAACAGGTTGTGCATGCCGGTGTTGTTCTTGCTCAGCAGCGTCATGTGCGTGTAGGCACCGCGCGCCGAGACGTCGTCCGACTCCTGGCCCGCCTCGCCGTAGCGCACCCGCGTCTGGTCGAACCGGCTGGTGCCCGGCGTGATGTACGCCTCGACGCCGATGATCGGCTTGATGCCCGCCTTCTGCGCCTGCGCCCAGAACTCGTGCGCGCCGAACAGGTACCCGTGGTCGGTCGTCGCGATGGCGTGCTGCCCCTGCCGCGCGACCTCCTCCATGAGGTCGCCGATTCTCGCCGCGCCGTCCAGCATCGAGAACTCGGTGTGCACGTGGAGGTGGACGAAGTCGTCGCTCTTCGAAGCGGTGGCGGTGGGCATGACGTCGATCCTATGCCGCACCACCGACACTCCTCGGCAGATCTGACGGCGTTCCGCGTCACTCTCAGACCGGGTCGCCGAGGGCCGCGTTCGCGGCTACTTGTACGCGCCCCGCACCACGTCGAGCGCGGCCTCCAGGTCGGCCGGGTACGGCGACTCCACCTCTACCCAGCGGCCGGTCACGGGGTGCTCGAAACCCAGCCGGTGCGCATGCAGCCACTGCCGGGTCAGCCCCACCTTGGAGGCCAGCACCGGGTCGGCACCGTAGGTCAGGTCGCCCACGAGCGGGTGGCGCAGCGCCGCGAAGTGCACCCGGATCTGGTGGGTGCGCCCGGTCTCCAGGTGCACTTCCAGCAGCGAGGCCGCGGACAGCATCTCCAGCGTCTCGTAGTGCGTCACCGACGGCTTGCCGTCCGCCGTCACGGCGAACTTCCAGTCCGAGCTGGGGTGCCGGCCGATCGGCGCGTCGATCGTGCCCGACGTCGGGTCGGGGTGACCTTGGGCGAGCGCGTGGTAGACCTTGTCGACCGTGCGCTCCTTGAAGGCGCGCTTGAGGCCCGTGTACGCGACCTCCGACTTCGCCACGACCATGAGCCCCGAGGTGCCGACGTCGAGCCGGTGCACGATCCCCTGCCGCTCCGCCGCGCCCGACGTCGAGACGCGGTACCCCGCGGCGATCAGGGCCCCGACCACGGTGGGTCCGGTCCACCCGGGCGACGGGTGCGCAGCCACGCCGACGGGCTTGTCGATCACGACCAGGTCGTCGTCGTCGTACACGATGCCCATGCCGGGCACGGGCTCCGCCACGACCTCGACGGCGGGCCGCTCCTCCGGCATGTCCACCTCGAGCCAGCCGCCCGCGACCACGCGGTCCGACTTGCCCACCTGGCGGCCGTCGAGCGAGACGGCACCCGCCTCGGCGAGCTCCGCGGCGCGCGTCCGCGAGAAGCCGAGCATGCGGGCCAGCGCCGCGTCGACGCGGTCGCCGGCGAGCCCGTCGGGGACGGGCAGGGTGCGCAGCGCCATCAGGCGGGGTCGCCCTGCTCGCCCGCCGGCTTCGGGTCGGGCGTCCCGGACGGCTCGCCCGCCGCCTTGTCCGCCGAGTCCACCGAGGCGTCCTCGGCCTCGTCCGCCGGTGCCTCGCCACCCTCGTCGCCCGTGTGCCGCTTGCCGTCCAGGCCGATCCCCCGCAGGGAGAGCAGCGCGATCAGCACGGCCGCGGCGACGACGGCGATGTCGGCCACGTTGCCCACGAAGAAGCCGGCGTAGTCGATGAAGTCCACGACGTGCCCGCGCGCGAACCCGGGTTCACGCGCCAGGCGGTCGATGAGGTTGCCGACGGCGCCACCGAGCAGCAGGCCGAGCGCGACGGCCCAGCCCCGCGACCCGAGGCGACCGATCGCCCGGACGATGAAGATCACGACGACCGTCACGACGATGGTCAGGATCCAGGTGTAGCCCGAGGCGATCGACAGCGCGGCGCCCGGGTTGTAGATGAGGCGCAGGCCGAGCAGGTCACCCACGAGCGGGATCGGCTCGGCGTTCGGCGTCAGCGCGGACTCGGCCCACCACTTCGTGAGCTGGTCGGCGGCCAGGACGAGGGCCGCGAGCACGCCGGTCCAGGCAACGAGCACACGGCTGCCGGACGGCGAGGGCGTGGCTGCGGGACTCGTCTCGTCGCCGGCCACGGCGGAGGGTTCAGCGGGAGTAGACATCAGGCAAAGTCTCCCATGCCGCGAGCCCTGCCCGACCCAGCGTCCGGCGCCGCGCCGGAGAACCGCGGACGGACACGGAAACACCACGCGGCGCGCGCCCCGGAAAACGGAGCCTATGGACAAAGATCAGCAAATACACAAGGACAGCACAAAAAAGCAGCGAGGCCCTTTCCCGGGATTCCGGGAAAGGGCCTCGCCTGATGCGACATCACCGCGTCACCGCACGGTGACAGTCAATTGACGTCAGAACGTCAGCAAGCGGCGTAGCCGGTCACGTTGCCGGTCTGGAACAGGTTCAGCGGGCCGTCCCAGTGCCACGGCGCGACGCACACGTTGTTCAGGACGTTGACCGAGCCGTCGCCACCGATGACGGCGTCGCCGTCGTCGCAGGCCATGTAGTCGGTCAGGTTCGCGGTGCTGCCCACGTTGCCCGGGCCCTCCCAGTACCAGGGGGCGACGCACACGTTGTTCAGCGCGTTGAAGCTGCCGTCGCCACCGATCTCGACGACGTCACCAGCCGTGGCGACCTCCTCGGGGACCATCACGCCGTCGATCCCCTCGGGGAGCTCCGCGTTCTGGGTCGCACCGAGCACGTCCAGCGCACCGTCGGCGCCGACGACGCCGACGGCACCGTCGATCCCGCCGAGCACCTCGCTGGTCTCGGCCGAGCTGATCACGTGCGCCTCGGGCGAGTCGCCCTGGGTCAGTGCGCTGGCGCCCGTCGCCGCGGCGACGACCAGACCGGCCGACATGGCCACGGCCGCACCCGCACGACACGTTGCACGGAATCCTCGGATCATTGTGTTTTCCCCCTCGAATAGCGTCCGTCGAAATAGCGGTGAACCACACGTGTGTGATTCACCTGGACGAGCATCCGGGGTGAAATTCACCCTGTCAATCGGAACGTGACGTGCCGCACGGGGTGCCCGGAGAACGAAAAACGACATTCCAGGATCGAACTCCATGGCAATGCATGAGGTATGCACGTAACTCAGACATCACAGCGTTGATATCGAGTGCGAGACCCCGGTGCGAGCTCCGGCGTGACGACCTCGTCACGCCGGCCGCTCAGGCGCCGCGGCGCTCCTCGCGCGCCTTCGCCTCGACCGAGAGAGTGGCCCTCGGGAACGCCTGCAGCCGCGCCTTGCCGATCGGCAGGTCCGTGAGCTCGCACGTGGCGTAGGTGCCCTTCCGGATCCGGCCCAGGGCGTGGTTCGTCTGGTCCAGGAGGTCGCGCATGTTGTTGACGAGCGTCAGCTCCTGCTCGCGCTCCAGGGCGCTCGAGCCGTAGTCGGCCTGGTCGTCGCCGGCCCCGTCGCCCGAGTTGCGCAGCAGGTCCGACAGCTCACGGTCGGCGACATGGAGCTCGCGCTCCAGCCGCTCCTTGTCCTCGAGGAGCAGCGCAGCCAGCTCCTCGGCCTCACGGACGGTCCAGGGTTCTTCGCCGTCGCGGACGGGAAACTTCTTCACGTCTCGTGTCAGGTTCGGGAACTCCTGCTTGATCGCCGCTCGCGTCGCAGTCGAGATCTTGGTCATGGGTTCCCCTTCGCGGTCGCCCCCGGTGGTCAAGTGCACGAAGCGTAAGCACAAGCGGCCAGACGCACAACGGGGCGCGCCGGTGTGGCGCGCCCCCATGATGAGCGTGTGCCGCACAACTCGCACGGCGGCCGGACGTGAGGTGGGGACGTCCGGGCCGCCGTGCGTGTCGAGCGGTGCTCTGCTGTCAGATCGCCGTCAGATGCCCTGGGCCATCTCGGCCGGCCGGCCGGACTGCTGGTTGTTCCGCGGCGGCAGGGCCGAGCCCCGCGCGTCCAGGTCGCCCAGCAGGTTCTGCAGGAAGCTCTTCAGGCGGGTGCGGTAGTCGCGCTCGAACAGGCGCAGCTCGTCGATCTTGCGCTCCAGCAGCGAACGCTCCTGCTCGAGCTGCGACAGCGTGCGGTGCGACGTCTCCTCGGCGTCGCGCACGATGCGCGCCCCCTCGGTCTTGGCCTCCGTGATGAGGCGGTCGCCCTCCTCCTGGCCGGAGCGCACGTAGTCGTCGTGCAGCTTCTGGGCCAGCTGGAGCATGCCGGTCGCCGACTCGGGCTCCGGGCCGTTGCCCTTGGGACCGGCGGGGCCGGTCGGCATGACGGGCGCCGCGACCGGCGCGGCCTGCGCACGGGCGGGGGCGGCGGCGTCGCTGCGCGACAGCTCCGCGATGCGCCGCTCGGCGGCCGCGACCTTCTGCCGCAGGCCTTCGTTCTCCTCCTGGACGTTGGTCAGCGTCCGCACGACCTCGTCGAGGAAGTCGTCGACCTCCTCGACGTCGTAGCCCTCGCGGAACTTCGTCGCGGAGAACTTCTTGTTGAGGATGTCCTCTGCTGTAAGCAGTGCCATCGTGTCACCTCGAAAGTTAGAACGTAGGAACGCTGAACTCGGACGTCGGCGCTAGCAAGCCGCGCGCCCTTCGCCGAAGCCCACGGTAGCGGACGACATCGGCCCGGGACACCGGGAGCACCCCCGGGCACGATTTCCTCACAGAGTGTGCCGTGTCACCCCAGCCCGGATCCATGCATCGGTCAATGTTCTTGTGCCTCACCTCGATGAATCGTGCGCCGGCCCGACGAGAACCGGCACATCTCCAACACTTTTCCGGTGACGTCAGATCCTCGCGGCCCAGGAACCGACGAGCTGGGAAAGGATCGAGACGCCGAAGAACAGGACAATGAAGGCCAGGTCGAGCTGGATCTGGCCCAGCCGCAGCGGCGGGATCAGCCGGCGCAGGAACCGCAGGGGCGGGTCCGTGACCGTGTAGACCGCCTCGGCGACCACGAGCAGAACACCACGCGGCCGCCAGTCCCGGGCAAAGAACTGCACCCAGTCGAAGATCAGCCGGCCGATGAGGAACAGGATGAAGAGCCACAGCAGGAAGCCGATGAACTGCAGGATAAGAGCCACACGCACAACCTAACGTGTTCGAACCCCGGATCCCATGAACCTGCCCGGATGCGGTGTGGGGACAGACGTGAGCGGGGGACGTTCGCCGTGTGGCGACCGCCCCCCGCTCAGGTCTCGTGGTGATCAGCTCTGGTTGTAGAAGCCGCCGCGTCCGTTCGGCTTCTCGGGGGCGACGTGCTCCTCGGCCGCGATCTCCACGTGCTCGGGAGAGAGCAGGAAGACCTTGTTGGTCACCCGCTCGATCGAGCCGTGCAGACCGAAGATGAGGCCGGCCGAGAAGTCGACCAGGCGCTTGGCGTCGGCGTCGTCCATGTCGGAGAGGTTCATGATGACGGGAGTGCCGGCGCGGAAAGCCTCGCCGATGCTCCGTGCGTCGTTGTACGAGCGCGGGTGCACGGTCGTGATGCGGCGCAGCTCCCCGGTGGAGAGCGCCTGGTGGGGCACGCCATCGCGGTGCAGCGGCGTGACCTGCGCGTGTCGGTGGTCCTCCACGTTCTCCTCCAGGCCCTCGTCGTACTCGTCGAGGTACTCCTGCTCGCCCTGATCGTCGGCGAGGCCCAGATACAGCATGGTCTTGCGAAGCGCTCCGGCCATCGCTCACTCTCCGTTCGTCGCCTGCTGTGCGTCCTTCTGTCTGTGTCCCAGCGGGCCCGTACAACAGGTCCGACCTTGACCTCCGACCGAGGTCGTCTTGACAAAAGTAGCCCGGCGCAATCCGACCCGGAAGTGCGACACGCCGTGCCACGAACAACTTTGCCAAAGTTGTTCAGCGATTGCTCGCTAAAAACGACATCCGTGTGATTTCGCAGGTCAGGGCACTGTTATCGGCGTGTCGCGGATCTGGCGGAAATCCGCCACAGCGGCTCAGAACAGCGCCACGACGCCCGCCTGACGGCCGGTCGTGACACCGGTCACGCTCGCCCGGCGGTGCGAGAACAGCTCGGGGTCCTCCAGCGTGCAGCGTTCGACCCGCGTCACCGCCACCCCCCGGGAGGCGAGCTGCGCGGCTACCCCGGCCGGCAGGTCGAGGCCCGGCGTGCCGTCGCTCGTGGTCGCGAACGTCTCCGGCACGGCGGCGGCCACCTCGTCGCGCATCGCGGCGGGCACCTCGTAGCACCGCCCGCAGACCGCTGGCCCGACGGCGGCGCGCACGCGCGCGGGATCCGCACCCAGAGCGACCAGCGAGTCCAGGGCCCGGTGCACCACGCCGGCCAGCACCCCCTTGCGCCCGGCGTGCGCGACGGCGACCACCCGGGCCACCGGGTCGGCGAGCAGCACCGGGACGCAGTCCGCGACCAGCACCCCGAGGCCCAGTCCGCGCTCAGCGGTGACGAGCGCGTCACCCTCCCCCGCCGAGGCCGGCGGCCTGGGCGCGGCCCACAGCGCGCGCTCGGCAGCGCCGAGCTCCAGCACGACGTCGCCGTGCACCTGGGTGGCGAACGCGACCGGTGCGCCGAGGCGCTCGGCGGCACGGGACCTGTTGACCGCGACCCGCGCGTCGTCGTCGGACACGTTCAGGCCCAGGTTGAGACCACCGCCGCCGTCCGCCGCCGCCCACGGGGCGGGCGACACGCCGCCCGCGCTGGACGTGAAGAAGGCGTGCACCCCGTCGCCCAAGTCGACGGGGTGTCCGCCTGCCAGAGTCCCGGTTTCTCTCCCGGGTGTGGGGATCCCCGGCCTGTCCCTTCCAGAAATCGGGAACGTCCCAGTTCT
>NZ_JBHWLR010000033.1:38078-40856 GCF_042731755.1 Promicromonospora sp. NPDC059942
AGCCGTGCGGTGGAGGTGCTGCTCGGGGTCGAGTGACCTCCGAGCTGCGGCACTGGGGACGGGGGGAACACCCCCCCCCCCCCCTCCCCGCCCCCCCCCGGGGGGGGGAAAACACCCCGCCGGCGGGGGAGGGGAAAAGGGTGCGCCCCCTCCCGCCAGGGGAGACGGCCTCCACGCCTGCAAGAGTCCGGGTTTCGCTCACGGGTGTGAGGCTACCCGGCCGGTCACTTCAGGAAGTCGGGAACGTCCAGGTCCTCCGCCGCACGGCGCGGGTTCTCGTCGTACAGCGGCGGGACCTCGACGCGCTCGCCCTGCTCGCGGTTCACGTCCTGCCGGTTGAACGAGCCCTGCACCACGACCGCCGGCTCGTCCAGCGTGCGCGGCACGTCGTCCGAACCCTCGTCGTCGATCACGCGGGGCAGCGTGGACACGGGGGCCGGCTGGTGCGTCGGCGGGACCGACGGCGGCATGCCGTTCCCGGTGTACTCGGGCGCGCGGCGTGCGGCGTCCGACACGTCGGGCAGCGGGACCGGCGCCGTCGCGGGGCTGCGCGAGCCCGCCCCGACCGCACCGGCGACCTGGCCGAGCGCCCGGTTGTCCTTGCGCTCCTTGGGCAGGCCGCCGTCGAAGCCGGCCGCGATGACGGTGACCCGCACCTCGTCGCCCAGCGCGTCGTCGATGACCGTACCGAAGATGATGTTCGCCTCCGGGTGCGCGGCCTCCTGCACGAGGCGCGCGGCCTCGTGCACCTCGAACAGGCCGAGGTCGCTGCCACCCTGGATGGAGAGCAGCACGCCGTGCGCGCCGTCGATCGAGGCCTCGAGCAGCGGCGACGAGATCGCCAGCTCGGCGGCCTGCACCGCGCGGTCCTCGCCGCGTGCGGAGCCGATGCCCATGAGCGCCGAGCCCGCACCCTGCATGACCGACTTCACGTCGGCGAAGTCGAGGTTGATCAGGCCGGGCGTGGTGATGAGGTCGGTGATGCCCTGCACACCGGAGTGCAGGACCTGGTCGGCCGAGTGGAACGCCGCGATCGCCGACACGTTCCGGTCGGACATCGACAGGAGCCGGTCGTTCGGGATGACGATCAGCGTGTCGACCTCGTCGCGGAGGTTCTCGATGCCGCTCTCGGCCTGGACCGCACGGCGCCGGCCCTCGAACGTGAACGGGCGCGTCACCACGCCGACGGTCAGCGCGCCGAGCGAGCGCGCGATGCGGGCCACGACCGGGGCGCCGCCCGTGCCGGTGCCACCGCCCTCGCCCGCGGTGACGAAGACCATGTCGGCGCCCCGCAGGACGTCCTCGATCTCCTCGGCGTGGTCCTCGGCGGCCTTCTTGCCGACCTCGGGGTCCGCGCCGGCGCCGAGGCCGCGCGTGAGCTCCCGGCCGACGTCGAGCTTGACGTCGGCGTCCGACATCAGGAGTGCCTGTGCGTCGGTGTTGATCGCGATGAACTCGACGCCCTTGAGGCCGACCTCGATCATGCGGTTGACGGCGTTCACACCACCGCCGCCGATACCGACCACCTTGATTACTGCCAGGTAGTTCTGCGGAGTTGCCACGTCGTCGCCTTTCGATTCGGGTCCCGAGTCCCGACTCTCATCCCTCCCAAAGTCTCAGGTTGAGGTAGAGGGTTAGAGTTATGTCAGGTTGCTGCTGAGTTCGACGGTAGGTGTGCCGCCGGGGTGTGTCGAAGACATCGTCGCGCGTGTCGCGCAACGATGCACGCGAGAAATCACAGCGATGTTATTCCTGGTCGGTGCGTGAGTCGGTGCGTGACGCGCCCGGCGGGTGACCTGGTCAGTGCGTGACCGGCAGACCGGGCGACGACACGTCGACGGTCGTCGCCGTCGGCTCCGCCCGCAGCAGCGTCTGCGCGACCTTCGTCTTGAGCGGCACGTCCGCGCCGCTCCCCCACCGGATCACGCGCCCGTCGGACAGCGTGGTCCGCACGTCGTCCTGGGTCGCCGCGCTCACCGTCCTGATGTCGGCCGCCAGCTTCGGCGGCAGCGCGCCGAGCACCGCGAGAGCGGCGTCCAGGGCACGGCGGCCGGCCCCGGCGTCGGACAGCGAGGTCACGATCGAGGGCAGGCCCTCGGGTACCTCCTCGGCGGTCGCGACACGCACGCCCTCGGCGTCCATCAGGGCGTACACGCCGCCCGGCTGCGGCACCGCGGCGACCGGCTCGCGCGAGGTGAGCTCGACCGTGAGCCCGTCCGGCCAGGCCCGCGTGATCCGCACGTTCTTGACGGCGTTCATCGCGAGGATCTGCTCGCGCAGGCCCACGGTGTCCAGGCGCGGCAGCGGCACGCCGGCCTCGTCCGTCACGGCCTCGCGCACCTCGCCGACGTCGACCGTGGTGCCCTCCCCCGTGACCCGGACCTGCTCCGCGTCGAGCGCGAACAGCGGCGAGAAGAACGTCGCCCACCCGAGGCCCGCGGCGACCGCGACCGCGAACGCGGTCCAGCCGATCCGGCGCCACACGCGGTAGCGCGCCATCGCGGTGCGCTCCGCGAGGCGGTCGGCGAGCTGGTCCGAGACCACGCCCGACCGGCCGCCCGCCGACGGCGTCGCGCCGGTCGCGGGACGCTCCTGCCGGTCCGGACGTGGCCGGTCCGGACGTGGCCGGGCGGAGCCGGCCTCGCCGGGACCCCGCTCGGCCGAGCCGGTCCGCGCCCGGCCGCGCTCCGGCCGACCGCCGGCGGGCCGGTCCCGCCGGGCCTCGTCCTGCAGGTCCCGGCCCCGCCGGGCCTCGTCACGGGCGGCCCGGTCCTCCCG
>NZ_JBHWLR010000034.1:0-32316 GCF_042731755.1 Promicromonospora sp. NPDC059942
CACCCCAGAAACGAAGCGCACGAAGCTACCTCGAAGATCTGGAGTGGTTCCCGCCCCGGGACCGGCCAGTCACGCTCTTCGCGTTTCCTGTCCGTGTCTCCCTGTCGGGCGAACAACCGGAACAGTACACAGCGATCGCTGTCCACGCAAAATCAGCGTGCGCGCGACGTGCGCGGTGGTGCGCGGCGCCCGTCTCATCCCCGTCACTGGCGGCAAACCGGGCGCCCGTCACCGGCGTCACTCCACGGTGACGGACTTCGCCAGGTTCCGCGGCTTGTCCACGTCGTGACCGAGCGTCAGCGCAGCGTGATAGGCCAGCAGCTGCAGCGGCACGGTCAGGAGCAGTGGGTCCAGCTCCCGCTCGTTGCGCGGTACGTCGATCCGCTCCGCCTTCAGCTCGCCCAGGTCCACGCCGTCGTGGGTGACGACGACGAGGGGGCCGCCACGCGCGGCGATCTCGTGCAGGGCCGCCACGTTCCGGTCGGTCAGCTCGTCGTCGGGCACGATGGCGACCGTCGGCACCTCGGGCGAGATGAGCGCCAGCGGCCCGTGCTTCAGCTCGGACATCTGGTACGCCTCGGCGTGCCGGTAGCTGATCTCCTTGAACTTCTGCGCGCCCTCGCGCGCCACCGGGTACCCCCGGACGCGGCCCACGAAGAACAGGCTCTCCGCCGCGGCGAGCGCCTTCGCGGCCTGCGCGATCCGCTCCTCGCCGTCGAGCACCTGCTCGATCTGGGCCGGCAGGGCCTGTAGCCCGGCGACGAGCCGGCGCCCGTCGGCGACCGAGAGGTCCCGGACCCGCCCGAGCTGGAGCGCCAGGAGGGCGAAGCCCACGAACATCGTGGTGAGCGCCTTGGTGGAGGCGACCGCGATCTCGGGCCCCGCGTGCAGGTAGATCCCGCCGTCGCAGGCCCGGGCGATCGCGGAGCCGACGACGTTGACCAGGCCGATGACACGGCCGCCCTTGCGGCGGATCTCCTCGACGGCGAGCAGGGTGTCGATCGTCTCGCCGGACTGGCTCACCGCCACGTACAGGGTGTCGGGCTCGATGACGGGGTCGCGGTAGCGGAACTCGCTCGCGGCCTCGGCGTCGGCGGGGACGCGGGCCAGCTCCTCGACGAGCGACGCCCCCATCTGGCCCACGTAGTACGCCGAGCCGCAGCCCAGGATCTTGACGCGCCGCACGGCGCGCAGCGCGCGGGCGTCCATCTCCAGCCCGCCCAGGTGCGCGGTCGCGAACCGCTCGTCGAGCCGGCCGCGCAGGGCGCGCTCCACGCTGGCCGGCTGCTCCAGCATCTCCGTGTACATGCGCGGGCGGCCGTCGATCTGGCCGTGCTCGTAGGCGCTGGGGTCGACGTCGACCTCCCGTGCCGTGGTCTGCGTCCGGGTCAGGTCCCGGCGGAACGTGGTGAAGCCCGCCGCCGTGACGGTGGCCAGCTCGCCGTCGGCCAGGTGCGCCACCGTGGTGGTGTGGCGCACCAGGGCGGCCAGGTCCGAGGCCACGAACATCTCCTTCTCCCCCACGCCGACCAGCAGCGGGCTGCCGTTGCGCGCCACCACCACCCGGTCGGGGAAGTCGGCGTGGACGACGGCGAGCCCGTAGGTGCCCTCGACGGCGTCCAGCGCGTCGATGACCTTGCCCTCCAGCGTGTCCGCGGCGGACAGCGCGACGAGGTGGGCGAACACCTCCGTGTCGGTGTCGCTCGCGAGCTCCACGCCCTGGCCGGTGAGCCGGGCGCGCAGCGCGGCGGCGTTGTCGATGATGCCGTTGTGCACCACCGCGACCGTGCCGGTCGCGTCCGTGTGCGGGTGGGCGTTCACGTCGGTCGCGGGGCCGTGGGTGGCCCACCGGGTGTGACCGATGCCGACGCGTCCGGGCATCCGCCGGGGCAGCACCTCGGCCAGGTCGCGGACCCGGCCGGCGCGCTTGGTGACCTTGAGCTGGGAGCCGACGACGGCGACGCCGGCCGAGTCGTACCCCCGGTGCTCCAGCCGGCCGAGGGCCTCGACGAGCAGAGGGGCGGCGTTCTGGCCGCCTACGTAACCGACGATTCCACACATGACGGTGCTCCTTCAGGGGTACGGAGGGACGGGCAGTGCGGCCCGCGGGAGGCGCCGGCTCAGCCGTAGATCATCCGGCGCAGCTGTCGTTCGCTGAGCCGGGGCGCGGCGACGACCCGCTGCTCCAGCTCGGCGGCGATGAGCGCGAAGATCTCGGGATTCTTCGCGCCGTGGGTCTTCAGCTCGGCGTGCCGGCGCCGGACGACGTCCTCCACCGGTTCGGCGAAGTACGCGACGACGTCGCCGACCACCCGCGCCGCCTCGGCGGGCGTGAGACCGGTGGTCGCCGCCACCTGGGCGACGAGGTCGGGAGACGTCCTCATGCCGCTGAGCGTGGCCCATCGAAGCGAGGAACGACAACTTCTTGCCCGGAATCGGGCAAGAACCGGCTCAGCGACAGGCCGTGGGCGGGCGAAAAGCGTCCGGGCAGACGAAACGGCGGCCGCCCGCTGGTGCGCGGGCGGCCGCCGTCGTGCTCCGGCAGTGCCGGTCAGGAGAGCCGCGAGAGGCCGGTCAGGAGGTCACTCCGACGCGGCGACCGCCAGGGTCTTCTTGCCCCGGCGCAGCACCGCGTACCGCCCGTGGAGCAGGTCCTCGCCGGCGAGCGCGGCGTCGTCCGACGTCACCTTCACGTTGTTCACGTAGGCGCCGCCCTCGGCGATCGCGCGGCGCGCCGCGCCCTTGGAGGCCACGAGCCCCGAGCCCACCAGGAGGTCGGCGACCAGGTCGCCGGCCTTGGCCGTCACGCGCGGCAGCTCGGCCACCGCACCCGCGAGCGTCCGGGCGTCGAGGTCGTCGAGCGAGCCGCGGCCGAAGAGCGCCTGGCTGGCCGCGATGACCGCCTCCGTCGCCCCGGCGCCGTGCACCAGCGTGGTGACGTCACCCGCGAGCGCCTTCTGGGCCTCGCGTGCGAACGGCCGCTCGGCCACCTCGCGCTCGAGCTCCGCGATCGCCTCGCGGGAGCGGAACGTGAACACCTTGAGGTAGTTCACGACGTCGGCGTCGGCCTGGTTGAGCCAGAACTGGTAGAAGGCGTAGGGGCTGGTCATCTCCGGGTCGAGCCAGATGGAGCCGCCCTCGGACTTGCCGAACTTGGTCCCGTCGGCCTTGGTGATGAGCGGCGTGGTGAGCGCGTGCGCGCTCACGCCCTCCGCCTTGCGGATCAGCTCGACGCCGGCCAGCAGGTTGCCCCACTGGTCGTTGCCGCCGAGCTGCAGGGTGATGCCGTGCCGCCGGTACAGCTCGCGGTAGTCCATGCCCTGCAGCACCTGGTAGCTGAACTCGGTGAAGCTGATGCCCTCGTCCGAGGCGAGCCGCCGCGCCACGATGTCCTTGGACAGCATGGTGCCCATCCGGAAGTGCTTGCCGATGTCGCGCAGGAACTCGATCGCGGACATCGGGGCGGTCCAGTCGAGGTTGTTCACCATCTGCGCGGCGTTGTCGCCCTCGAAGGACAGGTGCGGCTCGATCTGGGCGCGGATGCGCTCCACCCAGCTCGCCACGAGCTCGGGCGAGTTGAGCGTGCGCTCGCCCGAGTCCCGGGGGTCGCCGATGAGGCCCGTCGCGCCGCCGACCAGCAGGTAGGGCCGGTGGCCGGCGTCCTGCAGCCTGCGTGCCGTGAGGATCTGGACGAGGTTGCCGATGTGCAGCGACGGAGCCGTGGGGTCGAAGCCCACGTAATAGTCCACGGTGCCCTCCGACAGTGCAGAACGCAGCGCGGCCTCGTCGGTGGACTGTGCCACCAGGCCTCGCCATTGCAGCTCGTCGAAGATGTGGGTCACCGTGGATGCTCCTTCTGATGGGGGGTAGACCGGCGTTGTCGGTCAGATGTTGCTCGGCGGGCTCGTCGGCCCGATGGTCATAGTCTGCCCGACGGCGGCGATGGGCTCGCCCTCATTCCATCCCGGCGTGCGCCCGTGCCTCCGGGGTCACGGGCGTGAACAGGTTGACCAGGGTGCCGTCGGGGTCGCGGACGAGCAGCGACCGGTTGCCCCACGGCATGGTGGTCGGCGGCGTCACCGTCTCGACCGTGTCGCCGAGGCCGGCGAACAGCGCGTCGACGTCGTCGACGAGGAACTCCACGATCGCCGTGCGGTTGGCCGCCGGGTCCGCGGAGCCCGGGCCGAAGAGCTGGACCGTCCGGGTGCTGCCGATCGCGAGGGTGCCACGGTCGGTGCGCAGTTCGGCGAAGTCGGGCGTCGGGCGGTCCGCCGTTGCGCCGGTGACGCGTTCGTAGAAGGCCGTCAGCCGGTCGACGTCGTCGGTGATGAGGCGCACGGAGGCGAGGGTGGCGTGGTGCATGAGGGTGGACCTCCTGGTCGCTGGCCACAGTCTCTCTATGGCGTGCGACCAGCCTCCGCCCGCTCCGCGACACCCCTGTGTCGGTGTTTTCGCGGTCAGCTTTCGCGGTGGACAGGGCGGCGCGCGGTCAGCCCAGGAGCGTCAGGGTGCGCAGGTCGCCGTCGGGCACCTGGACGTCCTCCGGGCGGACCACCCGCCGGGGCGCGCGCTCGCTGGTGGCCGTGACCCGGTCGACGCGGTCGAGGCGGAAGGCGCGGATCCCGTCGCGCAGCCGGCACCAGGCCAGCAGGTACCAACCCGTGGAGGATCCGACGAAGCCGAGCGGCTCGACGTCGCGCGTGGTCGCGGCACCGGCCTTGTCGGTGTACCGCAGGCGCAGCACCCGGCGCGCGGTGATCGCGTCGGTGAGGACGGCGGGGACCGGCGGCACCTGCGGCGGCGCCCCCAGCAGGTGCACGCGGGCGGCGAGGTCGTGGGCGGCGGTCGCGTCGTCGTCCCGCATGGCCGCGAGGATCTTGCGGAGCGCCGTCGAGCCCGCGCCCGCGAAGGGCGTCCCGGCCAGGCCGCCCAGCGCGACGGCGACCGCGACCGCCTCGTCGGGGCTGAAGTTGACCGGCGGGAGCGTCCTGGCGCGGTCCAGGCAGTAGCCCCCGGTGCGGCCCGGCTCTGCCCAGACGGGCACGCCCGTCTGCTGCAGCGCGCCGATGTCGCGCTCGATGGTCCGCCGGCTCACCTCGAACCGGTCGGCCAGCCAGGACGCGCTCCGCGGGCGCGGCGAGACGGCCCGCAGCTCCTCGACGATCGCGTACAGGCGGTCGGTCCGGTTCACCCCGCGAGCCTATGCGCCGCGGGCACGGGACCCGCCTTCTTCCCAATCCAACGATTATCGATTACTCTCCCCGAGACGTCACTCCACAGTCGTAGGCCGTACGCCGCAGGCCCACGCACAGCACCCCCTGGAACGCTGCGGCAACCCGAGAGGATCAACGATGATCAAGCACCGCACCCTGGCGAGCGTGGGCACGCTCACGGCGGCCGCCCTCACCCTCGCCGGCTGTGCCGGCGACGGCGGCGACGCCGGTGGTGGCACCACCGAGCTGAGCCTGCTCGTCAACGTCACCCCCAACCTCACCGAGGAGTTCTGGAACGAGCTCGTCGCGCCGTTCGAGGAGGCCAACCCCGGCATCGACGTCGTCGTGCAGAACCCGGGCGCCGAGGGCGTGGCCGCCGCGCTGCCCCGGCTGCTGACCGCGGGCGACGCGCCCGACGTCGTGCAGTCGATGCCGCCCACGGTCGACCTGGCCCCCGAGCTGGTCGACCTCTCCCAGTACGACTGGGCCACGACCGGTCCCCTGGCCGACCAGTACTCGATCGACGGCAAGTACTACATGGCCGGGATCGGCTTCCAGCTGCAGAGCCTGTGGTTCTACAACAAGACCGCCTTCGAGGAGGCCGGCATCGCGGAGACTCCGACGACGGTGGAGGAGCTCACGGACGCGCTCGGCAAGCTCAAGGACGCCGGCTGGACCCCGATCCAGACCGGCGGCGACTGGATGACCAGCCACTCCCTGCAGGCACTCGGCCTACCGACGATCGTGGCGCAGGACCCGGACTGGTTCGCCCGGATGAGCGCGGGCGAGACCACGTTCGCCGAGACCTACGGGCAGACCGTCGAGACGTACGCCGGGTGGGTGGCCGAGGGCTACGTGCCCAAGGACGCCCTGGGCATCAAGTACCCCGACGCGGAGCAGGCGTTCCTGTCCGGCAAGAGCGCGATCTACCCCATGGGCAGCTGGTTCGCGGGCACCGAGGCCAAGGCCGAGGAGAAGGCCGAGATCGGCGTCTTCCGGGCCCCCGCCGCCGACGGCGTCGACGCCCCGGCGATGGGCGCGAACATCGCGAGCCCCTACTCGATCCTCAAGACCAGCGAGGACCAGGACGCCGCCGCCAAGCTCGTCGAGTTCCTCGTGACCGACCAGACGGCGGTCGCCGACCAGCTCGCGGTGGACGGCAACTTCCGCGACGGCTACGAGTACGAGATGGACGCGCTGGGCCAGGAGCTGCAGCAGATCGTGGCCGACACGCCCGCCGAGTCGTACACCCCGACCGGGCAGGGCTACGGCGAGCGCACGCTGCCCACGGGCTACTCGGACGAGATCAACGCCCAGACCCAGGCCCTGATCGGCGGCACCCCGGCCGCCGACGTCGAGTCGGCCATGGACGACTGGTTCGCCTCCAGCATCGGCTGAGGCAGCACCGGTGACCCACATGGCAGACACGCTCGCCGTCGTGCCACGCCCTCGCCGCCGCTCGGCGGCGCGGGTGTGGCGCGACCGCCTCCCCGGGATCGTCATGGGCGGCCCCGCCGTCCTGGTGTTCCTCGCGATGTTCATCGTGCCGATGGTCCTGGCGTTCGTGCTGAGCCTGACCGACTGGAACGGCTACAGCCTGAACTTCACGTTCATCGGGCTCGACAACTACGCCGAGGCCTTCCGCAACCCGCGCACCGTCGACGCCGCGATCTTCACCGGCGTGGTCGCGTTCTTCGGCACGGTGCTGTGCAACGGCGTCGGGCTCATGATCGCGGCCCTCATCTCCGGCTCCGGCCGCGCCAACACGCTGATGCGCACGATCTTCTTCTACCCGTACATCATCAGCGCGCTGATCATCGGGTTCCTCTGGTCGGCCATGCTCGCGCCGGAGGGCGCCGTCAACGGCCTGCTCGGGCACCTCGGCGTGCCGCCCGTCCCGTTCCTCACGGAGGTCGCGTTCGCCAAGGCGAGCGTGATCCTGACGATCGTGTGGTCGCACTTCGGCTTCAACATGATCCTGTTCCTGGCCGGCATCAAGTCCGTGCCGACCGAGTACTACGAGGCCGCCACCGTGGACGGCGCCTCGAAGTGGCAGCAGTTCCGCAACGTGACGCTGCCGCTGATCGCCCCCGTGTTCACCGTGAACCTCGTGCTCACGCTCGTGGGGCTGCTCA
The DNA here is from genome assembly GCF_042731755.1 of Promicromonospora sp. NPDC059942. Taxonomy (NCBI): domain Bacteria; kingdom Bacillati; phylum Actinomycetota; class Actinomycetes; order Micrococcales; family Promicromonosporaceae; genus Promicromonospora; species Promicromonospora sp. NPDC059942. The sequence continues at coordinate 7,349 of NZ_JBHWLR010000034.1, forward strand.
AGGTCTACGACATCGTGCTGGCCCTGACCGACGGCGGTCCCGCCGGGTCCACGCAGACGATCGTCTACCAGGTGCTGCGGGACTCGTTCGCGCAGTCCGAGCTCGGGTTCGGCGCGGCGCAGTCCGTGATCCTGCTGCTGGTCACGGCCGTGCTGGGCCTCGCGGTGACGTTCGCCCGACGCGGCGCGGAGCAGAAGGTGGCCGACTGATGCACAGATACCCGACCCCCCGGCGCCGGCTGCGCGCCCCCGGCGTGGGGAGCGTGCTCAAGTGGGTGCTGCTCGGCGCCGGCGCGCTCGTCATGCTCGTGCCGCTGTACATCATGGTGATCAACGCCTTCAAGCCGCAGGACGCGATCATCGCCTCGCCCCTGGCGATCACCCCCGACACGTTCAGCCTGGAGTACCTCCGGGCGGCGCTGACCAGCGAGAAGTTCAACGTGGTGCGCGCCTACGGCGTCACGCTGCTGTTCGTGGCGCTGGTCAACGTGTTCGGCATCGCGCTGGCCGCGCCCGTCGCGTACGTCATCGCGCGCGGCCGGTCCAAGTGGCACCTGGGGCTGCTGCTCCTGTTCGTCTCCGGGCTGTTCATCCCGGGCCAGGTGACGCTGATCCCCGTCGTCTTCGTGCTGCGGGTGCTGGGGCTGATCAACACGATCCCCGGCTTCATCCTCTTCGAGACGGCGGCCACGCTGCCGGTCACGATCTTCCTGTTCGCCGCCTACCTGCGCACGGTGCCGCGGGACATCGACGAGGCGGCGTCCCTGGACGGCGCGGGCAAGATCCGGGCGTTCTGGTCCTGCATCTTCCCGATCATGCGGCCCGTGGTGGCCACGATCGTGGTGCTGAACTCGATCAGCGTCTGGAACGACTTCGTCAGCCCGCAGATCATCCTCGGTCCCGGCTCCGGCATCTACACGGTGACCACCGGCGTGTACGCCGCGGTCGGCGAGTTCTCGACGGACTACACCACGGTCTTCCCCACGCTGCTGCTCGCGGTGACCCCGGCGATCCTCTTCTTCGTGCTCATGCAGCGGCACATCATCGGCGGCCTGGTCGCCGGGGCGACGAAGGGCTGAGGCGATGACCGACGACACCGCGCACCCGCGCGTCCCCACCACTCCCCTGGCCGAGGTGCCGGCCTGGGCCGTGCTCGAACGGCGCCTGTTCGACGCGACCGAGGAGGCCTGGCGCCTGTTCGCGCGCCGGTACTGCGGGCCCGACGGCCGCATCCTGCACGCGGGCGGGTTCGAGCACCGCGACGGCGTGGACGACCTCTACGAGCCGTTCTTCAACTGGCCGGCCTTCTACGCCCTGGGCGGCAGCGACGACGTGCTCGACGCCGCCAAGCACCACTTCGAGGGCGTGACGGCGCAGCTCACCGAGGCCGGCATGCTCACCGGCGAGTACGAGAACGGGTACGACTGGTTCCACCAGGGCGAGTCGCTGCTGTTCTTCTACGGCCTGTGCGCCGCCGACCCGGGCGACGAGCGGTTCGCCGAGCGCGCCCGGCGGTTCGCGCAGCTGTACACCGACCCGGAGCACGGCAACTACGACCCGGCACGCAACATCGTCACCGCGCCGCACAACGGCGCGCTCGGACCGCTGCCGGGACTGGGCACCGAGTGGCTCACCTACCCGGCGTCGCTCGACTACATGAAGGCCTACGGCCTGCCGCTGCACGGGCTGCCGGGAATCACGCGCTGGTCCGACCTGGAGGACCCGGCCCACGCGCAGCTCATGGGCGACGAGCTGCAGCGCCGCGCCGCCGGCGACACCGCCGTGAACCTCGCGGCCACGTCGCTGGTCACCAACGCCTGGCTGTACGACGGCGACGCGGCCTCGGGCGCGTGGGTCACCCGGTACGTGGACGGCTGGCGCGAGCGCGCCGCTTCCTCGGGCGGGCTCATGCCGGACAACGTGGCGCCCGACGGTGTCGTCGGCGGGCTGCACGACGGCGCCTGGTACGGCGGGCACTACGGCTGGACCTGGCCCCACGGCCTGCACTCGGTGGGCATGAGCACGCTGATCGGGGCGATCAACGCGTCGTTCGTCTCGGGCGCCGTGCCCGGACCGGCCCGCGACGACGGCCCGCTCGACCTCGTGCGCACCATGCTCGACACGGTGCTGGAGCATGCGATCACCGCGCCCGTCACCGAGACCCCGTTCAGCCTGCGCGGGAGCTGGCTGGACCGACTCGGCCCGCACGCCGCCGAGCCCGCGCTGCTCGTGCCCTACCGGTACGGCGCCGAGGGCTGGTTCGACTTCGGCCCGGTGCAGCTCGACCTGCCCACCTGGCTGTGGTGGTGGACCCGCGACCCGCGCGACCGCGAGCGCCTGGACCGCGTGCTGGACGGCACGCCCGGGGCGCGCGAGGTGCGTCCGTTCCGGGACAAGGTCGAGGCGGGGCACGAGGGCCCGTGGCTCACGTTCCTCGACGGCGCGCTGCCCGACTACCCGGAGCGCGCGCTGTCGATGGCGCTCGGGCAGCTCGCCCGCCGGGTCGCGGTGATGGACGCCGAGCCCGTGGACCCGGACACCGTGCACCTGCACTTCTGGCAGCGCGCCAACCCCGTGGTCACGGAGGTGCTGGGGCAGCTCGTCACGGGCACGCCGCAGACGCTCTACAACGGGGGCCTGCCGTTCGCGGCCGTGAGCTACACGGACGCCGACCGGTCGCGGCCGGGCCTGCCGCCCGATGTCGCTGCCCTGGTCACGCGCCTGGACGGCGACCCGCGGGCGGGGCGCGTCGAGCTGACGCTGGTCAACGTCTCCCCCACGCGCGCCCGGCGGGTGCGTGTGCGGCCGGGCCGGTTCGGGGAGCAGCGCCTGACCGGCGTCGTGGCCCGGGGCGAGTCCGGCGGCGTCTACCCGGGGCCGTCGACGGCGTCCGCGGGGCGGGCCGGGACGCCGTCCTCGGTGAGCCTTCCCGTGGACGGCGGCGACGTGCTGGTCGAGCTGCCGCCGTCGCACCGCGCGGACCTGGTGCTGCTCACCGCCCCCGCCACGACGGCGCCGCGGCACGCGGGCGCCGCACCCGCCCACCCCGAGTTCCAGTCCCAGCCCCGAGAAGGAGCCTCCTCATGACCGAAGCCCCCACCCACGCCGGCCTGGACGGGCTACCCACCGATCCCAGCGCGGGCCTGGTCCGGCCGGACGTCACGCTCCCCGTTCGGGGCGAGGCGTTCGAGCGGGCCGACGCCGACACCCTGGCCCGGCTGGGCGAGGTGTCGTCCGCGACGGCCTGCGCCAAGCTGCACGGGCTGGGCATCCGCCGCTCGTTCGTGGAGGGGCCGCGGCCCCTGTCCCCCGGGTACAAGGTGGTCGGCTCCGCCCTCACGCTGCAGTTCATGCCGCAGCGCGAGGACCTCGCCGCGGGCGACGAACAGGAGTACGTGGAGCGGCACACCGCCCTGTGGCACGTCCTGGAGACCGTGCAGCCCGGCGACGTGCTGGTGGTCCAGGCGTTCGGCAGCCTGTACTCCGGGTGCGTGGGCGACATCCTGGCCCGCTACTTCCAGCGCAAGGGCGGCGCCGGCATGGTCGTCGACGGCCGCATCCGCGACTCCGGGAAGATCCGCGACCTGGGGCTGCCGGTGTGGTCGACGGGCAGCACTCCGCACTACGCCTCGCAGTCGGAGCTGTTCCCGTGGGCGTTCGACGTGCCCGTCGCCGTGGGCGGCGTGCTGTGCCTGCCGGGCGACCTCGTCGTGGCCGACGACGACGGCCCCGTCATCGTGCCCCGCGGCATGGCCGACCAGGTGATCGAGTCGGCTCGGGACCACGAGGAGTGGGAGGTGTTCAGCCGCGGCCGGCTCGACGAGGGCGCCCGGCTGAGCGACTACTACCCGCTGACCCCCGACACCCGAGGGGAGTTCGAGGCATGGCGTTCCGCGCAGCCCTCCGCCCGCTGAGCCCGGCCGGGCCGGGATTGGACCCAGCCCAGGCCGTCGCCGCCGCTTTCGGCCTGGGCTGCGCGCCCATCGGCAACCTCTTCACGCCCGTGGCCGCGGACGCCGCCGAGGCGACCGTCGGCCGCGCCCTGGAGCGCGGCGTTCGGTTCTTCGACACCGCCCCGCACTACGGCGAGGGGGTCAGCGAGCTCCGGCTCGGCGCCGCCCTGTCGGGCGTGGACCGCGACAGCGTGGTGCTCGCCACCAAGGTGGGGCGCACCATTGTCGACGCCGACGGCGCGCCCGTCCCGACGGGCGGCACCGGGGTCAACACGGTCGGCGACCTCAGCCGCGACGGCGTGCTGCGCTCGCTGGAGGGCAGCCTCGCGCGGCTGGGCACCGACCGCGTGGACCTCCTCTACCTGCACGACCCCGCCGACGTCGACGCCGCGCTGCGCGGCGCCCTTCCCGCCCTCCTGGAGCTGCGCGACCAGGGCGTGGTCCGGGCCGTGGGCGTCGGCATGGGGCACAACGCCCCCGTGGCGCGCCTGGTGCGCGAGGCCGCCGACGCGCTCGACGTCGTCATGCCCGCGGGCCGGGTCACGCTGCTGGACCGATCGGCCGAGGCCGACCTGCTCCCCGCCGCCCGCGCGCGGGGCGTGGGGGTGATCGCCGCGGGCGTGTACAACTCCGGGGTGCTCGCCGACCCCGTGGCCGCGCCGTACTTCGACTACCACCCCGCGACGCCGGAGCAGGTGGACGGCGCGCTGCGCATGGCGGCCGTGTGCGCCGCGGCCGGGCTCCCCCTGGCGGCGGTGGCCGCGCGGTACCCGCTGCGCGTGACGGGAGTCGAGGCGGTCGTGGTCGGGGCGCGCACCCCGGCCGAGGTCGACGTCTTCGCCGACGCCGCCGCAGCCGACCTGCCCGATGATCTCTGGGCCGCGCTCGACGCCGCACGGTCCGCGGCCGCGCCGGCGTGAGCGACGGCATGCGCGACGGGATCGTCGACGCGCACGTGCACCTCTGGGACACCGCGGCCATGCGGATCTCCTGGTTCGCCGAGCGCCTCGGCCTGCCGCGGCGCGTCGGCCCGGACGACCTGGCCCGCGCCACGGCGACGTCCCCGGTGCCCGTGCGCGCCGCCGTCGCCGTCCAGGCCGCGGACACCGAGGGCGAGGCGCGCTGGCTCGCCGCCCGGGCCGCCGCGCACGGCCCCCTGCCCGGCCCGGTCGTGCTCCAGTACGACGCGCGCCCCGGCGAGCCCGCCGCCTGGGCCGGGATGGCACAGCCGCTGCTCGACGACGGCGTGCCCGTCGCCGGCCTCCGGCTCGCCGTCCCCGGCGGCGCGGCCGACCTGTCCGACGTCCCGGGGCTCGACGCCCTGTGCGAGGGGCTGGCCGCCACCGGGCGGGTGCTGGAGACCCTGGTGCGCCCTGAACAGCTCGCCGCCGTCGGGGCGCTCGCCGGCCGGCACCCGGCGCTCGACGTCGTCGTCTGCCACCTGGGCCTCGGCGCCGGGGCGCCCGACCAGGCGTGGTGCGACGCGCTCGCGGCGCTCGCCGCGCGGCCACGCGTGCACGCCAAGCTCTCCGGCCTGCACACGACCGGCCCGGACGACGCCGACCGGGTCGCCGCGATCGCCCGGGCCGCCGTCGACCTGCTCGGTACGGAGCGCCTGCTGTTCGGCAGCGACTGGCCGATGTCCGCCCGCATCGCGCCGTACGCGGACGTCGTCGCCCGTACGGCCCACGCACTGCCGGCGCTCGACGACGGCGCGACGGCGGCCGTGTGGTCGGGGACGGCGGAGCGGCTCTACGGCGTCACCGCCTGACCGTCACCGCCCGGGAGCCTCGGGCCGTGTTCCGGCGCGGACCGCCACGATCGCGACGTCGTCGTCGACCGTGGAGTCGTCCGTGGCGGACAGCATGCCGGTCAGGGCGCTCTCGACGACGGTGCCCAGGTCCGCCCCGTGGCTTCCCTCGAGCACTTTGGCGAGCTGGTCCAGGCGGGCACGCAGGCCGCTGTCCCGCCGCTCGACCAGCCCGTCGGTGTAGAGCAGCAGGGTGTCGCCGGGGCGGAGGTCGACGGCATGGTCGCGGCGCGACGCCCCGGAGTCCATGCCGAGCAGCAGGTCGTTGCGGACCCGGAGGATCTCGCTCGTGCCGTCGGCCCGGACCAGGATCGGCGGCAGGTGGCCGGCGCTGGACCACCGCACCGTGCGCGCCTGGTCCCCGCCACGGGCGGCCGGCTGCTCGACGCACGCCACCAGCGCGGTGGCCGTCGCGGAGCTCCCGAGAGCGAGGCCGTCGATGGCCGCGTCGACGCGCTCCAGCACCCGCGCGGGCGTCTCCTGGCTGTCGTAGCCGATGGCCCGCACCAGGGAGCGGATCTGCCCCATCGCGACGGCGGCGTCGAGGTCGTGCCCGATCACGTCGCCGATCACCACGGTGGTCGCGCCGTCCCGCCGCGTGAACGCGTCGTACCAGTCGCCCCCGATGTCCCGCTCGACCGCGGCCGGCTGGTAGTGCACGACCACCTCCAGGTCGTCGATCTGCGGCGGGTCGGTCAGCACGGCCTGCTGCAGCGCCAGGGACACCTCGGTGGCCCGGGCCCGCTCCTCCTCCGAGTGCACGGCCCGCAGCCGCAGGGCGTCGTCGTGCACCCGGCGCCGGACGACGTCGCGCAGCGCGGCGGCGACCGTCGTCGACAGCACCATCATGAAGCGGGCGTAGTCGGCGTCCCAGGGCCGCACCTCCGTGCCGCACAGGACGAGCGCGGCGATGACGCCGCTCCCCTGGCCGGACCGCACGGGCGTGACCACCATGCCCGGGACGACCTGGCGCCGGCCGGAAGCGAGTGCGCGGACCACGAGGCGCAGCTCGCTCTGGTCCGGGGCGCCACCGGACTCCAGGACCACCTCGGGGCCGCTCGCGGCGTAGACCGCGACCCGGGCGACGTCCGCGCTGGCGGCCAGCACGCCGATCACGGGCAGGGCGAAGGACCGCAGGTCGGTGAACGTCGCGGGCAGGGCCGCGTGCACCTCGCCGAGCACGGCCAGCCGCCGCTGGTTCACCACCTCGCGCGTCGTCTCGGTCGCGATGTCGAGCACACCCACGACCCGGCCGTCGTCGTCCGACAACGGGCTGTAGGAGAAGGTGAAGTAGGTCTCCTCGGCGTACCCCGACCGGTTCATCAGCAGGTACATGTCGTGGCTGAGCGTCGGCTCCCCCGTGGTCAGCACGGTGTCGAACAGCGGGCCGATGTCGTCCCAGATCTCGGCCCAGACGACCCGGGCGGGCGCGCCCAGCGCGGCGGGGTGCTTGTCGGTGCCGAGCATGTCCCGGTAGCCGTCGTTGTAGATGAGCGTGAGGTCCGGGCCCCAGACCATCATCACCGGGAACCGCGTCGAGAAGCACAGCCGCACGGCGTGGCGCAGCGACTCCGGCCATGCGCTCGGCGGACCGAGCGGGGTGGCCTCCCACGCGACGGTCCAGGCCTCGCGACCGACGGCGCTGCGTGCCGTCGCCTCCTCGAACCACCCCGATCTCACACGCGAATCGTAACGAATATGCCTCGCCGGGCTAGCCTTTGGAGGGGGTGAGCCTGTCTTGTCCCGTTTTGTTCTGGCTTCGGGCTCAGCCCGCGTCGTCGGCGTCGGCGTCGGCGTCGGCGTCGAGCAGGGTCCCCGCGGCGTGCGCCTCGAAGAGGGCCGAGGCGGCGTCGGCGTCGCCCCCGTCCAGGACGTCGAGCAGACTGCGGTGCCAGTCGGCGACCTCGTGCCAGTCGCCGGTGAACTCGGGGTCGCCGAGCAGGTGCATGGAGCGCAGGCTCGGCTCGATGATGTCCCACATGCGCGGCAGGTAGGTGTTGCCGCTGGCCTCGATGACGGCGCGGTGGAACCCGAAGTCGAGCTCGCGGAACGCGGGCAGGTCCTGCGCGTCGACCGTGCCGTGCATGGCGACGATGACCTCCTCGAGCCGCGCCCGGGTCTCGGGCGTGAGCCGCCCGCAGGCCAGCCGGCCCGCGAGCGCCTCCAGCGCCACGCGGGCCTGCTTGGCCTGCTGGGCCTCCTCGTCGGAGTGCTTGGTCACGAAGTTGCCCTGGTGCCGCACGTGCGTCACCAGGCCCTCGTGCGCGAGCTGCTTGAGCGCGTCGCGCACGGGGGCCTGGCTCACGCGCAGTCGGCGGGCCAGCTGGGACTCCACGAGCTGCTCGCCCGGGGCCAGCTGCGACGACTTGATCATCGACTTGACCAGGTCGTAGATCTGGTCGGACAGCAGCCCGCGCTCGAGGCCCGAGATCCCGCTCAACGCATCAGTCATCCACCCAGCCTAGCGGCATTATCGACAATCGTTTGTGCACCGGAGCGGTAGGCCGCGAGCCAGGCGTCGGCGATGATGCGCGACCCCGCGGGCGTGGGGTGCACGCCGTCGGGGGCGAGGGCGACGGCGCCCTCCGTCCCGCCGGCCCCCGTGGCGTCCGCGGCGGCGGTGAGCAGGGAGTGCAGCGGCACCAGGGCGGCGCCCGCCTGCTCCGCGAGGCGCGCGACGACCTCCCGCTTGCCGGCGAGGTCGTCGAGCCAGTCGTGCTGCTCCGGCCGCACCGGCAGGAGGAACGGCTCGACGAGAACCAGGCGCGGGCTGCCGGGCACCCGGTCCAGGAGGCGCAGGTAGGTGGCCTCGAAGTCCTCGGCGCTCGTCGGGTCGTCGTTGTCGAAGCGGCGCCAGGTGTCGTTGACCCCCACGTACACGCTGAGCACGTCGGGTGCGGTGCCGGCGACGTCGCGCTCCCAGCGCGCCTCCAGGTCGACGGCGCGGTCGCCGCCGATGCCGACGTTGCGCACCTCGGCGCCGGGCAGGTCGGCCGCCACGAGGCTGACGTAGCCGTCGCCGAGCGACCCGGCGTCCGCGCGGTCGCGGCCGGCGTCGGTGATCGAGTCCCCGACGAAGACGAGTCGTTCGGCCTGTCCGCCGGTGATACCGCTGCTGGTCATGAAGCACTCCTTCGTGTGATGAACGGGTCCGACCGTACCTGGCGCGGCGGCGTCCGAACGCCTCTCATTCATTGTCAGCGATTATCGATTAATGTAGCATCGCTCCCGCTGCCAGCCGCGGGTCGAGGACGACCCGCAGTCCATGACCATCACCGAAGAGGTCGGAGCACTCGCAATGAAGCGACATCTGTCAGCCCTGCTCGCCGCCGCCGTCGCCACGTGCGTCGTCGGCGCGACTGCCACCAGCGCGGCCGCCACGGCAGCCCCGCAGCAGACCGGGGCTCAGCACGCGTCAGTCACCACGACCACCGTCGACAAGGGGCCGGGCAAGGGGCCGGGCAAGGACCCCGGCAAAGGCCCCGGGAAGGGGCATGGCAAGCCGAAGCCCGGCAAGCCCGGCAAGGGCCCGCACGCCCCCGGCGCGCGGGGCACGATCTACCTCGCGCCGGACGGCGACGACGGCGCCGCCGGCACCGAGGCCGCGCCGCTCGCCACGCTGGAGGCGGCGCGCGACGCCATCCGCGCGCTCCGGGCGGCGGGCAACCTCCCGGCCGACGGCGTGACCGTCTACCTGCGGGAGGGCACGTACGAACGCTCGGCGTCGTTCACCCTCGGCGCCGAGGACTCGGGCACCGCCGCCGCGCCCGTCACCTACCGCTCCTACCCGGGCGAGACCGCCACGATCTCCGGCGGCAAGGAGCTGCCCTACGACGGCTTCTCCCCCGTGACCGACCAGGCCGTGCTCGACCGCGTGATCGAGACGTCGGCCCGCGACGACATCCTCCAGATCGACCTGGGCGAGCTGGGCATCGACGACTACGGCCAGCTCAGCCGGCACGGGTACTGGAAGGCCAACGACGTCAGCACCACCCCGCCCATGGAGCTGTACGTCGACGGCCAGGACATGACGCTCGCCCGCTGGCCCAACGCGGGGGCCGTCCAGGACACCGTGCAGATGAACAAGATCGTCGACGCCGGCCCCACGAAGGACGACGCCGACCTGCAGGACCGCGGCGGCACGTTCAGCTACTCCTACGACCGGCCGCAGCACTGGGGCCAGGCCGACGACATCTGGCTCGACGGCATCTTCGGCCAGAGCTGGGAGTGGTCGTACAACAAGATCGAGTCGATCGACACCGACGCCCGGACCATCACGCTGCGCTACGGCGAGATGTCGGGCCTGATGAAGACCTGGTACCCCGACTTCCACTTCGCCCAGAACCTGCTGGAGGAGCTCGACGCCCCCGGCGAGTACTTCATCGACCGGGACACCGGCGTCCTGTACCTGGTGCCGAACGCGTCGTTCCTCGCGGAGCGGGGCGCGCCCGTGGTCACGACGCTCGACGAGCCGATGATCCGCACGGACGGCACGTCGTACGTGACGTTCGACGACCTGGTGCTCGACTACGGGCGCGCGAACGCCGCGGTCATCCTCGGCGGCAGCCACGTGACGATCTCGAACAGCGACGTCCAGAACTTCACCGACGGCGGGGTGCTCATCAACTCCCCCGGCCGGTACACGTACGACGGGATCCCCGTGAACCGCGGCGGCACCGACCACGCCGTCGTCTCGAACGACATCCGCCACGTGGGCGGCGTCGGCGTGGTGCTGCAGGGCGGGAACAAGACCACCCTCGCGCCGGGCAACAACCGCGTCGAGGACTCCCACATCCACGACTTCGCCTACTACCACAAGGCCTACAACCCGGGCGTGATGTTCGACGGGGTGGGCAACGTGGCGCGCGGCAACGAGATCAACGACGCCCCGCACCCGGGGATCATCGTGCACGGCAACGACCACCTGTTCGAGCAGAACGAGGTGTACGACGTCTGCAAGACGTTCCAGGATCTCGGCGCCATCTACATGAACTCGGGCGAGACGCCGCAGCAGCGCGGCCACGTGTTCCGGCAGAACTACTTCCACGACGTGGGCCTGACCAAGCACGGCGTCGAGGGCATCTACGCCGACAACTTCACGTGGGACCTGAACATCGAGCAGAACGTGTTCGTGAACATGGGCAACGACGCGATCAAGTCCGGCTCGGCCGACTACATCGACGCCGTGAACAACGTGTTCGTCGACACCACGGTGCCGTACGACAACTACACGCAGTGGATGGGCGACGGCGAGGGCAACACCGTCGACCGGGTGTACCTGCCCAAGTGGCAGAAGGTGTTCGCCGACAACGGCGACTTCGCCGGCACGCCCTACCTGACGAAGTACCCCGAGCTGGGGCACTTCTTCGAGGACAACCACTACTTCCCGGACCACAGCTCGTTCGACCGGAACGTGATCTGGAACCCGAACCGCACCCGGAACCCGGACGTCAACGCCGAGGGAGCGCTGGACACGAAGAACCTGCTGAACTACGGGGACAACTGGGTGACGGACGCCGACCCCGGCTTCGTCGACGCCGCGAACGGCGACTATTCCTTCACCGCGGACGCCGCCGTCTTCGACCAGATCCCCGGCTTCGAGGCCATCCCGTTCGACGAGATCGGCACGGACGGGCACGTGGGCCAGTCGCAGACGCCGGACGAGGTGGCGCTGGAGTCCCTGGCGCTGCCCGGCGACCAGCTCACGATCACGCTCGGCGACGAGCTGTCCGTCGCGGCGCAGGCCGTGCCGTGGAACGCGACCGACCAGGCCGTCACCTACGCCTCCAGCGACCCGGAGGTCGCGACGGTCAGCGCGGCGGGCGTGCTCACCGCGATCGGGCCGGGCGAGCTGGTCGTGACCGTGGAGTCGAAGGCCGACCCGGGCATCCGCGACGAGATGGCGGTCACCGTGGCCGCGGGCGACGGCGTGCTGCACTCGACCGACTTCGAGTCGGGCGCGAACGGCTGGCCCACCGACGCCAACCGGGCGATCGTCGACGACGGCACGGGCGACCACGTGCTGCGCATCAAGAACGGCGCCAACACCCAGCTCGACCGGCAGTTCTCGACCTACGCGCTCGACTTCACGGTCACCACGCCGGCCGACGTGCCCGAGGGCGGGCAGCTGCTGGTCTACGACCGCACGGGCGCCACGCCCGGCGGCTACGTCCGGTACCGGCACGCGGCGGCCGGGTCCACATGGACCATCTTCGACTCCGCGTGGGGCACGGTGAAGCAGGTGACCCTGCCCGCGGGCGAGGGCCTGGCGCCCGGCACGCAGTACGACGTGCGCGTGGTCGTCACGCCGGACGGCGTCCGGGTGCTGCTCGACGGCGACGCGGTCGTGGAGGGCGCCAACCCCGCGCCCGCGGCGGCCGGCAAGGTCGGCTTCTACGTCCAGGGCTTCACGGCGCTGGACTTCGACGACGTGACGTTCTCGCTGGTGGGGGTGGACCCCACGAGCGTGACGCTCGCGCCGTCGGCCGCCACGATCGAGCCCGGCGAGACCCGGGAGCTCGACGCCACGTTCACGCCGGCCGACGCGACCCGCACCGGCCTGGAGTGGACGTCCAGCGACGAGGCGGTGGCCACCGTGGCCGACGACGGCACCGTCCGCGGCGTCGGGGCCGGCACCGCGACGATCTCCGCGACGTCGACGGCGGTGCCGGGCCTGTCGGCGTCGTCCGCGGTGACCGTGCAGGCGGCCGACCACCCCGTGACCGACCTGGGCGCCGAGATCCTCGACGCGGCGGCGTGGGCGCCGTCCGGCGGGGTGACCGTCACGGACGGGGCGGCGCACCTGGCGCCGCGCAGCGCGTCCGGGTTCGCCCCGGCGACGTTCGGTGACGAGCTGCTGCGGTTCGACACCTCGTTCGGCGACTTCAACGGGGGCTGGTTCGGCTTCTCGGTGCGGTCGAAGTCCGCCGGCAACCCCGTGTGGACCAACAGCAACTCGGGGTACCTGGTGGTCATCAAGGAGGACGTCATCGAGATGCAGCGGTGGAAGCCCGACGTCTTCATGATCGACGTGTTCCCGAACACGGTGATCGAGCCGAACTCGACGCACGAGGTCACGTTCGGCGCCGTCGACGTCGAGGGCGGCATCCGCGTGGTGCTGCGCGTGGACGGCGAACCGGTGTGGAGCTACCTCGACGACACGGCGAACAACGCGCTGGCGACGGACGGTTACTTCACGGCGTACCGCCAGGGCCCGGCGGGCGAGATGAGCATCTCCCCGCTCGACTGACCTCCCCCATCAGTTGAGTGGGGGGGGTGTTTTTTGGGGGGCGGGTTTTTTTGGCGAAAAGGCCAGCCCCCACGAAAGGGGGTGGGGGAGGGAGGGGGGGGGGGAGGCACCGGAGGGGCCGCAACAACCCGCAAAAACACGCCGAGGTCCTCGAACACCTCCTGCGTGCGGGCGCGGACTCCGCGGGCGCGGGTCCCGACCGGGTGGGCGTCGGCGCGGTCGATGATCCGTACGCCGACGCCGCGGCGGGCGAGGTCGCACGCCAGCGCGAGGCCCACGGGCCCCGCGCCGACGACGAGGACCTCGGCCGGTCCTGCGGTTCCCCTGGGCAGCTCGTCGTGCGACGACCCGATAGTGACCATGCGCCCATTATTAGTGGGCGCACGGTCACTCGTCAATCAAGGTCGCTCAGCGCCGCGTGGACGCCATCCACTCCCAGATGCTCGTGCCGTCGTGGCGCGGGTCGTTCCGGGCGACGTAGATCCACGACCAGTGCCCGGGGTAGGTGTTCCCGTCCCACGTGACGTTCTCGTACAGGCTCATGATCGAGCCGTCGATCCGCTCGTGGGCGTAGACGGTGTTGGCCTGGGCGTTCAGCGTGGTGTCGTCGGCCGAGGCCACGAGCCACGTGGGCGTGGTGGTCGCGGCGAGCTCGGCGTCGGAGATGAAGTAGGTGCCTGAGCCGTCGCGGGGGCCGATGCCGCAGCAGATCGGCGCGGAGGTCGCGAACACGTCCCCGTACTCGGCGACCATCTTCAGCGACATGTACCCGCCGTTCGAGCAGCCGACCACGTGGACGCGGCTCGGGTCGATCCGGTGCGCCGCCGCGACCTCCTCGATCGCCTCCAGCACGAGCGGCGCGAAGCCGTCGCCGTCCTGCATCCAGGCCGACGTCGCCTGCGGAGCCAGCACGTAGGCGCCGCCGAAGATCTCCTGGGCCTCCGGCGTGGCGAAACCGAGCGCGCCCCGGTTGGCCCGCAGCTGCGTCTCGTTGTCGTAGTAGTGGTACTGGTCGTTGATGAGGCCGCCCTCGCCGCCGCCGTGCAGCCAGACGACGAGCGCCGCGCGGTCCCGGCCACGCCGGCGCGCCGGGGCGAACAGCCGATAGTTCAGGCCTGACGCGGTCGCGTGGTAGCCGAACGCGTCGACCTCCGGGTCGGACAGCCGGTCCTGGCGGAACGAGTCCAGCACGACCGCGCCGCCCCCGCCCCGGCCGCGCAGCGGCTCGACCTGCGTCACGGCGTGGTCGAGGTCGAGGACCACGTTGCGGCCGTACGCGCCCAGGTACTGCAGCGTGCTGCCGCCGTCCACCCCCCACCCGTGCTCCAGCTCCAGGAGGATCTCGCCGCGGCGCGTCCAGCCCGCGGCCGTGACCACCCGGTCCTGCTCGTAGGCGACCAGCCCGGTCAGCGGGTTGGTGGCCGTGACGTGCACGGTGAACGTCGACGCCGTCAGCGACGACCGCTCCACGCGGCTCAGCTGGTGGGCGGACACGACGAGCGAGGTCACCTGTTCGCCGCCGTCGAGCACCTCGGCGACCGGAGTCACGAGGGCGTCCTTGTGGCCGCGCCCCGTGGAGACCGGGGCGCTCGCGGCGGCGGCGGGTGCGCCCAGCAGGGCGGAGGCGCCGACGGCGGCGCCGGAGACGAGCACGGTGCGGCGGGAGATCGGGGTGCTCATGGCGGAACTCCTTTGTTCGGGGCCAAGGAGCCGGCAGTCGCCGTGGAGCACACCACCGGCCACCCCGGAGGCTAGTTACCGGTGTCCGCGCACGTCAACGAGTCAGGACTTCGTGCGGTAGATGTGCATCGCGATCGGGCCCAGCACGGCCGTGAGGGCGGCGGACGCGATCAGCACCCAGAGGATCTCGGAGGTGTCGGCGCTGCCCGCCATCAGGCCGCGCACCGCGGTGACCAGGTGGCTCACGGGGTTGACCTCGACGAACGCGCGCAGGCCGGACGGCATGGTGGCGGGGTCCACGAAGACGTTGGAGGCGAACGTGAGCGGCATGAGCACCAGCATCGAGATGCCCATCACGGCGTTGGGCGAGCGCACCAGCAGCCCGAGGATGATGAAGGTCCAGCTCAGCGCGAAGGCGAACACCAGCAGGAGCAGCACCCCGAGCACCACGCCCAGGAACCCGCCGTCGGGCCGGAAGCCGAGCAGCAGGCCGAGCGAGATCGTGATGACCGAGGCGATCGTGTAGCGCACGGTGTCGCCCAGCAGAGCGCCGACGACGGGCGACGGCCGCCAGATGGGCAGCGACCGGAACCGGTCGAAGACACCCTTGGAGATGTCGTTGTTGAGCGTGTAGCCGGTGTAGATCGTCACGAACAGGATGGTCTGCACCAGGATGCCGGGCAGCAGGAACTGGACGTACGCCTGCGTGGAGCCGGCCAGCGCCCCGCCGAACAGGTACGTGAACATCAGCGTGAAGATGATGGGCGAGACCAGCACGTCGAAGAGCTGCTCGGGCACGTGCTTGATCTTCAGCAGCGCGCGCCAGCCGAACGTCAGCGTGGTCCCCACGGCCGACGGGCGGGACGGGCGGTCCGTGAGGGCGACGGCCTCGCGCAGGGTGGTCGTGGTCATCGGGACGCCTCCGTGGTCCGGCGCGCGCCCGGTTCGGCGGGGGTCCCGTCGGTGGACGCCTCCTCGTCGGGCAGGGGCTGGCCCGTCAGGGCGAGGAACACCTCGTCCAGGCTCGGCTGGCCCAGCGTGAACTCGGGCACGCTGATCCCGGCCTCGGCCAGCGCCGGCAGCAGCCGGGGGACGGCGTCGGCGCCGTCGTCGGGCACGCGCGCGGCGATGGTGTGCGGGTCGGAGCCGAAGGTGGCCTCGGTGCGCAGGACGCGCTCCGTGATCTCGGCGGCCCGGGCGCGCTCGGACACCTCGGCGACGCGCAGGTGCACGGCGCCCTCGCCGACCGACCGCTTGAGGTCGCTCGCGGTGCCCTCTGCGACGGTGAGCCCGCGGTCGACGACGGCGATGCGGTCCGCGAGCTGGTCCGCCTCGTCGAGGTACTGGGTGGTGAGCAGCACGGTGGCGCCGTCGTCCACGAGCACCCGCACGATGTCCCACACCTGGTTGCGGCTGCGCGGGTCGAGGCCGGTGGTCGGCTCGTCCAGGAACAGCACGCGCGGGGCGAGCACGAGCGACGCGGCGAGGTCGATGCGCCGGTGCATGCCGCCGGAGTAGGTCTTGACCTGGCGGGACCCGGCGTCGGCCAGGTCGAACGCCTCCAGCAGGCCCTCCACGCGCCGCCGGGCGGCGGCCGGCGCGAAGCCGTAGAGCCGGGCGAGCATGAGCAGGTTCTCGGTGCCGGTCAGGTCCTCGTCCACGGACGCGTACTGCCCGGTCAGGCCGACGGCGGAGCGGACGGCGTCGGCGTCGCGCACCACGTCGTGGCCCAGCACGGTCGCGGTGCCGGCGTCGGGCCGCAGCAGGGTGGCGAGCATCCGGACCACGGTGGTCTTGCCCGCGCCGTTGGGGCCCAGCAGGCCGAAGACGCTGCCCTCGGCGATCGAGAGGTCGATCCCGTCGACGGCCTTGGTGACGGACTTGCGGCTGGTGAAGTGCTTGACGAGGCCTCGCGCCTCGACAGCGAGCGAGTCGGTCATACGCTTCCTCCTCCCTGCCACTGTCGCACCGCCCGGCCCGTCCCTCAATCCGATTCGGCGCCCTCCGAAAGTGCGCCGGCCGAGTGGGTTTCCAGGGCATCGGTGACGGCCTGCTGCAGGCTCGTCGGCGGCCGGCCGAGCAGGTGGTGCAGGTCGCCGGTCTGGCGTTCCAGGGCCCCGGAGCGGGCCAGCGCCATGAGGAAGCCCATCGGGCCGGGGACGGCGTCCACCTCCTCGTGGACGACCGGCCGGCCGGTGGCGTCCCCGATCGCCGCGGCGAGCTGCGGGTACGTCCACAGGGGTCCGGTCAGGTCGTAGGCGCGGCCCGCGTGCCCGTCGCCGGTCAGGACGGCGGCGGCCGCGTCGGCCAGGTCGGCCCGCGTGACGGTGTTGAGGCCGCGCCCGCCGGCCGCGCTGACGAGCCGGCCGGACCCGGCGACCGCGCCGATCCCGGCCTCGACGAAGGCGTCGGTGTAGAACGGGTGGCGCAGGACCGTGTGCGCGGCGCCGCTGTCCAGCAGGGCGCGTTCGGTGGCGTGGTGGGCGGCGTTCATGCCGTCGCCGCCGCGGTCGGCGCCCAGGAAGCTGGTGTAGGCGATCGCGCCGACCCCCTGGGCGACAGCGGCCTCGATCGCGGCCAGGTGCTGCTTGGTCCGCCGGCCCGTGTCGAGCTCGGGGGAGGAGATGAGCAGCAGCCGGTCGGCCCCTTCGAACGCGAGGCGCAGGCTGCCGGGGTCGTCGTAGTCGCCGCGCCGCACCACGACGCCGCGTGCGGCCAGGTCGGCCACGCGGGCCGGGTCCCGGACGGCGGCCACGACCCGGCCCGCGGGCACGCGCGCCAGCAGTGCGGCGACGACGAGCCGGCCGAGGGCGCCGGAGGCTGCGGAGACGACGATCATGCGGGCACCTCACGGTCGGGACGACGGCCGCTGCGGCGGCGGTCGGTGGCGTCAGGAAACACCCCGGCCGCCATCGCGGGCCACGGATTTTCGCCGCCGCCCGCGCCCGCCCGGCCGGGCCTCACTCGTCGCGCAGCAGGATGCCGAGCGAGGGCGCCCGCCCCTTCTCGATGTGCGCGAACGCGACCGACTCGGCGAGCCGGTCGTTGCCGGACGCGATGACCTCCAGCAGCTCGTCGTGCTCGTGCGACTGCCCGGCGGGGTCCCGCGCCGCGGTGAGGTAGAACAGCCACGTCATGCGACCCAGCACGCCGCGCATGATCGAGGCCAGCAGCTCGTTGCCGGCCAGCTCCACGACCCGCTCGTGGTACGTCGTGTGCGCCTCGGCGATCTCCAGGCGGTCGCCGCTCGCCACGGCCGCGTGCGCGAGGTCGAGGGACGCGGTGAGCGCGGCCGTGCTCGCGCCCTCGCGCACCGCGGTGGCCGCCTGGCGGGCGGCCAGCGACTCGATCGAGAGGCGCACGTCGAACAGCTCGTTGACGGCGCGCCCCGTCCAGGTGGTGACGCGGGCGCTGCGCCGCGGCGCCGTCGTCAGGAAGCCCTCGTTCTCCAGGTGCGGGATCGCCGCGCGGATGGGGATGCGCGACACGTCGAGCTCGTCGGCGAGGCGGGCCTCCTTGAGCGCGGAACCCTGCGGGTAGTCGCCCAGGATGATGCCGCGGCGCAGGGTCTGGTACATCTGCGCCGACAGCGGCTCGCCGAGCCCGGGCTGCGGTTCGGTCATCGGGGCGGCTCCTCAAGGACGGGGGTGGGGACGGACTGCGGCGGGGACGGGCGCGCCGGGCTCAGGCCCGCGTGCGCACCATCGTCCCAGCCTCGGCGTCCGCCGCCCGACGCAGCACGTGGTCGGCGGCGGCGAGGTCCTGCAGCCCGATCCCGACGGAGTTGAACACCGTGACACCGGACGCGTCCGTGCGCCCCGGGGCGTGGCCGACCAGCACCTCGCCGAGCTCCACGAGGTCGGCCTCCCGCAGCGCGCCCGCCGCGATCGCGTTGCGGACGTTGCCCGAGTCGGCGAGCGCCACGGCCCGCGCGTCCACGACGGTGACGGCGGCGCGGGCGAAGACCTCGGGCGGCACCTCCGAGAACTCGGGCCGGGGCGGTGAGCCGACGGCGTTCACGTGGGTGCCGGGGGAGAGCCAGTCCGCCCGCAGGAGCGGCGTCTCGGCCGGGGTGAGCGTGCAGACGACGTCGGCCCCGTCGACGGCGGCGCGCGCGTCGACGGTCGAGGTCGCGGGCAGGCCGGCGGCCTTGAGCGAGTCGGCGAGCTCGCCGCCCCGGACCGCCGAGCGAGACCACACCCGGACCTCGTCGAGGTCCAGCACGTGGGCGAGCGCGAGGGCGTGCTCGTGGGCGAGCGCGCCCGCCCCGAGCAGGGCGACCGTGCCGGCGCCGGGACGGGCCAGCGCGCGGGTGGCGAGCGCGGTCACGGCGGCGGTGCGCAGCCGGGTGACGGCGCGCCCGTCGAGGAGGCCGACGCACTCGCCGGTCTCGGCCGAGTAGACCGAGATCGTGGAGCGCTGGGCGGGCAGCCCGGCGGCGCGGTTGCGGGGGCGGTCGGCGAGCACCTTGATCGCGAACAGCCCGAGCTCCGGGGCGAACGAGGTCATGGGCACGACCGCCGGCCCGTCCGCGGTGCGGTCGCCCGGTGCCCGGAGGGCGTGGGGTGCGGGCTGGACCGCCAGCCCGGCCGCGAGCCAGCGGTGCGCCTGGTCGAGCGAGGCGAGGAGCCCTGCCGGCTCCACCAGTCCTTCCACTTGCTCCGACGTGAGCACGCGTGTGGTCATGCGACCTCCTGAACTCGTTTCTGTATCCCAGATAGCCAGACCCTTGGTCGATCGTGGTCCGCGTCGGCCCGTGTCGCGCGCCTCCGCAGCCACTGTCCCGCACACCGAAGGGCCGGAAACTCTCGCATAATTCCAGGGATTCTCCGAGGTCACAAGCCCTTCGAGCCCGGTTCGGAGGTTTCACTCACCCGAAACCGACCGATACGCAGATGAAACAAATTCAGCCCAATCTGTATACAGATCACTTCGAACAACCTCGAAGGGGGTGAGTGCTCCATGGCGAGATTTCTCGTCACCCGAACGCTGCAGGCGCTCGCGACGATCTTCGTGGTCGTCACCGTCGCGTTCCTGCTCGGCCGCCTGAGCGGCAGCCCCGCCGCGCTGCTCCTGACCGAGAACGCGACCCGGGAGCAGATCGACGAGCTGAACACGCGGCTCGGCTTCGACCAGCCGCTGCCGGTGCAGTACGTCGAGTACCTGCGCGGCATCCTCGGCGGCGACTTCGGCGACTCGTACCGGCAGGCCGGCGTCTCGTCGATGGACCTCGTGCTGGAGCGGCTGCCCGCGTCGCTCAGCCTGGGGGCGATCGGGCTCGCGCTCGGGCTCGTGCTGGCGTTCGCCGCGACCATCACCACGCACCTCGCGCGCAGCCGCACGCTGCGCACCACGTTCCTCGGCCTCGGCTCGGCGCGGCAGGCCATTCCCGACTTCTTCTTCGGGCTGCTGCTCGTGCTCGTGTTCTCGGTGACGCTGGGCTGGCTGCCCTCGCTCGGCAACCGGGACCCGCTGGCGATCGTCATGCCGGCGCTGACCATCGCCACCGCACAGTTCGTGGTGTACACCCGGCTGCTCGACAACTCCCTGTCCGAGCAGGGGCGGCTCGACTACGCGCGCACGGCGGTGGCGCGCGGCGAGAACCGGTTCCGCGTGGTGGTGGGCGAGCTGCTGCCCAACGCGTCCCTGCCGGTGCTCACCATCGCCGCGATCAACCTGGGCTCGTTCCTCGGCGGCCTGGTGATCGTCGAGAACGTCTTCGCCTGGCCGGGCATGGGTCAGCTCATGCTCAGCGCCGTCTACTCGCGCGACTTCCCGGTCGTGCAGTCGGGGCTGATCGTCGTCGCCGCCCTGTTCATCCTGTCCAACCTGCTGGTCGACGCCGCGAGCGCGCTCATCGACCCGAGAGTGAGGCGCGCATGACGACGTACACCGCCCAGGACCCGGCCCAGGACACCGACCGGGTCAGGAAGCCGGCGGCGGCATGCGTCGCCGCCGTGGCTGCCGGCCTCACCCCGCTGGAGCGGACGGGCGTCGTGCTCGTGGCCGCCGTCGTGCTCTTCTGTGTGGTCACCCCGCTCCTGCCGCTCTACGCGCCGTACGCGCAGGACCTGTCGCGCGCGTTCGTGCCGCCGCTGACCGACGCCGCCCACCCGCTCGGCACCGACATGCTCGGCCGCGACCTGGCGAGCCGCCTGGCCCTCGGCGGGCTCGTCTCGCTCGGCATCGTGCTGCTGGTGGTGGTCGTCAACGCGATCATCGGCATGGTCGTCGGACTGCTCGCGGGCTACCACGGCGGCCGTCTCGACAACGTGCTCATGGGCTGGGCCGACGTGCAGCTCGCGATGCCCGTCATCCTCGTGCTCATCGCCCTGTCCGCGGCCGTGGGTCCGAGCGTGTGGCTCATGGTCATCACGCTCGCGGCCACCTACTGGGTGGGCTACGCCCGGGTGGCGCGCGGCACGGCCATGACCCTGCGCGACCGCGACTTCGTGCTCGTCCCGCGTATCCAGGGCGCCTCCGCCACCTGGACCATCAGCCGCCACATCGCCCCGGGCGTCGCGGTGCAGATGCTCATCCTCGCGTCCAGCGACATCGGGGCGGTGCTGCTGCTCACGAGCTCGTTCGACTACCTCGGCCTCGGGGTGCAGCCGCCCGTGCCGAGCTGGGGCCTGCTCATCAGCGAGGGCCAGAAGTACATCCGGCAGGCGCCCTACCTCTCGGTGGTGCCCGGCATCGCGATCTTCCTGGTCGTGATCGGCACCAACCTGATCAGCCAGCGATTCACGGCCGAGCGCGACCTGCGCCCGGCGCGGCGACGGAAGTGAGGACCACATGACCACGCCAGTGCTGCTCCGCGTGGACGACCTCTCGGTCGGCTACCGCGACGCCGACGGCGCCGAGGTGCGCCTCGTCGACGGCGTCGGCTTCACCGTGCACGAGGGGCGGGTGCTCTGCCTGGTCGGCGAGTCCGGCTCGGGCAAGAGCCTGACCATGGCGGCCGTGCTCGGCCTGCTGCCCGAGGGGCTCGAGGTGTTCTCCGGCACCGTGCGGTTCCGCGGCCAGGACCTGCTCACCCTGCCCGAGCGCGAGCTGCGGGCGCTGCGCGGCAACGAGCTCGCCATGGTCTTCCAGGACCCGATGACTGCGCTCAACCCCGTCAAGCGGGTCGGCGCGCAGATCGCCCGCGCCGTCCGCGCCCACCACCCACGCACGCCGCGCGCGCAGGTGCTGGCCCGCGTCGAGGAGCTGCTCACCGAGGTGGGCGTGCCCGACCCCGCCGAGCGCGCCCGGAGCTACCCGCACCAGTGGTCGGGGGGCATGCGCCAGCGCGCCGTGATCGCGATGGCCATGGCGAACCGGCCCGCCCTGCTGATCGCCGACGAGCCCACCACGGCGCTCGACGTGACCATCCAGGCGCAGATCATGGACGTGCTCGCCGACGCGCGGGCGACGTCGGGCGCCGCGATGGTGCTCATCACGCACGACCTCGGCCTCGTGGCGCAGGTCGCCGACGAGATCTGCATCATGTACGCCGGCCGGATCGTGGAGCGCGGCACGGTGTGGACCGTCTTCGACGAGGCGCGGCACCCGTACACCGCCGGGCTGCTCGGCAGCCTGCTGTCGGCCGAGCGGGCCGGGTCGCGCGCGTACGCCATCCCCGGGTCGCCGCCCGCGCCGACCCGCCGCCCGCCCGGGTGCGCGTTCGCGACCCGCTGCGAGCTCCCGGCGCGGTCCGAGCTGTGCGGCACCACGCGGCCCGAGCTGCGGCCTGCGGCGGACGGCGGGGCGGGCGACACCGGCGGCCACGACGTCACGCACGAGTCCGCGTGCCACCACGCCGACCGCACGCGCGAGTTCGCCCGGGCGGTGACCGCATGAGCGCCGTCCTGGAGATCGACGACCTGCACGTGCGGTTCACCTCCCGCCGCGGCCTGCGCGGCCGCAGCGTGGTGCACGCCGTCGACGGCGTGAGCCTCACGCTCGGCCGCGGCGAGACGCTCGGGCTGGTGGGGGAGTCGGGCTGCGGCAAGTCCACGCTCGTGCGCACGGTGTTCGGGCTGAACACCCCGGCGTCCGGCTCGGTCTCGATCCTCGGGCAGCGCATGCAGGGGCTCGCGCCGGCGGCGCGCCGCAAGGTGCTCAGCAGCGTCCAGCTCGTCTTCCAGGACCCGTACTCGTCGCTCGACCCGCGCATGCGCGTGCACGACATCGTGGCGGAACCGCTGCGCATCGCCGGCCGGTACGCGCCCGAGCGGGTCGTGGAGCTGCTGGCCGAGGTGGGCCTCGACGCCGACGTGCAGGACCGCCGTCCGGCGCAGTTCTCCGGCGGCCAGCGCCAGCGCATCGGCATCGCCCGGGCGCTCGCGCTGCGCCCCGAGATCCTCGTGCTCGACGAGCCCGTCTCCGCGCTCGACGTCTCGGTGCAGGCGCAGGTGGTGAACCTGCTGATGGACCTGCAGGAGCGGCTCGGCCTGTCGTACCTGTTCATCGCCCACGACCTCGCCGTCGTGCGCCACCTGTCCGACCGGGTCGCGGTGATGCGGCAGGGCCGCATCGTCGAGACCGGCGACCGCGACCAGATCTTCGACGCGCCGCGGCACCCGTACACCGCGTCCCTCCTGGCGTCGATCCCGCACCCCGACCCGTACCTGCGCCCCGGCGCGCCGCCCCGCCCCTGACTCCCGAACCGTAAGGAACGCAGCATGCTCCGACACCGCACCCGACCTGCCGCCGCTGTCGCCCTCGTGGCCGCCCTCGCCCTCAGCGGCTGCTCCGCCGCCAGCGGCTCCGCCGCCGTCTCGCACGACCTGACCGTCGGCGCCGTCACCGAGCCCGAGCGGCAGCCCGACCCGCTCGTGGAGGGTTCGCTGGCCGGCTTCAACTACTACTACAACCTCTACGACCAGCTCACCACGCTCAACGCCGACGGCGAGATCGAGCCGTCCGTGGCGACCGCATGGACGCCGAACGACGACTTCACCGAGTGGACGTTCACGCTGCGGGACGACGTCACCTTCCACAACGGCGAGCCCCTGACGGCCGAGGACGTCGCGTTCAGCTACAACCAGGTGCTCGCCACGCCCGACTCCGACATCCGCGGCTACATGGGCATGCTGGAGTCGGCGGAGGCGACGGACGACACGACCGTCGTGTTCGCGCTGAGCTCCCCGTTCTCGCCGTGGCCGTCGATCACCACCTCGGTGTCGATCGTGCCCGAGGACGTCTACACCGAGCTCGGCCCGGAGGGCTTCGTCGAGGCGCCGGTGGGCTCGGGGCCGTTCACGTACGTGAGCTGGACCCGCGGCGTCGAGTACGTGCTGGAGGGCAACGACGACTACTGGGGCGGCGCCCCGGAGGTGGACACGCTCACCTTCCAGACCGTCGCCGACGAGGAGGCGCGCCTGAACGGCGTCATCGCGGGCAGCCTGGACGTCGCGCTCATCTCGCCCAACCAGGTCTCCGCGGTGGACGGCTCGGGGGCCGAGATCGCGTCGCGGGAGTCGAACGGCGTGATCTTCCTCGGCACCAACTCCACGAAGGGCGCGCTCAAGGACCCGCTCGTGCGCCGCGCGGTCCAGCTCGCGATCGACAAGGAGGAGCTCGTGGCGCAGGCCCTCGGCGGCCGGGCCGTCGCGAACGACCAGCCCGTCGCGCCCAACGTCACGGGCCACGCGGCGGACGCCGAGGCGCCCGGCTACGATCCCGAGGCAGCCAAGGACCTGCTCGCGCAGTCGTCGTACGACGGCGAGGCGATCCCGTTCGAGTACGCGACCGACGGCCGTATCCCGCTCAGCTCCGAGGTGGCGCAGGCGATCGCCGGCTACCTCGACGCCGTCGGCATCAAGGTCGAGCTCGTCGGGATGGACCAGGCGAGCCTCTCGAACAAGATCTACGGCACCGTGAACATGGAGGGCCTCTACCTCAACACGTGGGCGCCCACCACGATGGACGCCGACATGCCCGCCACGAACTTCTTCGCCGGCGGCCAGAACGACTACGCGAAGTCGCCCGAGACGCAGGCGCTGGTCGAGGAGCAGCGCACGGTCGACGGCGCCGACCGCGAGGCCGTGTTCGCCGAGCTGTCCCAGGCGAACTGGGACAACGCCTATCTGATCCCGCTCTACACCCCGATGGCCGACTACGCGGTGAGCCCCGACATCGCGTGGGAGCCGCGCGTGGACGGCGAGTACGCGCTGAAGGACGTCACCTTCGCGAAGTAGCCGGACGGCGGTGGGGCGAGGGGCCGCCCGGACAGCCACGCCATCGTCTGCCCCAACCCCACCGGCCCGGGGGAGACGCCATCTACAAACCAA
>NZ_JBHWLR010000035.1:0-29607 GCF_042731755.1 Promicromonospora sp. NPDC059942
GTGGCACCTACGGGAGGGCCCCCGTTTCTCCGGGGAAAGCGCGCCGAAGGGGGGGTTCCGGGTGGGCGGGTTTTTTGGGATGGTGCCGCTCGGGCCCCCCGGCTGGGGGCGGCTGTCCCCCTTCCCCCCCACCACGGGTCAACTCTCTGGTGAGCGCGCCGCCGTAGCGTCCGGGGGATGAACACCCCGATGACGGTCCTGATGGTGCTGACCTCCCACGACGAGCTGGGCGACACCGGGCGCAAGACCGGGTTCTGGCTCGAGGAGCTCGCCGCGCCCTACTACCACTTCCGCGACGCCGGCTGGGAGGTCACGCTGGCCTCGCCGAAGGGCGGGCGCCCGCCGCTCGACCCGAAGAGCGACGAGCCCGCCTTCCAGACCGACCAGACCCGGCGGTTCGAGGCGGACGCCGAGGCCGAGGCGCAGCTCGGCTCCACCGTCCGGCTGGACGCGGTGTCCGCGGACGACTTCGACGCCGTGTTCTACCCCGGCGGCCACGGCCCCCTGTGGGACCTGGCCGAGGACCCGGCCTCGATCGCGCTGATCGAGCGGGTGGCGCGGGGGAACCGCCCGCTCGCGCTGGTCTGCCACGCTCCCGGCGCCCTGCGGCACACGACCGCCGCCGACGGCTCCCCGCTCGTGGCCGGCCGCCAGGTCACCGGGTTCACGGACAGCGAGGAGGAGGCGATGGGCCTGACGCAGGTCGTGCCGTTCCTGGTCGAGGACGAGCTGGTGGCCGGCGGCGCCGTCTTCTCCCGGGTCAGTGACTTCGGGCCGCACGTCGTCGTCGACGGGATGCTGGTCACGGGCCAGAACCCGGCCTCGTCCGGGCCGGCCGCCCAGGAGCTGATCTCGCTCGTCGGCGCTCGTTCTTGACGGAATCTGGATCAAGGCCGCCGCGGTGCTTGATCCGCAGTGCTTCACTGCCCGTCCACCGACCGCTCCTAGCGTCGCCCGCACAGCGAGACACCGACGAGGGAGAACGTCATGGCAAAGATGCAGGCGGCGCAGATCTGGAAGTTCGGGGAGCCGCTCCGGTTCGTAGAGGTCGACATCCCGACGCCCCGGCCCGACGAGCTGCTGGTCAAGGTGGGCGCCTGCGGGATGTGCCGCAGCGACTACCAGCAGCAGCACGGCTACTTCGAGGTGGCCCTGCCGAGCGAGCTGCCGATCATCCCGGGCCACGAGATCGCCGGCCACGTCGTGGGCAAGGGCTCGCTCGTACCCGACGGGCTGCTCGAGGAGGGGGACCTCATCGCGGTCGACCCCGGCTGGGGCGACGGCACCTGTGAGCAGTGCGTCAAGGGCAACACGCAGCTGTGCACCGGAGACGGACGCTGGCTGGGGTTCGGCCCGCCCGGAGGCTACGCCGAGTACGTGGCGGTGCCGTACCAGCACGCCATCAAGGTCAACCCCGGCGAGGGGCAGGGCCCGGAGTTCTTCGCGCCGCTGACCGACGCGGGCGCCACACCGTACCGGGGCATCAAGAAGCTGGTCGAGCGGGGGAAGTTCACCGCCGGCCACACGGTGGTCGTCGCGGGCATCGGCGGCCTCGGCAGCTACGCCGTGCAGTACGCGCGGCTGTTCAGCGGAGGCGCGGACATCGTGGCGTTCTCCCGCACGCAGGACAAGCTCGACCTCGCCCTCGAGTACGGGGCCGACCACGCGATCAACACCCGGGACGCCACCCCCGAACAGGTGCAGGACCAGCTCGAGAAGTTCACCGGCCGGCGCCGCGTCGACGCCATCCTCGACTGCGCGGGCGGCCAGGACTCGCTCGACATCGACTTCCGGATCCTGAACTCGGGTTCCGACGTGGCGCAGGTGGGGCTGATGGCCAGCAACGCCACGCTCCCGGTCAACCTCGTGGTCGGCACGGAGCAGACCTGGCACGGCTCGTTCTGGAGCAACCACCAGGACATCTCCGAGGTGCTCGCGCTGGCCGCGGCCGGCAAGATCCACAACACCATCACCCCGGTGAAGTTCGAGGACGTCAACGAGAACCTCGAGAAGGTCGCCCGCGGTGACGTCGTCGGCCGCCAGGTGATCGTCTTCGACTGAGGAGGCCGTCGTGCCCATCGCAACGATCAACCCGACCACCGGCGAGACCGTCGAGCAGTTCGAGCCGCACGACGCGGCCGAGGTCGACCGCCGGCTGACCCAGGCCGCCACGGCATCGGCCACCCTGCGGCACACCGGCTTCGCCCGGCGGGCGGGCTGGATGAGAGCCACCGCCGACATGCTCGAGGGGGAGACCGACGAGGCCGCCGCGATGCTGACCCTCGAGATGGGCAAGACGCTGGCCGCGGCGCGGGAGGAGGTGGGCAAGTGCGTCCGCTGCATGCGGTACTACGCCGAGAACGCGGAGACGTTCCTGGCGGACGCCCCGGTGGCCGATCCGTCGGCCATCGGGGCGGGCAGCGCCCGGACGGTCTGGCAGCCCCTCGGCGTCGTGCTGGCCGTGATGCCGTGGAACTTCCCGCTCTGGCAGGTGATGCGGTTCGCCGCGCCCGCCCTCATGGCCGGCAACGCGGGGGTGCTCAAGCACGCGTCCAACGTGCCCCGGGCCGCGCTCTACCTGGACACCCTCTTCGAACGGGGTGGCTTCCCGCCCGGCGCGTTCCGCACCCTGCTGATCCCCTCGGCCGACGTCGAGAGGATCATCGAGGACCCCCGCATCCGCGCGGTGACCCTCACCGGCTCGGAGCCGGCCGGCCGTGCCGTGGCGGGCACGGCCGGCCGGCAGGTGAAGAAGACGGTGCTGGAGCTCGGCGGCTCCGACCCGTTCATCGTGATGCCGAGCGCCGACCTGGACGCCGCGTCCACCACCGCCGTGCGGGCGCGGATGCAGAACAACGGCCAGTCGTGCGTCGCGGCCAAACGCTTCATCGTGCACGCGGACGTCTACGACGACTTCCTGGAACGGTTCCTCGCCGAGGTCGGCAGGCTGGTGGTCGGCGACCCGATGCAGGAGGGGACCGACGTCGGCCCGCTCGCCACCGAAGGGGGCAGGCGCGACATCGAGGTGCTCGTCGACGACGCCCGCGACAAGGGCGCCCAGGTGCTGGCCGGCGGCTCCGCCCCGGACGGGCCGGGGTGGTTCTACCGCCCGACCGTGCTCGCCGGGCTCACCGACGACATGCGCATCGTGCAGGAGGAGGCGTTCGGGCCGGTGGCCTCGGTCTACCGGGTCGCCGACCGGGAGGAAGCCGCCCGGGTGGCCAACCAGACCCCCTTCGGGCTCAGCTCCGCCGTCTGGTCCGACGACGAGGAGGACCAGGACTACTTCGTGCAGGAGCTGCAGGCCGGCGGGGTCTTCCTCAACGGCATGACCGTCTCCTACCCCGAGCTGGCCTTCGGCGGCGTCAAGAACTCCGGGTACGGGCGGGAGCTGACGTTCGCGGGCATCCGCGAGTTCTGCAACCTCAAATCGGTGTGGAAGGCGTGATCATGGCGATCCCCTACGACCCCTACGACTTCCTGCCCCCGCTGCCGGGCTTCACGCTCACCTCGGCCTCGTTCGAGGACGGGCAGCAGCTCCCGCTGGACCAGGTGGGTGGCGTGCTGGGCGGCGACGGGAAGGACATCTCGCCGCAGCTGAGCTGGTCGGGTTTTCCCGCGGAGACCCGCAGCTTCACGGTCACGGTCTTCGACCCCGACGTGCCGACCGTCTCCGGCTTCTGGCACTGGGCGGTGGCCGACCTGCCGGTCACGGTGACCGAGCTGGCGGCGGACGCCGGGAACGGCTCGGCACTGCCCGGCGGTGCCCGCACGCTCGCCAACGACGCCGGCTACGAGCGCTACCTCGGCTCGGCGCCGCCGCCGGGCAACGGCCCCGACCGCTACTTCTTCGCCGTGCACGCGGTCGACGTCGAGCACGTCGAGCTCCTGGAGCCGGCCACGCCGGCGTTCCTCGGCTTCCAGCTGTTCACCCATGCGCTCGCCCGGGCGACGATCGTCGGCACCTACGAACGCTGAACAGGGGGAGGGGCGGACCGTCGAGCGGACCTCGACACGGCGTCGACGAGGTGTGGATCGGCCGTCGATCAGTTGTCGACCGGCTGTCGATCGCGACTCGTGAGGATCGGGGCGACGAACCCCACCGAACGGAGCACTTCCCGATGTCCTCGAACGAACTCGACGTATCCACGCTGCGCGCGCAGCTCGACGGCCGCCTCGTGCTGCCCGGCGATCCCGGGTGGGACGGCGCGCGCCAGGCGTGGCAGCTGACCGTCGACCAGCACCCGGAGGCCGTGGTCCTGGCGGCGAGCGCCAAGGACGTGGTGACGGCCGTGAACGCGGCTCGCGCGACGGGCCTGCGCGTGGCGGCGCAGGGCACCGGGCACAACGCGAGCCCGCTCGGCCCGCTGGCCGGCACCGTCCTGATCAAGACCTCGGAGATGCGCGGTGTAGTGATCGATCCCGAGGCGCGCACGGCTCGCGTCGAGGCCGGTGCGCTCTGGGGCGACGTCCAGGCCGCCGCGGCACCGCACGGGCTCGCCGGTCTGGCGGGCACCGCGGCGGACGTGGGCGTGGTCGGCTACACCCTCGGCGGCGGCCTGTCGTGGCTGGCCCGCAAGCACGGCCTGGCCGCGAACCAGGTCGTGGCGGCCGACGTAGTGACCGCGGACGGCGTGCTGCGGCGCATCGACGCGCAGACCGAGCCGGACCTCTTCTGGGCGATCCGCGGGGGCGGCGGCAGCTTCGCGGTCGTCACGGCGCTCGAGTTCGGTCTGTTCGAGTTCGGCGAGCCGCTCGGCGGCACGCTGTTCTGGCCGATCGAGCGGGCCGCCGAGGTGCTGCACGCGTGGCGGGAGTGGACGGCGTCTGTCCCGGACGAGATCACGTCGGTCGGCCGGCTGCTGCGCTTCCCGCCGATGGAGGAGATCCCCGAGCCCGTGCGCGGCCAGTCGTTCGTGGTGGTCGAGCTGGTCTCCCTGCTGGACGCCGGCGCGACCGACGCCGTCCTCGCGCCGCTGCGCGCGCTGGCACCCGTCATGGACACCGTGCAGCCCTGCACGCCCCAGGCGCTGGCCGAGATCCACATGGACCCGCCGGGCCCCGTGCCCGGGACGGGCGACGGCCTCCTCCTGAACGAGCTGCCGTCCGAGGCGTTGGACGCCTACCTCTCCGTGACCGGTCCGGAGGCGAACTTCCCGGTGCTCAGCGCCGAGATCCGCCACCTCGGCGGCGCCCTGGCGCCGCAGCCGGCGCGGGGCGGCGCGGTCAGCGGGTTCGAGGCGGCCTATGCCGTGTTCTCCGTGTCGATCACGCCCGTCGAGGCGGCCGTGAAGGCGACGCACAGCAGCCTGGACGCCCTGGCCGAGGCCATGCGCCCCTGGTCGGCCGATACCGGCTACCTGAACTTCGCCGAGCGCGCCGGCGGGGTGCCCTTCGCCGACCCCGGCACGCTCGACAGGCTCGGCCGGATCAAGGCGACGTACGACCCCGCTGACGTCGTCCGCGGCAACCACTCGGTCGCGCCCGCGCGGGCCTGACCCCACCGCCGTCCTCGTGGCCGCCTCCTTGAGGGAGGACGGCGGCCACGAGGGCCACCCGCCCACGAGGACCACCGGCTCACGAGGCCCACCCGGAGGCAGGGTCAGCTCGCCGCGTACAGCTCGGCGCGGTCCCGCGGCACCGGCCACGCGTCGAGCTCGTCGGCGGCCTCCGGCTGGCGGCGGGCGAAGGCGCGCACGACCCCCGCCATCCGGTACGTGGTGCTGTGCGGCAGGCCAGCCGGGCCGTTCTCGGCGAGCAGGCCGAGCTCGACGAGCGAGTCGAGGACGCTCCAGACGTCCTCGCACGTCAGGCCCAACGCGTCGGCGGCCTCGTGGATGGCGAAGGTCTCGCTCTCCAGCCCCGCGGTCCGCCGCAGCGCCCGCGCCTGGGCGGGCCGCAGGCGCAGGTAGGCCCGCAGCACGGGCGCCTCGGCGAGCAGGCAGTCGTCGTGCACCGTCTCGGCCGGGTTGGCGAGCTCGTGGGCGAGCTGGTCGGCCATCGCGGAGACGCTCCAGCGGGGGTGCGTGTTCAGCCGGCCGCCGATGAGGCGCAGCGACAGCGGCCAGCCGCAGGAGAGCGCGACCAGGCGCGCGGCGGCGCCCGGGTCGACGGCGAGCCGGTCCGGACCGGCGACGTGCGTCAGGAGTCGCAGCCCGTCGTCGTCCGGCAAGGGTCCGGCCTGGACCCACGTGGCGCTCACCGGCTCGGGGTGCCAGCGCCGCGCGACGAACAGCACCGCGCTGCCCGACGGCAGCACGGCGGTCAGCGTGCCGAGCGTCGTGGTGTCCTCCACGCCGTCCAGGACCGCCAGCACGGGTCGGCCCCCGGTCGCGTCCCGGAGCTTGATCGCCCGGGCGGTCGCCGAGGCGGGTACGTCGGCGGGCGGGACGCCGTACGCGCCCAGCCAGGCACCGAGGATCTCGGTGAGGTCGCCGCACATCTGGTCGAGGTCTCCGTACAGCCGGCCGCCGGGGTAGTGGCCGACGGCGCGGTGGGCCGCCTCGACCACGAGCGCCGACCTGCCCAGGCCGTCGAGCCCGTGGACGCCGATGGTCGTGACGGTCCCGGCGGTCGTTCCGTCGGTCGTGTCGGTGAGCGCGTCGGCGATGCGGGCGAGCTCCGCGTGCCGGCCGGTGAAGTAGGGCAGGCGCGCGGGGAGCAGGGTGGGGCCCGGGCCGGAGTGCTCGACCTGCTCGGAGCGAGGCTGGTCCGGCCGGCCAGAATCCGCCGCGGGCGGCACGTGCTCGGGCGCGGTCAGGAGGGCGGGGTCCGACACGAGGATGCGCTGGTGCGCGGCCCGGAGCGCGGGCCCGGGATCGATGCCGAGCTCGTCGCGGAGCAGGGTCTCGCCCGCGCGGTACACGGCCAGGGCGTCGGCCTGCCGGCCCTGCCGGTACAGCGCGCGCATGAGCAGCTCCCTCAGCCGCTCCAGGAACGGGTGCTGCTCCACGAGCAGCGTCAGCTCCGCCGCGACGTCCTCCTGCCCGGCGTCGGTCCCGGCGTCGAGCATTGCCGCGAACCTGAGCTCGGTGGCGGCCAGGCGGGCGGCCTGGAGCCGGGCGCGCTGCCGCGCGAGGTACTCGCCCGGCGCGCCGTCCAGACCGTCGCCCGTCCAGAGCGCGAGCGCCTGGGTGAGCGACGTCGCCGCCGCGCCCGGACTGCCAGCCGTCGCCTGGTCCCGCCCGCGCGTCACGAGATCCCGGAAGACCACGGCGTCGACGGATCCGTGCGGGGCGTGCACCGCGTACCCGGTGCCGGCCGTCTTGATCACGACGGCCGACCCGGCGAAGACCTGCCGCAGCCGGGAGACGTAGGTGCGCAGCGTCCCCCAGGCACCCTTCGGCGGGACCTCGCCCCACAGCGCGTCGATGAGCTCCTCGCCGGGCACGACGCGGCCCTCGTGCAGCAGGAGCACGGCGAGCACCGCCCGTTGTTGCGGGGAGCCGAGCGGTACCTCCGTCCCGTCCCGCCACATACGGACAGGGCCGAGCAGAGCCAGGTGAAGATCGGACATGAGGGTTCGCTTCCCAGGTCGCGCGCGGACGTCGAGACGAGGCCGATCGACGCCCCAGGTTAGCGGAGCAGGGACTCCGTCGAGCTGTGTGCAGATATCTGTGTGTGCAGGGAAGCGGCGTCCGGGTGCCCTGATACATGCAACCGGGGTGATGAAGCCGCGGGCGGGGCTGTGTGGGGTACCGGGTCAGCCGTTCGTTCGCCAGACCGGACCGAAGTCACCACGGGTGCCCGGCGTCGCATCGTTCAGCGCCGTGACCAGTTCGTCGACGCGCTTGCCGGCCATCGCGTCCTCGAGGGAGTAGTCGACCGCGCCAGGGTCGGGGGAGGGCGGTTCGCTCCGGACCGACCCCTGAACCTCCCCGACGCCGAGCTCGGTGCCGTCGTACGGGATGACGGAGTCCGAACCAAGGCTGCGCCATGTCGCTGGGTACCGGGTCCCGCCGTCGGTGAACCCGGGCTCGTGCACCAGCGCCATGACATAGGTGTGGTCCACCTCGACGCGCGGTTCGTCCGCGCCGGCCATCTCGATCCGCTCGCCGCCCTGGAGCACCCATCCCCAGCCGCTCCACCCGAACGCCGTGGGCGCGTCGTGGCGCGGGTCTGCCGACGTCCACACCACGTCATCGACCCGCATGGTCACCATGCGGTCCACCGCGCCCTCGCCGTTGGCCTCGTCCTCGCCGTCGAGCGGCATTGCCTCGTCGTCCACTGCCGTGGCGATCACGACGTGATCGGCGTAGGTCACCCAGTCCTCAGCCGTGGCGTTCGGATATCGGTCACTACCCTCGGCGATCACCGGGCCGCCGCCCGCGCACCCTGCTGTGCCGGCCACGAGCCCCGTCAGCGCGGCGCCGACAAGGGTCCGTCGCACTGGTGGCGCCACATGTCTCGACATCGCCGCTCCTGGTAGCTCACGTTGACAGTGGTTACGTGTCGCGACCGCGGGTCGTCTTGCGTCAAGCCTCTCAGCGCAGCACCGCCGACAGCAGGTCCGTGCCCAGCGTCGTCAGCGCCGACCGGTCGAGCGTGTAGTGGACGTAGCGGCCGCGCCGTCGGCCCGTGAGCAGCCCGGCGCGGCGCAGGACGGCGAGGTGCCGGGACACCTCCGGGGGCGAGAGCTCCCAGGCGTGGGCCAGCTCGCTCGTGGTGTGCGGGCCGCGGGCCAGGGTGCGCAGCAGCCGCAGCCGCACCGGGTGCGCGAGCGCCTCCAGCCGGAGCGTGACCGTCTCCAGGGACACCGGCTCGGCCGGGCCTGCCTCCGCGACCGGGTACTGCACCACCGGCTGCCACCCGGGTGCGCGGACCACCGTCAGGTGCGGGCGGCCGAAGACGCTCGGCACGAAGGTGAGCGCGGCGCCGCGGGCGGCGGTCGCACTGTCCTGGAGCTTGTCCACGACGATGCTGTCGCCGTCCGGCGCCAGGGTGACCGCGTCGGAGACCGAGGCGAGCGCGGCCGCGGTGCCGTGCCGCTGCAGCAGGTCGTTCTTCAGGCGCAGGTCGGTGGCGAGCCGCTCGGCGACGCCCGCCCAGGCGGCGTCGAAGAACGCGTCGGCGCACTGTTCGAGGGTGCTGCGCACCCGCGCGCGCACGGCGACCGGGTCTGCGAGCAGCCGTTCCGCGAAGGCTTCCTGCTGCGGGCCGCGAGCCTGGGCGAGGTCCAGGGCCCGATCGCGCGCGGTCGTGTCGGCGAGCGGCGACGGCCCCGCGAAGTGGACCCGGTTGCTGCCGCACGTGGTGACGAGGGCCGACCTCACGTACTTCTCGTCGTCGATCCGGTCCACGTCGTCCAGCTCCTCGACGAGGGTCGGCCGGGGACGGGAAGGGACCAGGAAGTCGGCTCGTGAGGAGCGCCAGAGAAACTCCGCCTCCCGCAGCCGCTCGGCGAGCTCCGGCCGGAGCCCGGCCCACACGTCCGCGGCCCACGCGGCGTGCCGCGGATGGTGCCCGGGTTCGGCCAGCACGTGCAGCATCGCGGTGAGCTCGGCCAGCGGGGAGGCGGCGAACCGCAGTCGCTCGGACGGCAGGCCGCTGATGTCGATCCTCAACGTCACCCCCTGATCATTCCCGACCGTCCGGGCGGCGGCGGTGCCGATTGACGGTGTCCGTCAATCGACGTGCCCCGTCCGGGGCACCGAACGCACCGTTGGCGCCATGGCAACCACCAAGATCCAGGTCCGCGCCCTCGTCCGCGCCTCCGGCGGCCCCCGCTACGCCGCCGCACTGGCCGTGGACGCGCTCGGCACCGGGATGATGCGGCCCTTCCTGCTGCTCTACGGCGTGGCCGTGCTCGGACTGTCCGCGCCGGCCACCGGTATCGCCATGACGGTCGGCATCGTCGTGGGCCTCGGGTGCATGCCCGCGGTCGGCCGATGGTTGGACCGGGGCGCGCGCAGCACGGTCGTGGCGGCGTCGATGCTGGTGCGGGTGGCGGGTGTGGTGCTGCTGCTCGCCACCCCGGCGGGGCACCTGTGGCCGTTCGCGACGGCGGCACTCTTCCTCGGCATCGGCAACCAGGCGTGGCCGGCCGCCCACGCGGCGCTCGTGGCCACGGTCGCCCACGGCCGGGAACGTGACGCGGCGCTCGCGGCAGGCCGCGCCCTGCGCAACGCCGGACTGGGCGTGGGTGCGCTGCTGGCCACCGCGTGCCTGGCGGGTGGCACCACCGCGCTGCGGGTGCTGGCGGTCGTCACCGGGCTCGCCTATCTCACCGCTGCCGCGTTGGCGTGGTCCGTCCGACTGCGCGCCCGTCCGGCCGCCGCTCCGGCAGGCGCCGGGGTCGACGACGGGGTCGACGACGGGAGCGCTCGGCCGGCACCCCGCATGCGCGCGGTCCTGGCCGCCAACGTGGTCTACGCCTTCTGCCTCAACGTCCCCGAGGTCGCGGTCCCGCTCGTCCTGGTGGCCCAGCTCGGCGCCTCCCCGGTGTGGTCGGGAGCTGTCTTCGTGGCGAACACGGTGCTGGTGGTCACCCTGCAGGTCCCGGTCACCGTCCTGATGTCCCGCTTCTCCCGGCGGACGGCGTTGGCGCTCGCCGGCGCGGTCCTCACCGCCTCCTACCTCGGCTTCCTCGTGGCCACATCGCTGGGGCACGGCTGGGCCGCGCCCGCCGTCGTCGCGGTGTCCGTGGTCTGCACCCTCGGCGAGATCATCTACGCGGGCAGCGTCACCGCGCTCGTCACCGTCCTTGCCCCGGCCCACGTCCTGGGCCGCGCGCTCGCGC
Source organism: Promicromonospora sp. NPDC059942 (assembly GCF_042731755.1). NCBI lineage: Bacteria > Bacillati > Actinomycetota > Actinomycetes > Micrococcales > Promicromonosporaceae > Promicromonospora > Promicromonospora sp. NPDC059942. Next base: position 10,739 of record NZ_JBHWLR010000035.1, read on the forward strand.
GGCTCCAGCTCTCCACGGGCTTCGGCCTCGCCGTTTCCCCGGCGGTCATCACCGCCCTCGCACCCCTCGGCCCGGCCGTCCTCTGGGGCGGCCTCGCCGCTGCGACGCTCGTGGCGGCCTCCGCCGTCGCCGTCGAGAAGGACTCGCCGGCGAGCAGGCTCGGGTCACCTGGATCGGGTGACACGCCCCTCGCCGCGCGCTCCTAGGGTCGCGACCTGGCTCGTCAGGCTCAAGGGGGTTCGCATGGGTGGCGCGATAGGTCAGTCCCTGCCCGTCGCGGTGGGTGTGCTCGTCAGCCCGCTGCCGATCGTGGCCGTGGTGCTCATGCTCGTGAGCAGGCGGGCCCGCGCCAACGCGCTGGCCTTCGTCGCCGCGTGGTTCGTGGCGGTGTTCGCCGTGGTCGCCGTCGTGGCCCTCGTCGCGGGGAACGCGAGCCCGGACGCCGACGGCCCGGCGCCGTGGACGGGCTGGCTCAAGATCGTGCTCGGCGTCCTGCTGCTGTTCCTCAGCGTCCGGCAGTGGCGGGGCCGGCCGAAGCCTGGCGTCGAGCCGCCCGCGCCGCGGTGGATGGCGGCGATCGACGGGTTCACGCCCGCCAGGTCGGCCGGGCTCGCGGTCCTGCTCGCCGTCGTGAACCCGAAGAACCTGCTCCTGGTCGTGTCCGGGGGCCTGGCGGTGGCCGGGGCCGGCGCCCAGGAGGCGAGCACGACGCTCGTCGCCGCCCTCGTGTTCGCCGCTGTCGCCAGCGCCGGCGTCGCGACACCGGTCGTCATCTACTTCTCGATGGGGACGCGGGGCGGGAAGGTCCTCGACGAGCTGAAGTCCTGGATGATCCACAACAACGCGACGATCATGACCGTCCTGCTGCTCGTTCTCGGCGCGAAGCTGCTCGGCGACGGAATCTCTATCGTGTAGCGCGGGGCGTCGTCCCCGGAGGCGTGCGTGCCTGGTCGCGGAACGTCGAGGGCGACGACCCGACGACACGGCGGAACGCGGTGCTGAACGCGCTCTCGGACTGGTAGCCCGTGGCCCGGGCGAGCTCCGAGATCGACAGCGTGCCGCGGGCGAGGGCGTCGCGCGCGAGGTTCATGCGCCAGCGGATCAGGTAGTCCAGGGGCGGGACGCCGACGTGGCTCTTGAATGCCTGGGCGAACGCGGACCGCGACATGTGGCTGATCTCCGCGAGCTCCTGGAGCGTCCAGGGGTGGGCGACGTCGGCGTGCACGGCGCGCAGGGCGGCGCCGATGCCGTCCTCGTTCAGGGCGCCCAGCCAGCCGGTGGGCCGGTCCGTCCGGCGCGCGTGCGCTCGCAGCATGTGCACGAGCAGGATCTGCGCGAGGTGGCTCTGCACCAGCGGGCCCCCGGCGGCGGTGGCCTCGACCTCGGTGGCCAGGAGGGCGATCAGCTGTCCCAGCTCCAGGCCGCGCGGGTCGGCCGCGCGGACGATCACGAGCGGCGGCAGGAGGTCGGTCAGGAGAGAGGCGTTGCCGTCGTCGAACGCGATGTGCCCGACGCACAGGTACAGGTCCTCCTCGTCCTCCTCGGGCTCCTGGCCGATCCGCACGGAACCGTCCTCGGCCCGCGCCCACACCTGCTCCGCGGGACGCGTCCGCGCGCCAGGCGTGCTGGCCAGCACGTACGGCGGCGGGTTGCCCAGCATGAAGGTGTCACCCTCCTGCAGGAGCACCGGCTCGTGCCCGTCCAGGACCAGCCAGCAGCTGCCCCGCACGAGGCCGCCGATCCGCACGTGCGGGAACTGGTCGAAGCGCAACCCCCACTCGCCCGCGGCGTACAGGCTCGGCCCGACCACCGTGCGGGGCCGGAGCAGGCTGATCGCGTCCGCCACCGGATCGCTGAAACCGAGCAACACCCAACTCCTGGACTATCGGTAATGAATCCTGGACTATCCGTTATGGATGATACCCACGCGGTGGCGCAGGATCGATGCGTGAGCAGATCAGCGATGAAAGGCAACGGGGAGATCCACATGGGACAGCTGGAGGGCAGGACCGCGGTCGTGACCGGCGGCAGCACCGGCATCGGCCTGGCCACCGCGGTGCGGCTGGCGGACGAGGGCGCGTACGTGTTCGTCACGGGGCGGCGCGAGGCCGAGCTGGAGGCGGCCGCCCGGACCATCGGGGCGCACCGGGCCACCGCGGTGGTCGGCGACATCGCGGAGCCGGCCGACCTGGACCGGCTCTACGCCGCGGTCCGGGCCCGGGGCAAGGGGCTGGACGTGCTCGTGGCGAACGCGGCGGTCGGCTCGTTCGTGACGCTGGAGGAGACCACCGAGGAGCACTTCGACCAGACCTTCGCGGTCAACGTGCGGGGCACGCTGTTCACCGTGCAGAAGGCGCTGCCGCTGCTCAACGAGGGCGCCTCCGTGATCCTGACCGGGTCCACGGCCGCCGACCGGGGGATGGCGGCGTTCGGCGCGTACTCGGCGTCGAAGGCCGCGGTCCGGTCGTTCGCCCGGACCTGGTCCAACGAGCTCAAGGAGCGCGGCATCCGGGTCAACGTCGTCTCGCCGGCCTGGATCGAGACGCCCGGCGGTACCGCCGCCTTCGGCGACGAGGAGACCGCCCGGGCGATCAAGGAGCAGGTCGTCGCGACCGTGCCCAAGGGCCGGATGGGGCAGCCCGAGGAGGCCGCCGCGGTCATGGCCTTCCTCGCCTCGGAACAGAGCAGCTACGTCGTCGGCAGCAACCTCTACGTCGACGGCGGGACCAACCAGGTCTGAGCACCCGGCCCCCGAGGCCGTTCCTCGCCGTCGGGATCAGGCGTCCTCGCGCAGGTACAGGTCGCGCAGCAGGCCGATCTCGCCGCCGTGGTGCGAGACCTCGACCAGGGCGTGCAGCGCGAGCTTCAGGTAGGTCTCCTCGGCCCAGCCGCCGGGACCCCGGCCGATCGGCGCCAGCAGGCGCGCGTCGTCCATGGCGGCGATACGGGAGATGAACTGCTCCCAGTCGTCCGCGAGCGCCTGGATGCCCGCCTTCGCGGTGCCCGGCCACTCGTGCCGGTCGGGGAACTCGGGGGCGTCGTCGAAGAGGTGGATCACGTAGCCGCGCAGGCAGAGGCTGCCGATGTGCCAGATGCGCCAGGCGATCGTCGTGACGGGGTCCGGCTCGCCCGGAGCCGGCTTCGGAAACAGGTCGGCGACGCGGTAGACGCCGTCGTCGCCACGGCGGATGCTGAGGCAGTCGTCGACCGGCTCCCAGTGGTACTCGGCGTCGGTCAGCCCTTCGAGGCGCCCGAACAGCCGGGTGCGTGCGCGCTCGAAGATCGCCAGGATGTCGCGCGTGGCGGGGTCGGGCGCGGTCGTGTCTGCCATGTCGGCTCCAGGGTGTGGGTGGTCTCGGGTCGGGTCGGGTCGGGACGCCGCGCGGGGCGCGGTACCTCAGAGCTGGGCGCCACGGCGGACGACGACGGGCGAGCCGTCCGCGACGAAGGCCGAGAACGGCGCGGCGGCCAGGCTCTCGGCGAAGGGCCGGCCGTACACCTGCTCGACGTCGCACTCCAGGGCGGCGTCCTGAGCCTGCCGGACCTGCCAGCTCGGGTGCTCCACGCGGTACTCGACGCAGCCGCCGCCGCGCTGCGCGGCGTATCCCCAGTAGTGCTCGGTGACGAACTCCTCCTGGGAGCCCGCCACGAGCGGCCGGGCGGGGCCGTCGGTCGTGGCGCGCAGGTGGTGCCAGTCCCCGGCGTCGTGCCAGGAGTACTCGACCAGGCCGCCCGGGGTGACCTCGCCGTCGTGCAGGTCGATCCTGTGCCGCATGGGCCGCGCGACGTACTTCTCGCCGTAGACGACGCGGGCGACGGTGGCCAGCGCCCACCGGGGCACGATCTCCTTGACGAAGACGACGCCGCGCCGCCAGCCGTCGTCCGCCCGGCGGCGCACGTAGAACCGCAGGTTGATCTCGTCGAAGTCGCGGTGGAAGGGGACGGGGACGCCGAGCAGGTGGGTGTCGAGGAACTGGAAGCCGACCATGCTCACGAGGTGCCGGCCGTCCCAGGTGTCGAGCTCGACGCCGCGCGGCACGAGCGGGCGCAGGGCGTCCGGATCGATCTCGTAGCTGAGCATTAGCAGCCGGCGCCACTCGGCGGAGAGGAACAGGCCGGTCCGCGGTTCGGGGCGTGCGTTCTCCGAGGTCACGCCGAGGAACGTACCAAGGGGGAGCGGCGGGGTGGGGGAGAAGGCTCTATCCGCTGACGACGGACAGCGCCAGGGCGGCCAGGCCCACCGTGGGTACCGCGGCGAACAGGCCCCAGGCGGCGAAGCGCGCCCAGGGGACCGGGACCCCGAGCGCGACGACCCGCTGGTGCCACAGCAGCGTCGCCAGCGACGCCCACGGCGTGACCAGCGGGCCGAGGTTCACGCCGATCAGGAGCGCCATCAGCACGACGGGGTCGCCCGCGGCGATCGGCTCCAGCACCAGGTAGGCGGGCAGGTTGTTGATGCCGTTGGCGGCCAGCGCCCCGAGCCCCGCGACGCGCAGCAGCTCGCCCGCGCCGTGGCCGCTGCCGGTCACCGACGTCAGCAGAGCCGTGAGGCCGTGGGCGTGCGCCGTCTCGACCAGGACGAACAGCGACGCGGCGATCCCGAGGGCCTGCCACGGCACCAGCGCGGGCCGCAGGGCGCTCCGCCGTCGGACGAGGAAGAGGACGGCGAGCACGACGGCGGCGGCCGTCGCGGGGACCCACACGTGCGGTGTGAGCGCGAGCAGCGGCAGCAGCACCAGGAGCACCAGCCCCGCGCCCCAGAACAGCACGGGGTCGGACGGTACGCGCTGCGGGGGAACGCGGTAGGTGGAGAACAGGACGCCCCGGTACCGGACCGTCAGGATCACGACGGGCACCACGACGCCCACGAGGGCCGGCGCCCAGCTCAGCGCGAGGAACGCGGACGGGTGGTCGCCCATCGCCGGTGCGGCGAGCAGGTTGGTCAGGTTGGAGACCGGCAGCAGCAGCGAGGCCGTGTTCGCCAGCCAGATGGTCGCCAGCGCGAACGGCAGCGGCGAGATCCCGATGCTCTGCGCGAGCAGCACGACGAGCGGCGTCAGGATGACCGCGGTGGTGTCGAGCGACAGGAACACGGTGCTGAGCACCGCCAGCAGCACCACCCAGACCCACAGCACGACCATCCGCCGCCGGCCCCAGCGGCCCAGCAGCTGCGCGAGCACCTCGAACACCGAGGCGTCGCGCGCGAGCTCGGCGACGATCGTGATGGCCACCACGAAGCCGAGCACGGGCGCGGTGCGCGCGGCGACGGCGCGGGCGTCGGGCGCGGGCAGCAGGCCGCTCAGCACGCAGGCGGCCGCGAGGACGACCATCGCGAGAACGATCCACGTGCTCGGACGAGGTCGGGTGCGCGTGCCGTTCACGCGCTGAGCATACGGATCCGCAGGAGGGCGGCCGACACGGGGGAGCGGTCGCCCTCCTGCGGGCAGGAACCTGTCAGACGCCGTTTCTCGATGCGTCAGGGCCGGTCGCTGCGTCAGGCTCTGTCACTGCGTGAGGTGTCACTGGGTCAGGGCGGTGGCCCGGTCCGAACGCTGGACCCCGGCCCACCACGTGTCGAAGTCGACGCCCCTCTCCTTCGCCAGCTTCTCGAGCCGGGCCTTGGTCGGGGGCTGGAAGAGCCTCGGCTTGATCTTGCGGTCGGCCGCGGCGTACTTCTGCTGGAGCTTCGCCTGCTCCGGGGCGTCTGCCTCCGCCTCGGCGAGCACCGTGGCGGTCGCAGCGACGCTCGCGCCGGTCAGCACGCCGCTGACCAGCGGCAGGTAGCCGTTGGCGTGGCCCAGGCGGTTGGGGTGGTAGGACTCCTGGACGGGGTTGGAGAAGCCGTTGATCCACTCCGTCGAGTCGCAGACGGCGTGGCCGGTGAACCGGCTGACCGGGTTGACGAACGTGAACCCCCTGGCGGAGGCGGCCGTCGAGATGACCGAGTTGATGTGCACGACGGCGTTGTTGAGCGCCGTCTCGTCCTCCGGGCTGAAGAACGTCGCCAGGTTGCAGTCCTCGCCCATGAAGATCTTCGGGTAGCCGACGACGACCACCTTCGCGCTCGGCGCCCTCGTCCGGATGGACGCGTAGAGCGTGTTGAGCCGGCCCGGAAGGGTGCCGGAGATGAACGAACGGGCCGCGGCGACCGTCCCGGCGCAGTCGCTGGCCCACGCCGGAAGGGCGCACTCGGTGAGCACGTCGGCGAATCCGGCGTCGTTGCCGCCCACCGAGATGGTGACGTACCTCGTGCCCGTGCCCAGGGCGCTGATCTGGGTGCTCGTCACGTCGGCCACGACCGCCCCCGAGCAGGCCCGGAAGTTGAGGCTGTAGCCCTTGGCCGCGGCGGTGAGGCTGGCGTAGGCGTAGGTGGAGCGCAGGCACTCGGTGCCGTCGTTGATGTAGGTCCGGGTGCCGGTGCCCGAGGAGTAGGAGTCGCCGAGGGCGACGTAGGACTCGCCGGCGGCGTACGACGGCAGGGCCGGCGTCGTCACCAGCCCGACCGTGACAAGACTTGTCGCCGCCAGGGCGGCGAGGACGCGGAAGAGACGTTGCTTCATGGGGCAGCTCCCCTAAGGGTCCGTCGAGCCACGCCAGTTGTGACTCGATCGCTACCTTTATAGGAGATTTCACCCGACCTACACAATGTCTGGAACATGAATACTTCAAGTTGCAGTCAGTAGCGTGCCATCGCTTGACCCAACGGCGGGATGGTCCGACCAGCGAGCTGACTCGCCGTCCGCCTGTTGTCGAGTCAGCCAGGTGGTCCGACCGAATGGCTGACTCGGCGTCCGCCTGTTGCCGAGTCAGCCGGGTGGTCGGACCAGCTGGCTGACTCGGCGAATCCGTGTGGGTGAGGATCCAGTCGTATCGGTTCCGGTGAGCGTGACGGGGCCCGAGGACGCGACGATCTCCACCATCTGGGCATCCTGGCCGGTCGCCCACGCGGGCACTACGAAGGTGTGTTCCTCGCCGCGCTGCACGTGGCCGGGCCTGCGACAGTGGTGGGAGCGCTGTTCGGCAGTGCAGCTTGTCAGAGCAGTTCGGCAGTGCTGTCTCGGCAGCGCTGTTCGTCAGGGGGACGGTCCGCGACCGGCGGTGCCTTCGGGCGGAAGGAACGGCCATGCCAGAACCGGCAGTCGTGGCCCGTGGCATCGAACGACACTTCGGTGACAACCGGGCGGTGGCCGGCGTCGACCTCAGCGTCGAGGCAGGCGAGGTCTACGGGTTCCTGGGCCCCAACGGCGCCGGGAAGTCGACCCTCACCCGGGTGCTCTGCACGCTCCTGGCACCCACGCGAGGAACGGCCCAGGTGGCCGGGCACGACGTGGTCGACGACGCCACCGCCGTCCGGCTACGCATCGGCGTCGCCCTGCAGGAGGCCGCGCTCGACGACAAGCAGACCGGCCTGGAGATGCTGCGCCTGCAGGGGCGGTTCTACGGGCTGACCACGCGGGAGACCGCGCTCCGGGTCGCGGCGCTGCGCGAGCTCATCGACATCGGCGACGCCCTCGACGACCGGGTCGCGACCTACTCCGGGGGCATGAAGCGCCGCCTCGACGTGGCGCTCGCGCTGGTGCACAACCCGGAGGTCCTGTTCCTCGACGAGCCCACCACCGGGCTCGACCCGATCAGCCGCGCGGCCGTCTGGGCGGAGATCCGGCGGCTCAACCGGGACCTCGGGATGACCGTCTTCCTCACCACCCAGTACCTCGAGGAGGCCGACGCCCTGGCCGGCCGGGTCGGCATCATCAACCACGGCCTGATCGTCGCCGAGGGCACGCCCGAGGAGCTCAAGCGCACCATCGGGACCGACGTCGTCGTCGTGGACGTCGCCGACCGGCCCGGCTCGGCACGTACCGCGCTGGCCGGCGTCGGCGGCATCCGGAGCATCGACGTCGACGCGCACCGGCTGATGATCTCCGTCGAGGACGGCGCCCAGGCGATCAGCCCGGTGGCGCTCGCGCTCGACCGCTCGGGCATCCAGGTCCGCGAGCTCGCCCTGCGGCGCCCCACGCTCGACGACGTGTTCTTCCGGGTCACCGGCGAGCGGATCGGTGACGACGACGAGACGGGGCGGCCATGAGCACCGAGCGCACCACGCCCGACGTCCGGCAGGAGACCGTCCACGGCCGTCCCGCAGGTTTCTGGCGAGACCTCTCGTCGGTCGCGATCCGGGCCCTGCGGCAGATCCCCCGGGAGCCGGAGGCGATCATCCCCGCGCTCGTCATCCCGCTCTTCTTCTTCGTCGTCAACGTCGGGGCGCTGTCCGACGTCGCCTCCATGGCCGGCATCGACGACTTCAAGGCGTTCCAGATCCCCGTGGCGATCGTCTTCGCGGTCACCGGCATCTCCCGGGCGAGCGCCCTGGTCACGGACATCACCGGCGGCTACTTCGACCGGCTCCTCCTCACGCCGATGCGCCGCACCTCGCTGCTGCTGGGCCTGATGGTGGCCGACCTCGTCCTGGTCGTCGCGCTGTCGGTCCCCGTGCTGGTGCTCGGATTCGCGCTCGGCGTGCGGTTCGCCACGGGGGCGGCCGGCGTGCTCGCCTTCCTGGTGCTGGCCGGATTCTGGGGTCTCGCCTTCACCGGGTTCCCCTACGCCATCGCGCTGCGCACCGGGAACCCCGCCGCCGTCAGCTCCAGCTTCCTGCTCTTCTTCCCGTTCGCGTTCCTGACGACGTCCTTCCTCCCGCTGGACGCGCTGACCGGATGGCTGGCCACCATCGCCGTCTACAACCCCGTCACGTACCTGCTCGCGGCCCTGCGGTCACTGATCATGGACGGCTGGGACGGCACGGCGCTGTGGCAGGGGGCCGCGTCGATCGCCGCGGTCGCGCTGGTCAGCTTCACCGTCGCGTTCCGGGCGCTCGCGGGGCGCACGTCGCGCGCCTGACTCGCGCGGACCTACGGCTGCCCGATCCGCTCGCCGTCCACCCAGACCTCCAGGTCGGCGCTCTTCTCGGGCCAGAAGCAGACCAGCCCGGCAACTCCTGCCGCCTCGCGCAGCGGGGTCTCGTACCCCCAGACGGCGTCGTGGACCTTGAGGTCGCCCGCGGTCACCGACCAGTACCGCGCCGTCCCCTTGTACGGGCAGTAGCTCACGGCGTCGGTCGGCGTCAGGAGGTCCATGCGGACGTCGACCCGCGGCAGGTAGTACCGGGGCACCAGGCCGGTCTCGGTCAGGACGACCGGCCGGTGCGACTCGGCGACGACCTCGCCGCCCAGCACCACCCGCACGTGGCGGCTGGAGTGCAGGGTGTCGACCCGCACGTAGGGGCTGCGGGCGTGGAAGTGGATCACCTCGTCCTCCTCGAGCCAGGTGTCCATGGCCGTCCAGGTCAGCGTGTACGCGCCGCGCATGCCCTCGGTCGGCGCCTCGGGATACCGCTGGGCGGCGCGCCTCAGGACGCGGTCGCCCAGCAGGACGTCGAACAGCTCGCTCGGCCCGAGCGCGCGCGAGCGCTCGCCCTCGCCCGCCGGGCGCAGCTCCGCCCGGACGTCCTCGGACGCGAAGAAGTACCGGGGCGCGTACGAGTACTCCCACACCAGCAGGGGTGCGGCGGCGTCGGCGACCACCTCGCCCTCGCTCAGGGCACGGATCCGGGTCAGCCCCCGCTGGACCGTCCCGGGCTGGATCGCGAACGGGTTCTGCACGATGTCGGTCACTGCTCACCTCTCGTCGTCGGCCGCGCCCTCGCGATCGCGTACGAGCACGTCCGCGGGCACCTCACCCGGACGCCAACCCCGCGGACGGCGGGAATATTTCACCCGATTTCGCCGGTCACTGACTTCCCTCGGTTCCCGGGTGATCTTCGGGTGAACTGGGGCGCCGCGGCCATCAGCGCCGTCCCGTGGGCTCTCCTCCCAGTCAGCGGCCGCGTCCGCGGTCGGGAGAGAGAGCAACGACCATGGACCACGACTGCGGATGCGGCGACGAGGCCACCGCTGAGTACCACCACGGGCACCACCACGGGCACGGGCACCACACCGCGCCCCTCACGTTCGACGCCGACGGCCAGCTCGTCGTCGGTCCCGTCATCCGGCCGGAGCTGCTCACCCGGCCGTGTCCCATCGGCACGCTCGACGGCTCGTGGCTCCTGGAGCTGGAGCGCCGCACGGTGTTCGGCCCGGAGGTGCGCGGTGCGATGCGCATCGAGGTCGGCGCCTCGTCGCTGCGCGTCTCGGGCGACATGTACTCCCGACGGGTCTTCCCGCCCGTTCTCGAGCCGCGCCTTCCGATCCCGAGCCCGTTCCCGGTCCCCGACCCGGGGCCTCTCGCGGGCGCCGTCGTCCGCGAGCCGGGAGCCGCCGTCCGGCCCGGCGCCGACGAGCAGGACACCACGGGGATCGACCCGGGCATCCTGGCCGAGATCCCGTCGCTGAGCTTCCGCTGGTACCCCGCCTTCCCCGCGTCGGAGTACTCCTGGTACTTCCGGTCGAACGGCGCCACCTACGCCGGCGGCACGCTGACCGTGCAGATCGTGCGGCACCTGTGGAACCGCACCACGCAGGAGTTCGTCTCGACCGACACGGGCACCCTCACGCTGAGCTGCCGCCGGCCGCTCGTCGTGGCGACGGCCGCCACGGTCCTCGGCCCGTCGCAGCGCATGACGGGCACGCTGTCGATCGGCGGCACCGTCACCAACGTCACGGCCCGCAAGACGTCGCCGATGTACCGCGGCTGCCGCATCGAGGTCGACGCCATGGTCAACCGCGTCTTCCCGGCGTCCGCCACGATCGGCTCGGGCGCGACCGCCACGGTGCGCTCGGTCTACGCGACCGCGGGCTGGGACGTCACGGTCGTCACGGACGAGATCAACGTGCCGGAGGACGCCGACCTCACCAACGCCGAGCTCGCGACCCTCATGACGGGGCACCGGCAGGCGGTCCCGGGCGAGGGGTGGCGGCTGTGGCTGTTCGTCGGCTCGTCGCAGGGCGGCCTGTTCGGGATCATGTTCGACGACGACACCGTGCCCCGCGAGGGCGCGGCCGGCTTCGCCGACGTACGGCTCGGCAACGACGCCGTCATCGCGGCCCCGGCGCGCGGACGCCCGCTCGACGAGGTGCCCGCGGCGTTCCTGCGCACCCTCGTCCACGAGGCCGGGCACGCGTTCAACCTGTGGCACCCCAAGCACGACGTGCACAACCCCGGCATCGGCATCGAGATCATGAACCAGACGGGCGACGTCATCGGCTTCGCCACCGCGGCCAACCCGTACCCGAACAACGCGGCGTTCGTGTTCTCCGACCACGACCGCACCTCGCTCATCCACTCGCCCGACCCGCAGGTGCGCCCGGGCTGGAAGAACTTCGGGTGGGGGCACGGCGACCTGTCGGCGGGGCTCCCGGCGCCGGTGGACGTCGCCGGGCTCGGCGGCGACACGGGCGACGAGGGCCTGGAGCTCACCGTCACCATGCCCGCCCAGGCGTACGTGGGCGAGTACGTCACCGCCGAGGTCGCGCTCACCAACGTGTCGGACCAGCCGCGCACGGTCACGACGCTGATCAACCTGTCGGAGGGCGACCTCGTCTTCCTGCACACGCCGCCCGACCACTCGCTGCAGCACCTCGTCGACGTCGCGATCGGCTGCGGCCCGCGCCCTACCGTCGTGCTGCAGCCGGGGGAGTCGGTCCGCAACCACGTCCAGGTGTTCTTCACGAACCAGGGCGTCACGTTCACGGAACCCGGCCGGCACACCGTCGCCGCGCAGCTCGAGGTGGACCCGCTGACCACGGTGCGTTCCGCGCCCGTCACGGTCGACGTCCGGGGCCCGGCCACCGCCGCCGAGGTGGACATCAGCGCGAAGACCCTGACGCCCGGCGTCGGGCGGGCCATCGCGCTGGGCGACTTCGCCACCGACGCCTCGGCCCGGGCGGTCCTCACCGACCTGGCCGAGCAGCACAGCGACACCGACACCGGAGCCGCGGGCGCCCTCGTCCTCGCGAACTCGCTCACCCGCTCGTTCACGGACGTCCGCGCCCAGGACGTGCGGGCGGCGGCCCCGGACGAGGCGGCGCGCTTCCTCGACCTGGCGGTCTCCGGGCGGACGGCGGAGCGCGCGGCGGCGCTCGCGGTCACGGTCGCGAGCCCGACCGAGAAGAACGCCCCGGTCGTGGCCGACACGATCGCGGCGCTGAAGTCGCGCGCCAAGGGCGGCGCCCGTACGGCCGCGGGGAAGGACTTCGCCGCCGCGCAGCGCGTCGCGGCGGACTTCACCGAGCCGCAGGGCCGCTGACCGGGCGACACGTGAGCCGCGCGGGGGAAGGATCGACACGGGAGGGATCGACACGGGAGGGATCGACACCGTGACAGACACAGTTCAGGGCGGCGGCAAGGGCGGCGGCGGGCTGGAGCTGCGGCTCCGGCCCACCGCGGCCTCCGTCCCGCTCGACCGCATCGTGTTCGCGGACGTCGAGCTCGTCGCGACCGGCGGCCCCGCCACCGTCAGTGCCCGGCTGAACCTCGTCGAGGGCGACCTGGAGATCGAGGTCGCGGGAGCCGGGCGGGCGCCGGTACGGGCCACGTGGCCGTGGCCCGCCGACTCGGCGCCGCGGTCCGTCGACCTGCCCGTGGGCGGGCGCCTGGTCGCCGCGGTGCCGCTGCTGTCGTCGGGAAGCGCACCGCTGTTCCCCGCGCCCGGCAGGTACGAGCTGACGGCGCGGTTCGCCGCGCGCCGGGGGGAGAGCGTCGCGTCGCTCCCGGTCGCCCTCGTGCGTACGGCACCCGACGACGCCGTGGTCGCCGGCCTGCTCGGCGACCGCGACGTGCTGCAGTCCGTGCTCGGCGCGGGGGTGCTCGGCGCCGCGGCGCTGTCGCTGGAGCTGCTGGCCACCTCGCCCGACGCCGGGACGGCCGCCGCGGCCGACCTCGCTCTGGGCCGGACCGACACCCTTGTCGACGCGGCATCCGACCCGGAGGTGGTGCGCGCCGTCGCCGCCCTGCTGCCGCCCGGCGCCACCGGCCAGGACGACCGGCGCGCCGCCGTCGTCGCGCGCGCCACCGCGCAGGCGACGGCGCAGGCCGCCCCGCGTGCCGGCGCACGCGCCGGCTCGCTTCCGATCGAACGCGCCGTCGCCGCGCTGACCGGGCAGCCGCTCGCGCGCTGACCGGGCGGCCGCTCACGGAGTGAGGGGGAGTTGTCGGGAGAAGCGCCGCGCCGCTAGGGTCCGCCCTGGACAATTCGCCCATAACAAAATTGGGAGCATGGCGATGACGGCTGACGCGCCGACGGTAGCGCCGACGACAGCGGCGGAGCCGCCGACCACCCCGGAGGCCGTGGCCACTGAGCAGGTCGCAGGGCCGGCTGCAGGGCAGGCCGCAGGGCAGGCCGCAGGGCAGGCCGCAGGGCAGGCCGCAGGGCCGGTCGCACAGCAGGTTCCCGGGCAGGCCCCGCCGCCCAGCACGTTCGGCGCACCGTGGATCCGGTCCGCGGGCGAGGTGGCCTGGAAGCTGGTCGGCATCGTGGCGGCCGTGGCCATCGTGTTCTACGTGGTGGGCCTGATCCAGGTCGTGTTCGTCGCCCTGTTCCTGGCCCTGGTCTTCACCACGGTGCTCCTGCCGCTGGGCGACTTCTACGACCGGGTCATGCCGCGCGGCCTGGCCATGGCCGCGTCGCTGCTGACGGCGGTGCTCGCCGTCGGCGCGCTCGTGACCTACGTGGTCTCGTCCGTGGTGAGCCGGTGGGAGGACCTCACCGCCGAGTTCGCCACGGGCCTGACCGACCTGGCCGGGCTGCTCACCGGCATCCCGATGCTGGCCGGCATCGGCGGCCCAGGCGACTGGCTGACCGACGGGGGCGCCTGGCTCCAGTCCCACGCCGGCGACTACGCGGGTACGGCCGCCCAGAGCGCCGGGTCGATCGCCGAGGGCGCGACCGCCGTCGTGCTCGCGATCTTCTGCACGGTGTTCTTCCTGACCCAGGGCGCCCGCATGTGGCGCTGGGCGCTGGACTTCGTCCCCGCCGACCGGCACGACCGCTGGGAGGCGGCCGCCGCCGCGGGCTGGAACTCGTTCGCCGGCTTCACCCGGGGCATGTTCTTCGTCGCGCTGTCCGACGGCATCCTCGCCGGGATCTTCCTGTCCGTCGTCGGCGTGCCCCTGGCCCTCCCGCTGTCCGTCGTGGTGTTCCTCGGCGCGTTCATCCCCATGATCGGCCCCGTCGCCGCCATCGTGATCAGCGTGCTCGTCGCGCTGGCCGCCAAGGGCCCCGTGCTGGCGCTGGTCGTGCTGATCGGCATGGTCGTCGTCGCGCAGCTCGACGCCAACGTGCTCCAGCCGCTGATCACCGGCAAGCAGGTCTCGCTGCACCCCGTGGTGATGGCGCTCGTCGTCGCCGCCGGCTCGGTTTTGGGCGGCCTGCTCGGCGCCGTCGTGGCCGTCCCGCTCACCGCGGTGGCCTGGGCCGTGTTCAGCACCCTGCGCGGGACGGCGCCGCTGCTGGGCGACGTGCCGGCACAGGGCAAGGTGCCGGTACAGAGCACAGCGGCCCCCCATGAGGCAGACTGACTCGGTGCCTGACCCCGCACCACACGCCACACCACACCCCGCACCGCACGGTGCACCACGACCAGCCGCACCGCAGGCGGCCGGCCCGGAGCAGCGCGACTCCGCGCCGCCGCCGTGGCTGCGCACCTCCGCCGGCTGGTCGTGGCGCCTGATCCTGGTGGTCGCCGGGGTCGCCCTGGTCTTCTGGGCCGTCACCCAGGTGCTGCTCGTGTTCGTCGCGGTCTTCCTGGCCCTGGTCTTCACCGCGGTGCTCAACCCCCTGACCGACCTGTATGACCGGGTGATGCCCCGGGCCCTGGCCACCGCGGCCGCCATCCTGTCCGGCATCCTCGTGGTCGGCGGCCTCGTGACGTACGTCGTCGTCTCCGTCGCCGGCCAGTGGGAACGGCTCGCGGGGGAGTTCAACACCGGCATCGACCAGATCGTGCGCCTGATCGAGAACAACCCCCTCCCCGTCGACGTCCAGGTCGACACGCGCGACCAGTGGATCGACGACGCCGCCAACTGGCTCCAGGAGAACGCCCAGACCCTCGTCGGCCGGGCGGCCGAGAGCGCCGGCTCCATCGTCGAGGGCATCGCCGTGCTGGCGCTCGCGATCTTCTGCACCGTCTTCTTCCTCGCCTCCGGCGGCGCGATGTGGCGCTGGTTCATGCAGCAGGTCCCCGCCCGCACCCGCGGCCGCTGGAGCGAGGCCGCCGACGTCGGCTGGTACACCTTCTCCGGCTACACCCGCGGCACCGTCCTCGTCGCCATCACCAACGGCATCCTCGCCGGGATCTTCCTCACGATCCTCGGCGTGCCCCTCTCCGCCCCGCTCGCCGTGCTGGTCTTCATCGGCACGTTCATCCCGCTCATCGGCGCGCCGCTGGCCATGATCATCGCGGCGGTGGTGGCGCTCGCGGCCGACGGCCTGCTCACGGCCCTGATCGTCACGCTCGGCATCGCGGGGATCGGCCAGCTCGAGGGCCACGTGCTGCAGCCGCTGATCATGGGCAAGCAGGTCTCGCTGCACCCCGTCGTGGTCGCCCTGGGCGTCACGTGCGGCACGGTGGTGGGCGGCATCCTCGGCGCGATCGTCGCCGTCCCGCTCATCGCGGTGGCCTGGGCCGTGTACAGCGCCCTGCGCAAGCCGGTCGACGACGGCGCCGCCTACGAGCAGGTCGACGGCGCCGGGTCGGACGGCGACGGTGTGGATGACGACACCGGCCCGCCCGGTGACGAGGCCGCCGCCGACGGGCCCGGAGACGCCGCGAAGGCGTGACCGACGTCACGCGCCCGACTCCCGCAAGCAGCGACCCAAAACGGTAAACCTGCAGGTGGGGGGCTGTTTCTGTGGCACCATCGAGGGATGGAACCGTTCGTCCTGGCCACGGAGCACGTCCGCCTGTCCGTCCCGACCTACTCGGACGTGGACGTGATCACCACGGCCTGCCAGGACCCCGCCGTCGCCGAGTGGACGGTGGTGCCGGTGCCCTACGAGCGCAGACACGCCGAGAGCTTCGTGCGGTACCACGTCTCCGAGGGCTGGGCCAAGGGCTCCGTGTACACGTGGGCGGTCCGCGCCCCGGGCGACGCCGACGGGCCGCTGATCGGCATGGTCGGCCTCACGTGCGAGGGCACCCCGGCGGAGGAGCGCGCGGGGGAGCTCGGCTTCTGGATGACCCCGGACGCGCGGGGCCGGGGGCTGTGCACCGAGGCGTCCCGGCTCGTGGTCGACTGGGCCCTGGACCCCGAGGGGCTCGGCCTGTCCGTGGTGAGCTGGGTCGCCTACGTGGGCAACTGGGCGTCCCGCCGCGTCGCCTGGCGCCTCGGCTTCCGGCACGAGGCCACCCTGCGCCGGCACGGGCTGCAGCGCGGCGTGCGCCGGGACGCCTGGGTCGGCACCCTCCTGCCCGAGGACCCGCGCGAGCCCAACGAGCCGTGGCCTCTCCAGGCGCCGGCCGTGCACGTGGGTGTCGGTGAGCACGTGGGTGTCAGTGAGCATCCGTAGGCTGGGGCGGTGTTCGACGACCTCTTCAGTACGGTGACGACCGACAGCGCGGGTACCCCGACCGCGCGGGCGTCGTCGCCCCTCGCCGTGCGGATGCGCCCGGCCTCGATCGACGAGATAGCGGGACAGGAGCACCTGCTGGTCCCCGGGTCGCCGCTGCGGCGGCTCATCGAACCAGGTGGGGGCGGCCGTGCCGCGCCGTCGTCGGTCATCCTCTGGGGGCCGCCCGGCACGGGCAAGACGACGCTCGCCTACCTCGTGGCCACCGTGTCGGGGCGCCGCTTCGTGGAGCTGAGCGCCGTCACCGCGGGCGTCAAGGACGTGCGCCAGGTGGTCGAGGACGCCCGGCGCCGGCTCGCCACCGGCGGCGACGAGACCGTGCTGTTCGTCGACGAGGTGCACCGGTTCTCCAAGTCGCAGCAGGACGCCCTGCTGCCCAGCGTCGAGAACCGGTGGGTCACCCTCGTGGCCGCGACCACCGAGAACCCCAGCTTCTCCGTCAACTCGCCGCTGCTGTCGCGCTCCCTGCTGCTCACGCTCAAGCCGCTGGAGACCGAGGACGTGCGCGCGCTCGTGCTGCGCGCCGTCACCGACGAGCGGGGCCTCGGCGGCGCGGTCGAGCTCGACGAGGACGCGACCGACCACCTGCTGCGCCTCGCCGGTGGCGACGCCCGCAAGGCGCTCACCATCCTGGAGGCCGCCGCGGGCGCGGTGCTCTCGGACGACGAGCCGGCGACCGGCGCGGACGGCACCACCCCGCTGATCGGCCTGGCCGACGTCGAGCGCGCCGTCGACGTCGCCGCCGTCCGCTACGACCGCGACGGCGACCAGCACTACGACGTCATCTCGGCGTTCATCAAGTCCATCCGCGGCTCGGACGTCGACGCCGCCCTGCACTACCTGGCCCGCATGGTCGCCGCGGGGGAGGACCCGCGGTTCATCGCGCGGCGCCTGGTCATCTCCGCGGCCGAGGACGTCGGCATGGCCGACCCCTCGGCCCTGCAGACCGCCGTCGCCGCCGCCCAGGCCGTGCAGCTCATCGGCATGCCCGAGGGGCGCATCGTGCTGGCCGAGGCCGTGGTGCACCTGGCCACCGCCCCCAAGTCGAACGCCGCCTACCTCGGGGTCGACGCCGCGCTGGCCGACGTCCGCGCGGGCAAGGTCGGCACGGTGCCGCCGCACCTGCGCGACGCGCACTACGCGGGCGCCAAGCAGATGGGGCACGGCGACGGGTACCGGTACGCGCACGACTGGCCGCACGGCGTCGCGCCGCAGCAGTACCTGCCGGACGTGCTCGCTGGCTCGCGCTACTACGACCCGAGCGACCGCGGGTACGAGCGGCAGGTCGCGGAGCGCCTGGAGCGCATCCGCGGGATCCTCGGGAGTGACGGCGGCAGCGGAGGCGCCGGGAAGTGAGCAGCCCCACGGCGAGCCGGAACGCCGACGTGCGGTAAGATCTTCAGGTTGCCCATGGCAACGCCCTGGGACCTCGGCCCCGCGAGCACGGTGCTCACGCACCCGCTCCATCGGCTGGTCCCGCACCCGGTGCGGTCCCCTTTCGTGGGGGAGTCGTGTCCGGGTGTGACCTTCAATATCTACAGGACAGGACATCACAGTGACTTCTGTGACCCGTGCGCGCCGTCAGGTGCGCCTGAGCCGCAAGCTGGGCCTCGCGCTCACGCCCAAGGCCGTCAAGCACTTCGAGAAGCGTCCGTACCCGCCCGGTGAGCACGGTCGTGCCCGCCGTCGGACCGAGTCGGACTACGCGGTGCGTCTGCGCGAGAAGCAGCGTCTGCGTGCGCAGTACATGCTTCGCGAGAAGCAGCTTCTCAAGGTCTACGAGAACGCCCGCAAGCAGGCCGGCCTGACCGGTGAGGTCATGGTCGAGGACCTGGAGACCCGTCTGGACTCCGTGGTGCTGCGTGCCGGCTTCGGCCGCACCATCCTGCAGGCCCGCCAGCACGTGACCCACCGTCACATCCTGGTGGACGGCAAGATCGTGGACCGCCCGTCGTTCCGCGTGAAGCCCGGCCAGACCATCCAGGTCAAGCCGAAGAGCCAGACCACGGTGCCGTTCCAGGTCGCCGCCGCGGGCGCGCACCGCGACGTGCTGCCGACGCTCCCGGGCTACCTGGACGTGCAGCTCGAGAAGCTGACCGCCACGCTGACCCGTGCACCGAAGCGCGCCGAGGTCCCCGTGACCTGCGACGTGCAGATGGTCGTCGAGTTCTACGCTCGCTGATCGCACCCAGCAGTACCGGACGGCCCCGTCCACGCACCCTCCAACGACGAGACGTGCACGTCTCCCACCCACCCCCCCAACCCCGACAAGAGAAGGGACGGAGCAGACGAGGTCAATAGCCCGACG
>NZ_JBHWLR010000036.1:0-28061 GCF_042731755.1 Promicromonospora sp. NPDC059942
CTCCCCCTTCCCCCACACTTTGTTAGTGCTATTTCGGCCGCTGCGATCTACGCTCTCGTATGCGTCGGCAGCGGCAGATGTGTAGAAGAAACAGGGGTTCGACAGGTGCACCTCGACCAGCAGCAGCCCCGCCGTGGTGACCTGCGCCGCGGCGTCGCGCAGGGCGTACGAGTAGTGCGTGAACGCGGCGGGGTTGAGCACCACGTGGGCACCGGCATCAACGGCCTCGTGCAGCCAGCCGACGATCTCGGACTCGTCGTCGGTCTGCCGCACCGCGACCGCGAGGCCGAGCTCGTCGCCCCACTTCGCGGCGGCGACCTCGAGGTCCGCCATCGAGGCGTGCCCGTAGATCTCGGGCTCGCGGACACCGAGCCGGCCGAGGTTGGGACCGTTGAGCACCAGGACGCTGGGCAGTGCAGAAGCCATGGCCGCGAGCCTAGTGGGCCACCACGGCTGACGTCGCCGGATCTCGGACTCGCTGGCCTCAGGGGCGCTGGTCTCAGGCGCGGCCGGACCTCACACCTTGCCGCTGCCGTGCACGATCCGGTGACCGCCCGTCGCCTCGGCGACCCAGTCGATCACCTGGGGCCCCAGCTCGTCCCAGCTCCAGAAGGTGAAGCCCAGGCAGGCCAGCGCCGCGTCGTTGGCCGACCACTCCGTGACCGGGGATGCGGCGCCGCACTCCCGGCACACCAGATCGGTTTCTCCGTCGCCGTCACCGTTGCCAACGCCATCACCGCCGTCGCGCCAGGCGACCGCCGCGTCGTGGAACCAGCGCAGCCCGTCCTCGTCCGAGCAGGTGGGGCCGAACTCCTCGGGCGGCCCGAAGAACGACCTGCGGACCGAGCACCGGGGACAGGTCACCGTGTCGACGTCGCCCTGCCCGCCGTCGTACACCTCGCGGCCGACCCCGACCGACATGCCCCACGGAGCCTCACCGGAGACGGACCCGGCGACCGACCCGGCGAGGGTGTCCGCCCACGCCTTGCCTGGCGGGTGTCCGTCACCGCCGAGCGCCGCGGCCGGGGACACCTCCGGCAACAGGACACCGCGCGCGACGAGCGCGTCCACGACCCGTTGTCCCAGTTCGCGGGCCTCGGCCTCGGTCGCGTCCAGGTCGGCGACCCACTCGAAATACGTCCCCACGGCTTCCCCTTCGACTGACTGCTGGTGTCCGGCGTCGCGCACGCTACCCCGAGCCACTGACACCCCCGCCCTCGCTCACGCCCCGTCGGGCTCCAGGCCGTCCACCAGGAGCGTCCGCGGGCCGGGCCCGGCCTCGGCGAGGGCGTCGTGCGGGTTGGTCAGCGCGCAGCGGCGCAGCGAGAGGCAGCCGCAGCCGATGCAGTCCGTGAGGTGGTCACGCAGCCGGGAGAGCTGCTCGATCCGCGCGTCGAGGTCGTCGTGCCAGGCCTGCGAGATGCGGCGCCAGTCCTTCGCGGTGGGCGTCCGGTCCCCCGGCAGGGTGTCGAGCGCCGCGCCGATGTCGGCGAGCGGGATCCCGACGCGCTGGGACACCCGGATGAACGCGACCCGGCGCAGCGTCTCGCGCCGGTAGCGCCGCTGGTTGCCCGACGTCCGCCGGCTCGTGATCAGGCCCTTGCGCTCGTAGAAGTGCAGCGCGGACACCGCGACACCGCTCCTGGCGGCGAGATCGCCGACGGTAAGCTCGTCACGATCCCAGGGGACGGCGGGGTTGGGTGCTTCCATGCGTGGCCTCCAACGACTCACGAGAACTCGGGAACTCAGGTCAGCAGGTTCGGACAGCGAGGTTCGGGCAGTGCAGCTCGGGCAGTGCAGCTCGGGCAGTGCAGCTCGGGCAGTGCAGCTCGGGCAGTGCAGCTCGGGCAGTGCAGCTCGGGCAGTGCAGCTCGGGCAGGTGTTGACCTCAACTTTGGTTCAGGTTAAAGGATGTGCGCATGGACGCGATCAGACACCACTCCTTCGGACCGCCCGAGGTCCTCGTGCTCGAGCAGGTCCCGGACCCCGTGCCCGGCCCCGGCGACGTGCTCGTGGACGCCGTCGCGCACGGGGTGCACCTCCTGGACACCAGCCTCCGCCGCGGCGAGGCCGGACCGCCGCTCCCGCTGCCCAGTCTGCCGACGGTGCCGGGCCGCGAGATCGCGGGCACCGTGGCCGCCGTCGGCTCCGGCGTCGACTCCTCGTGGATCGGGCGGCACGTGGCGGCGCACCTCGGGCCGGTGCCCGACGGCGGTGGGTACGCCCGGCGCGTCGTCGTCGGCGCGGACAAGCTGCACGCCCTGCCCGACGGCGCGGACGGCGCCCCGCTCGACCCGGCGGACGCGATCACCATGATCGGCACCGGCCGGATGGCCGTCTACACCCTCGACCTCGCCGCGGTGACGGCGGACGACGTCGTCGTCGTGACGGGCGCCGCGGGCGGGCTCGGCACGCTCTTCGCCCAGGAGGCGCTGCGCGCCGGGGCGCGCGTCGTCGCGCTCGCGGGCGGCGCCGCGAAGCTGCAGGTCCTGCGAGACCTGCTGCCCGACACGGACCGGCTCGCCCTGGTCGACTACTCCGCCCCCGGCTGGCCGGACGCCGCCCGCGCGGCGCTCGGCGGCTCCCCCGCGACCCTCGTGCTCGACGGCGTGGGCGGCGAGCTCGGCACGGCCGCCACGGACCTGCTGCGTGGTGCGGGCGGCAGCGCGGGCGGGGAATCGGTCAGCGGTGTAGACAGCGGCGGTGCGGACGGCGGCGGTGCAGACGGCAGCAGTGCAGACGGCAGCAGCGCAGCCAACGGCAGGGCGGGCGACGACGTCGCTCCCGGCCGGCTCGTCGCGTACGGCTGGGCATCCGGGACGGCCAACCGCTACACGTCCTGGGCGGAGGCCGGCCGGATCGAGTCGCCGATCGAGGTGCGCTACGCCGTCGGGCCGCAGGCTCCGCCGATGGGCGACCAACGGCCGTACCAGGAGCGCGCGCTGGCGAACGCGGCGTCGGGCCGCTGGCGGGTGGCGACGCACCGCGTGCCGTTCGCGGAGGCCGCCCGCGCCCACCGCGAGCTCGAGGAGCGCCGCACCACCGGAAAGGTGGTGCTGGTGTGACCGCGGCGGTCTCCACCGAACGGACAGGTTCGGTCCCCGACGCCCCGAGCCCGGGCACCCTGAGCCCCGGGGCGCAGCGCCTCGTCCTGATCGGGATGGTCGCGCTCTGCTCACTCGGGGCGTTCGAGGCGCTAGCCGTGGCGACGGCGATGCCCACCATCGCCGTCGACCTGGACGGGCTGCGGCACTACACGTTCGCCTTCGCGGTGGTCTTCGCGACCAGCGTGGTGGGCATGCTCACGGCGGGACGCTGGTGCGACCGCACCGGTCCGGCGCCGGCGATGTGGACCGGCGTGGCGCTCTTCGTGGTCGGCCTGGTGGTCGCGGGAACCGCCACCGGGATGGGCGCGCTGATCGCCGGACGCGCGGTCCAGGGGGTCGGCAGCGGGCTCTTCGGTGTGGCGCTCTACGTCCTGGTGGCGCGCGTCTTCGCGCCGGAGCGGCGTCCGGCCGTTTTCTCGGCGTTCGCCGCCGCGTGGGTGGTTCCCGCGATCGTGGGGCCGGGGCTTGCCGGTCTCGTCGTGGACCATCTCGGCTGGCGCTGGGTCTTCCTCGGCGCGGCCGCGCTCACCGTCCCGGCCGCGATCCTGATGCGGCCCGGGCTGACGGCGGCACAGGGCGCGGGAGGTGCACCGAGCGACGGACAGGTGCCGGACGACGGGCGGATGCCGGACGACGAGCGGATGCCGGACGACGAACCGGGCGAGGGCGGCGTCGCAGCGCACGACAGCGCGCGGGACCACGGCGGCCTCGACCTCGGCCCGCGGGCCGAAGGAGCCGGCGGCAGCGCCGACCTCGCCCTCGTCGACGGCACGGGCGACGGAAGCGCCCTGACGAACAGCAGCGCCGTCGAGAACGCCTCGCCGGAGCGCTTGCCCGACGTCGGGCACGCCGATCGACCGCTGCGGCACGCGCTCCGCCTGGCGCTGTCCGTGCTGCGTGCGGGACGCGGGCTGCCCGCCGTCGTGTCGGTGCGGGCACTGGTGTCGGGGGCGTTCACGGGCGCCGAGGTGTTGCTGCCGCTGCTCCTGGTGCACGAGCGGCACCTGACCCCTGGCGGCGCCGGGCTGATCCTGACGGTCGGGGCGCTGGGCTGGTCCGCGGCGTCCTGGGTGCGGGGGCGCAACCTGCTGCGCCTGAGCCACGCCGGGTACGTACGGCTCGGCGGCGGCCTGCTCGCCCTCGGGATGGTCGGCGCGGCGATGCTCGTGCTCCCGGACCTGCCGGCCGCGGTCGGGATGGCGTTCTGGGTGCTCTCGGGCAGCGGGATGGGGCTCGTGTACCCGACGCTGTCGGTCCTCACGCTGGAGCTGGCGCCACCGCACGAGCAGGGCTCGGCGTCGTCCGCCCTCCAGGTGGCCGACGCCGTCGCGGCCGCCATCGCTTCGTCCGCGACCGGCGCCCTGCTCTGGGCCCTGTACGACATCGCAGGGCTGCCCGCCTACGCCGTCGTGCTGGGACTCACGGGCCTGCTGGCGACGGCCGCGCTCGCGCTCGCGGGGCGGACCCGCGTCGTGGTGCCGCCCGTTGCGCCTTGAGCACGGGACAGTAGGGCGGAGCGGCGTAGGGCGGAGCGTCGTGGGGCGGAGCGGCGTAGGGCGGAGCGGCGTAGGGCGGACCGGGTCGTAGTGCGGAGCAGGGCAGAGCAGGGCGGAGCGGGTCGTAGGCAGGCCGAGGACTCGGCGGGCGAGGACTACATGGTCGAGACCTTGGCGAGCGACGACCGGCGGTCAAGGCCTTGGTGGGCGACGACTTCGTGGGCGACGTCTTGGGTCGGCGAAGACCTCGGCGGTGTCGAGGTCGGCTGTCGGCGACGCGCCTTGGCCCTTCGGCGCGGGCGATCGGGCCACGGCTGCTGTTGGTGACAGCGGCCGTGGCCGTGCAGGCCCGGGCATCATGCGGCAGTGGCTGGTGATGCGGCGGGTGGGTCGATGGGTTCGGGCAGGCGGATGCGGTGACCACGCGCGTCGGTGAAGACCCACCCCGTCTCCACCAGCACACCCGAGGTGTTGACGGTCGTGGGCTTGCCCGCCCAGGACATGGCGATCCCGCGGGCGTCGACGAGCTGGTGGTGGAACCAGCACAGCAACGCACTGTTGGCCACCGACGTGCCACCACCCTGGGCCCAGTGCGTCACCGCATGATGCACCTCGCACCGCGACGGCGGCTGATCACAGCCCGGGAACACACAATGCCCATCGCGTGCGATCACCGCCCGCCGCATCTGGCCCGTGACCGTGCGCTGCGCACGCCCCACATCCAGCACCGCACCATCCGCACCGAACACCACCCGGGTGACCGCACTGTCACACGCCAACCGGCGCAACAATCCCACCGGCACCCGGCCACCCGACTCCGTGAACACCGCACCACCCGAACCCAACAACCCCGACCCCGACCCCGACCCCGACACACCCGGACCTGGCACACCAGCACCCGCAGCATCAGGACTCGCACTGGTGGGGGCACCACCTGGCGCACCGGGCGATGACGAAGCGCCAGGACCCTCGACCGACCCGCTGACCCCAGCCGCACCACCAGCAGCCCCAGCAGCCCCAGCAGCGATCACCGGACCCGCACCCGTGCTCGGCGTGCCCGCCCGGCCCGGGACGTTCTGTCCGCAGGTCAGGCACAGGCCCTCACGGGTGCGGGTGACCTGGGTGAGCAGCTCCGACAAGGACACCGTGACATTCAGGTGCGGAGGGATCGACGCACCCGGCGAGGCCTGGTTCGTGTCCAGCACGAGGTGGGCGATGTCGGCCAGGCCCTGGGCACGGCGCTGGCCCGGGCTCCGGTCATCGCCCACCGCCGGGGCGCCGGTCACGGCGTTCAACGCGGTGGTCAGCAGCAGGCCGTGCTCGTCGGTCAAGAACCCCGCCACGTGGAACCCGCCCAGCGTCTTGGACACGTCCAGGAACTCACCCTCAGCGGCCTTGTCGTCCTCCACGTCGTCCGTGTCCGGGTCGGTGATCGTGGCGAACCGGCGCGCGACGACCCGGAACTGGTCCGCGTTGAGCACCCCGGCCTCGCGTAGGACCAGACCCTCGCCCGTGACCAGCGCCCCCTCACCGATCGCTGTCTCCAGCGCCTTCGTGATCCGGTCGCGGGTGCGGGAACCGTCCGGGTCATCGGCCGGGTCGGGGAAGTCGACGCTGACGGTCTGTACGAACGCCTCCGGCGTCGTGGTCTGCCCCGTGCGGGTCTCGATCAACCACGCCAACGCGTCCTGGCGCGTCTGGCTCGTGGGCGCGACCTCCGCCATCACCCGGGCATGGTCCACACCCAACGTGCCGGCCACCAGACCCTCCCGTGTCGCGGGCAAGGCCTGCGCGAGACGCCGGGCGGTGGTCACGTCCTTGCGGGCCGTGCCCGCCGAGACGCCCTCACGCAGCCGCAACCACCCAGCGAACGTGCGCGACATGCCACCACTGCGCCAGGACCCGTCGTCCTCGATCCGCGGCAGCACCGTGAACCGCACACCATCCAACCGGCCCGTCACCCGCCGGATCCGGGCATGCGCCTGCATCAACCGCGCCACCGTCGGCGCGCCCCAACCATCCAACACACCCGGCGCGACCAGGCCGGCCAGCTCGCCGACCGCCGTCTCGATCCGGGCCAGCACACCCTCCAACGAACCCGCCGGTGACACACCACCGGACACCATGCTGTTCGAGTCCACCCGTGCCACCCCCTCGCCCGCCCGTCGCGTTCACCTGACACCATTGTCTCGAACATTCATACGCATCGCGAGGCACACTTCAAATCTGTGGATAACTCTTCGCACATCGGACGGGCGACGACGAGGGCCGCGCGTCCGCCGTCCGACACACCCCTGCTCTCGCGGAAACCGCCGGACCTCGCGAGGCTGTGCTCATGGGCGAGTTCACCGAGTACATCGCGGGCCTGGACGGGCCGGCCAAGGACGCCGTCGAGCACGTGCGGGCGCGGGCACTCGAGCTCGTGCCGGACGCCGAGGAGGGCATGAGCTACGGCATGGCCGCCCTCCGCTACCGCGGCAGCCCGCTGGTCTCGGCGCGCGCCACGGCGAAGCACATTGGCCTGTACCCGTTCAGCCCGCCCGCGATCGACGCGCTCGCCCCCGACCTGACCGGCTTCTCGACGTCGAAGGGCACCGTCCGGTTCACCCCGGACCAGCCGCTGCCGGACGACGTCCTGGACCGCCTCGTGCTGTTCCGCCGCGACGAGATAGACGCCATGCGCTCACGCTGAGCGGACACACTGCGCGGACGCGACGAGCGGACGCCGAACCGCCGGTTCGGTGCGCGAGGAGCGCTCATGCCCGACACCCGCTCCGAGCCGCTCGGTCGCCTGCCGCCCGCTGCCGACGGCCGGAGCCGGCAGCCGGCAGCCCTAGCCCCCACGAAGGAGCCAGACCCCGGCCGCCGGCTCAGGCCGCCTCCTCAGGCCGCCGGGCGAGGCCCGGGTCCGCCTTCGATCTCGAAGACGCTCGGGCGCCCGCGGGTCAACCACAGCACCAGCCGGTCGACCGCCCACACGGCCGCGAGCGTCACCCCGGCGGCGGGGACTCCCGCGCGCCAGCACAGGTATCCGACGCCGCCGAAGAGGGCTGCCTCCATGCCGATCTGTGCCCAGGCCGGGATCGCCACGGGTGCCTTCGGCGAGAGGAACGTCGCCCAGAGCGCGATCACGGCGGCCGGCGCGAGGACGACGGCGGCGAGGCGCCATCCGCCGTCGGCGAGGTTCCAGGCGGCGTAGCCCGCGCCCGTGGCGAGCGCGAGCTCGAGCAGGAAACGCACGACGAGTGCAGTTGTTCTCACGCGCGCCAGAGTACGCACCGCGGGAGCAGGGCTCACCTGCCGTCCCCCACACTGTCGGGCCCACGTTCACCGGGCCTCAGGAACCTCCTTCGGACCGGCGAAGATCGCGCGGGAGTGTCACGTATGCCGCCCCTGTCCCGTCAGAGGGGTATGACGCGAGAGCATGTCCGTATGACCGAGCCCAACTCCTCGCCGTCCGCTGCGACAGTCGGTGCGACAACTGGCGCGACGCCGTCCGGCACCGCTCCCGGCGCCCGCACCGCTCCCGGCATCGGCACCTTCCTGGACGACGCCGCGCTCGGCCGGCTGCGTCCGCTCTCGTTCGCGGTCGCCTACCGGATGCTGGGCAGCGTGGCCGAGGCGGAGGACGTGGTGCAGGAGGCGCTGACGCGTGTCTCGCAGGCGCCTGACGTGCGCAACCCGGACGCGTTCGTCACCACGGTGACGACCCGCATCGCCATCGACGTGCTGCGTTCGGCGCGCGTCCGGCGGGAGCAGTACGTGGGCGAGTGGCTCCCGGAGCCGCTGGTCGGTCCCGTCCCGTCGCTGCCGGTCGCGATGGCCACGCCGGCGCCCGACGTCGCGCGCCATGCCGAGCTCTCCGACGACCTCTCCACCGCGTTCCTGGTGCTGCTGGAGACCCTCACCCCGACCGAGCGGGCAGCGTTCCTGCTGCACGACGTGCTCGGCTTTCCGCACAGCGAGGCCGCCGACGTGATCGGCACCAGCGAGGTGGCAGCCCGGCAGCTCGCATCGCGCGCCCGCCGGCGGATCGCGCAGCGGGTAGCACCGCAGCCCGTGACGCGGCAGCCCATGACACAGCAGTCCGTAACACAGCAGTCCGTAGCACGACAGCCCGTCACACAGCAGCCCGCACCACAGCAGCCCCCGACACCCCAGCGCCCGGAGCAGGACGAGCCCGCGCCCCGCACCCCGAACCTCAGGCCGCGCACCGCGAGCGACCGGGCCCGCGCCGAGGAGCTCGTGTCCCGGTTCCTCGCCGCGTGCGAGGAGGGTGCGGTGGACTCGTTCCTGGAGCTGCTGGCCGAGGACGTGGTGCTCACGGGCGACGGCGGCGGGAACGTGCCGCAGGGCATGTCGATCGCCCGGCCGGTCGCGGGCCGCGTGACGGTCGCCCGGATGCTGGCGTCCTTCGTCGGCCGGGGCGCGCCGCTCCACTTCGAGCGGGCGCTCGTGGGCGGCGAGCCGGGTCTGCTCATCGTGGCGGACGACGTCGTGGGCGGCGGCCTGATCGGTACCTGGTCGTTCGAGGTCTCCGACGGTCTGCTCGCGGGTATCCGCGGCGTGATCAACCCGGACAAGCTCGGGCACCTGGGGCCGCTCGTGGACCTCGACCGGCTCCAGGCCGCCCTCAGGAGCGGGCTGGCCGCGCGGGCCGCGACCCGACAGGCCGCCGCCCAGGGCCGCTAGACCCGAGGCGGACGGGCGGACGGGGCCCCGCCGGCCCAGGGTCCGTCCGCCCGGGGTCTCGCCGGGCGGACGGCAGACCCTGGCTAGGCCACGCCCGTCGGGTCCGGCGTCGCGTCCGGGGCCGCATCCGTCGGACGGGCGGGCGTACCGGCGTCGGCGACGGGCGCGTCCTGCACGAACCACATCAGCACGAGCCCGACGAGCACCACGGCGATGATCCCGAGGGTGCCCCAGATGGTCGCGCCGGTGGCGGCGATGAGGATGGTCCACAGGCCGTGCGACATCCACGACGTCGCGCGACCGGTGGTGGCGTAGAGGCCGAAGATCTCGGACTCCTTGCCGGCGGGCGTCACGCGGGCGAGGTAGGACCGGGAGGCGGCCTGCGCCGGGCCGACGCACGCGGACAGGACGAGCCCGCCCACCCAGTACACGATCGGGCCGAGGTCGCGCAGGAAGACGACGGCGAGGCCGGCGACGACGATGACGCTGAGGGTGGCGAGGATGACCGACCGGGGGCCGAAGCGGTCGTCGAGGCGGCCGATCAGGATGGTGCTGACGCCGGCCACGAGGTTCGCGGCGATGCCGAAGATGATCACCTGGTCGGAGGAGAACCCGAAGCTGACGCTGCCGATGATCGCGCCGAACGCGAAGACGCCGCTCAGGCCGTCCCGGAAGACGGCGCTGGCCAGCAGGAACCAGAAGGTCCGGCGGGCGGTGTGCCACAGGCCCTTGATGTCGCGGAACAGGACCCCGTAGCTGGCGAAGAACCCTACGGCGGGCCGGCCCTTGGTGGGCGGCAGCTCGGGCACGAACGTGAAGATGGGCCAGACGAACGCCAGGGCCCAGAGGGCGCAGGCCACCGCGATGACCCGGTACGCGAGACCGTTGTCGGTGGGCATGCCCCACCAGTCGGCCCCGTTGGCGATCACGACCAGGAGCAGCATGAGGATGCCGCCCACGTAGCCCAGGCCCCAGCCGAGTCCGGACACCTTGCCGACCGTCCGGGGGGTGGCGACCGACACCATCATCGCGTTGTAGTTCACGCCCGCGATCTCGCTGAGCACGCTGCCCAGGCCGATCACGATCGCGCCGAAGACGAAGTAGACCGGGTCTGCCTCGACGAACCACAGCGCGAGCATGCACAGCACCATCCCGGCGGTGGCGCCGGCGAGCCAGGCCTTGCGGCGTCCGGAGGCGTCCGCGCGCTGCCCCAGCACGGGGGCCAGCACCGCGACGAGGATGCCGGCCAGCGTGGTCCACAGGCCCAGGCCGCTGGTCAGCTCGGCGAGGCCGCGCTGGTACGCGGGGTCGTCCTCCCCGAGGGCCGCGACGGCGGGGTCGAGGAACGAAGCCGAGATCAGGTAGCCCGCGGTGAACACGAACGTGAGGATCACGGTGTTGAACGGCTGGGTGCCCCAGTCCCAGAGCGCCCAGGAGAACACCTGGCGGCGCGGGATCCGCACGCCTTCCTGCAGCTCCAGGCCCATCCTCGGGGGCTTCGGTGTCTCGCTCGCCGAGGAGGGCTGCGCGTCGGGTCCGGGTAGGGCGTCGGTCATGGCCGCAGTCTGCCCGCGTCGCATGAATCGTGGGTGCTGGAGCGGTCACGATCTCATACCGACCCGCTGGCCGGACGCGCTGGCCGGACGCGCTGGCCGGACGCGCTGGCCGGACGCGCTGGTCAGAGCGCCAGGTTGTGACGGCCGATCTGGTCCGTCCCGGAGACACCCGCGAGCGCCATCGTGAGGTCGAGCTCGGCCAGCACGTGCTCGGCGACGGCGCGGACGCCGTCGGCCCCGGCGAGCGCGAGGCCGTAGACCCAGGGGCGGCCCAGGAGGACGGCGTCGGCGCCGAGTGCGAGCGCGGTGAAGACGTCGGCCCCGGTCCGGACCCCGGAGTCGAAGAGCACGGGGACGGAGCCGGGGACAGAGCCGGCCGTCTCCGAACCGGACGCCCCGGACCACTTGCGGACGGCGTCGACCACGGGCCCGAGGGCGTCGATCGAGGCGACGGCGTTGTCGATCTGCCGGCCGCCGTGGTTGGACACGACGATTCCGTCGGCGCCGTGGTCGAGGGCGGCGCGGGCGTCGTCGGGGTGCTGGATGCCCTTGACGAGGATCGGCAGGGTGGTGCGCTCGCGCAGCCGGGCGAGGTCGGCCCAGGTGAGGGTCGAGCGGGAGAACACCTCCAGGAAGGTCTCCACGGCGGCGCGGGCGTGGGGCTGGGTCAGGTTGCGCAGGGTGGGGCCGGGGTGGTGTCGCGCCATGGACAACAGCGAGCGGACGGCGGCGACGGTGGGCCGGTTGGCGGGCGCAGATTCCGACGACGCCGCCGACGCCTGGACCCGCGCCTCGACGAGCGCGCGGAACACGGGGTCGCTCAGGTACTGGGCGATGCCCTCGGCGCGGGCGAACGGGAGGTAGCCCAGGTCGAGGTCCGCGGTGCGCCAGCCGAGCACGTGGGTGTCCAGGGTGACGACGATCGCCTCGCAGCCGCTCGCCTCGGCGCGGGAGACGAAGGACTCGACCAGGGCGTCGTCGGACGACCAGTAGAGCTGGAACCAGCGCGGGCTGTCGCCGAGGGCGGCGGCCGTGTCCTCCATGGGGGTGGACGCCTGGGACGAGATGACGACGGGCAGGCCGAGGTCGCGGGCGGCGCGGGCCAGGGCGGGCTCGGCGTTGCGCGGCGCGGCGGCCCGGCCGCCCCGCTGGTGCTGTACGGCGAGCTCCAGGGCACCGACCGGCCCGAACAGCACGGGAGCGGGCAGCTCGCGGCCCAGCAGGGTCGTGGCGAGCGACCGTTGTCCGACGTCGACCATCTGGCGCGGCACGATCCGGTACCGGCCGAACGCCTCCCGGTTGGCCGCCACGGTGCGCTGCGCGCCGGCGCCGCCTGCCACGTAGGACCAGCCGGTGCGGGTCATGCGGCGGCGGGCGGCGGCGGCGAGCGCGTCGGGGTCGGTGGGCACGGCGGGCCGGCGGCCGTAGACCCCGTCGCGGTAGATCGCCGACTGCACCGTCCGGCCGATATTGATCCCGCCGTTAGTAGGCATGTCGGACATCTTGCCATGTCGTTATCGGCGAGGTCGGTATCAGCGAGGTCGGTATCGGCGAGGTCCTGATCGTCAATGCCGTTATCGGCGGGTGCCTACCCCTGGCTCTGCTTTTCGCCCGCCCCCGCGGGAATCCCCAGCGCCGTCCCCGCGAGCTCCTCGACCTGGTCCCAGACACGAGTCGCGAGGTCACCCTCCGGCGACGCCGTCCGGGCCGTCGGGTCCACCCGTACCGGGATGCCGCGCAGGCGCCCGGCCGGCGCGTAGTAGTCGCCGTTGCGTGCCTGCGGGTCGGTCAGGGCGCGCACCGCCGACCAGGCGGCGCCGTCCTTGCCCTGGGCCCAGGGCGTGTAGGGGTTGGGCCGGTAGGGCGTGGTCGCGTCGCGGATCCCGGCGCGGTGGGGTGTCCGGGCGTCCACGCCCACACCCGGCCGGGTGACCAGCGAGAGGACGGGCGTTCCGGCGGCCTCCAGCCGGCGCGCCAGCTCGAACGCGAGCACCTCGGTCACCGTCTTCGCCTTCGTGTAGGCGACGACGGCGACGCGCGGCACCCGGCGGACGTCGTCGACGGCCACCGGGAACTGCGTGACGAACCCGGTGGAGGTGTGCACCACCCGCGCCGGCGTGCCGGTCCGCTCCCCCGTGGCCGCGAGCGCCGGGAGCACGCCCGCCAGGAGCGCGGCGTTCGCGACGACGTGGGTGCCGAGCAGCAGGGGCAGCCCGTCGGCGGTCGTCGCACTGCCCTTCAGGGCCATGGCCCCGCCGTTGAGCAGCAGCCCGTCCACGCGGGGCAGGGCGGCGATCCGCGCGGCGGCGTCGGACACGGACGCCAGGGAGGCGAGGTCCACGACGACGGTGTCGAGGCGGGCGCCGGGCACCTCCCGCTCGATCGAGGCGACGGCGGTCGCGAGCTTGCCCGCGGAACGGGAGGCGAGCACGACGTGCGCGCCGGCCGCGGCGAGCTGCTCGGCCGCGAAGTACCCGATGCCGGCGGTGGCGCCGGTCACGACGTGTGTGCGGCCGCTCTGGTCGGGAAGGTGGGCGGGGTCCCAGGTCATGTCGATCCTCGGTTCTCTTGTGGTTCGGGGCAGGGCGACATCACTTCCACCGCCCATACGGATGATGTATCCGTTTGAGCGTAGCACCAGAAGCGGATCATCCATCCGTTTCTGCGGTAGGATCACCCCATGCCCGCTCTCCGGTCCGACGCCGCCCGCAGCCGCGCGCGCATCCTCGAGGTCGCCCGGCGCCACGACCCCGGCGCGCTCCGCCTCAACGACCTGGCCCGGGAGGCGGGCGTGGGGGTCGGCACCGTCTACCGGCACTTCCCCACCACGCACGCCCTGGTGGAGGCCCTGACCCTCGACACGCTCGAACGGCTGCGGGTCCTGACCCGGGAGGCCGTCGGCGAGCCCGACCCGCGCACGGCGATCACGAACCTCCTGCGCTCGGCGCTCGACCTCCAGCTCGAGGAGGGCGGTCTGCAGCCCGTGCTCCTGTCCGCCGAGGACGAGTCCGACGAGGTGCGGGAGGCCAAGCACGAGATCCTCACGGGCTTCGAGCAGATCCTGGTCCGGGCCCGCGCCGCCGGCGTCGTCCGGCCGGACCTGACCACCGAGCAGGTGGAGCACCTGGTGTGCGGGATGGAGCACGCGGTGCGGCTGGGCGCGACGTCGGACCGCGGGCCGTTCCTGGAGATCCTGCTGGCGGGGCTGCGGCCGGCCTGACCAGGGCAAACCCAGGCGCGTGCCAGCCGCGACCTGCGACAAGGGCCGTCCTCGACATACGATCCCCAGGTGCCTGGTTCCCCGGAAGACGCGCTCGACTGGCGCACCGACCACCTGCTCGGCGAGCCGTTCCAGGAGGCCCCGCTCGGCCCGGCCACCCTGGTGCGCTACCCGTACCCGGCCGACCGGCCGGCGCCCCGCGCGGCCGTGATCCACGTGCACGGCTACAACGACTACTTCTTCCAGGAGCACCTGGCCCGCACCTTCACCGCGGCCGGCCACGCGTTCTACGCCGTCGACCTCCGGGCCGCCGGACGGTCCCTGCAGCCCGACCAGATCCCGCACTTCGTGCTCGACCTGCGCGAGCAGGCGAGCGACATCGCGGCGGCCGCGCGGGCGGTGCGCGGCCTGGAGCCAGGGCTGCCGCTCGTGGTGCACGCCCACTCGACCGGCGGGCTGACGGCCGCACTGTGGGCGCACGCGCACCGCAACGCCGCGGGGGCCGACGCCGGGCCGGAGGCGCTGGTCCTGAACTCACCGTTCCTCGACCTGCGGGCGCCGCACTGGCAGCGCACCGTCGGCACCCGCGTGCTCGACACGGTGGGGCGGCTCGCGAGCACCGCGATCATCAGCGACGGCCCGTCCCGGTACGCCGAGCACCTGCTCGCCGCCAACGGCGGGCGCTGGGAGTTCGACACGACCCTCAAGCGTCCCGAGGGCCTGCCCGGCCGCGTGGGGTGGTTCGTCGCGATCCGGCGCGGGCAGGCGCGCGTCGCCGCCGGGCTGGAGATCGCGTGCCCCGTGCTGCTCGCCCGCTCCGACTCGTCCGGGCCGGACTCGCTGGACAACCCGCTGCTCGACGCCCAGGACACCGTGCTCGACGTCCGGCAGATGGCCGCGCTCGCGCCCGGCCTGGGGCTGGACGTCACCGAGCTCGTCGTGCCGGGCGGCGTGCACGACCTGTCGCTGTCGGCCCGTGAGCCGCGCGAGGCCTACCTCGACGGCATGTTGAAATGGACCGACAGCAGCATCGATGCCTGAGAATTGATGCCTGAGATGCAGTTCGTGAGGTTCGATTTCGTGAGGGACAGCCAGTGACCTACTTCGAGGGGCCCTTCCAGGCCCTCGCCCACCGCGGGTTCGCGCACGCGTCAGCCGGCACCGAGGGGCTGGAGAACTCCCTGGCGGCGTTCGGCGCCGCCGTCGACCTCGGCTACCGGTACGTGGAGACGGACGCGCACGGGACGGTGGACGGCGTCGCCGTCGCGCTGCACGACGAGTCGCTCGACCGCACCACGGACGGCACGGGCCTGGTCGCCCAGCTGCCGTGGTCCGAGGTGAGCGAGGCCCGCATCGGCGGCGTCGAACCCGTGCCGCTGCTGGAGGACCTGCTGGGCGGCTGGCCCGACCTGCGCGTGAACATCGACGTCAAGCACTCCTCCAGCGTCGGGCCGGTCGCCCGGGCGATCGAGCGGACCTCCGCGTGGGACCGCGTGTGCGTCACCTCCTTCGAGGTGGCCCGACGCCGCGCGACGCTCACCAAGCTGTCCCGCCCCGTCGCGACGTCGGCCGGACGCAAGGAGATCGCGAGCTTCCTGACCGGGGTGCGCGTCCACGTGCCGGCGCTGTCCCGCCGGGCCCTGCGCGACGTCGACGCGCTGCAGGTCCCGGTGCGCGAGGGCTCGATCACGGTCGTGGACCCGGCGTCGATCGCCGCGGCGCACGCCCTGGGCAAGAAGGTGCACGTCTGGACCGTCGACGACCCGGACGAGATGCGGCAGCTCATCGACGACGGCGTGGACGGCCTGATCACCGACCGCGCCGACCTGCTCAAGGACGTGCTCGTCGAACGGGGGCTCTGGGAGTAGGGACGACGGGAGTAGCGGCGGCGGGAGTCGCGGCGTGAGCACCGCCGTCGGGAGCGGCGGCGTCCGGCCCGGTACGCCTCAGGAACCGCCGCCGCCCGAGTCGCCGCCACCGCCGCCGGAGTCGCCCCCGGACCAGCCGCCCGAGTCACCGCCGCCGAACCAGCCACCGCCGTCACCACCGCCACCACCGTGGCCGGCGCCGCCACCACCGCCGCCGTCCGAGCCCGTCCAGGTCGAGTCGCCGCCCCAGGAGCTGCCGCCGGTCCAGCCGTCGCCGCCCGACCACGCCGCGCTCGCCGAAGGATCCGGCGACGGCACCCCGCCACCGAGCCCGTCGCCAAGCCCGTCGCCCGGTCCGTCACCGGGTCCGTCGCCGCCCCGTCCGCGGTCGCCGGGCGCAGCCGGCACGATCGTCGCCGGCACGAGCAGGGCCGCGCTCCCGTCGGACGCGGTGCCGGTCGTCGTGGCGGACCTCGCGTCGGACGACCTGGTCGCCCGCGGCTTCGGCTCTGCCCGCGTCCCGAGCTGTGAGGTGAAGGCCCACAGCGTCCGGCCGTCGGCCAGCAGCAGGCGCGCCGGGCCCTCGACGGTGTCGCCGGCGAAGAACTCGACCGTCACCCGACCGGGAACCATGGTGTCGACCGGCGCGTCCTGCGGGAACAGCAGGTGCAGGTACTGCTGGTGCCCGCGGTGCTCGACCACCACCGTCCGCATCGGCCGGCCGGACACCTTTCGCTGCGCGGCCACGGCCTCGCCGTTCAGGGTCAGGGACACCGCGCCGCGCGCGGCTCGCGACCAGGCGCCACGGTTGCGCGCCCAGCGCCGGACCCCCTTGACGAAGATCCACAGCACGATCAGGGCCGCGATGCCGGCGACAACGAGGAACGCCGTCGGCGGGCCGGAGCCGTCGTCGGACGAGAAGGGGTCCGCGAGGAAGACCAGTAAGCCCAGGAACACCAGCGGGAAGAGCAGCCCGAACATGCGGGGTGAGCCCGCCTTGCGCGCGGCCCGGAAGCCGGGATCGGTGATCATGCACCGAGGCTAATGTCTGCTTAGCCCCTTGCGCTGGCAAAGTAGACGTTTTTGAGGCCCGGGTTTCTTCGCTTTGAGGAGGCTCAAAACGAAGAAACCCGGGCCTCGAAGGAGAGAGCTCAGCCCAGCGTCAGCGTGACCGGGGTGCCCGGGCCCCTCGTCGGCGGCTCCTTGGCCACCTCGGCGTACGCGGCGGCCAGCAGCGTCGGGTCGGGGCCCTCCAGCCGCACCGGCTTGGCGACGTCGTCCAGCACCACGAACCGCAGCAGGTCGCCGCGCGCCTTCTTGTCCCGTCGCATCGCGGCGAGCAGCTGGTCCCAGCGGTCGCCCCGGTAGTGCACCGGGAGCCCGAGGGAGTCCAGGATGGAGCGGTGCCGGTCGGCGACGTCGTCGGGGAGCTTGCCGGCCATCCGGGCGAGCTCTGCGGCGAAGATCATGCCGACGCTCACCGCGGCGCCGTGGCGCCACTGGTAGCGCTCGACGAGCTCGATCGCGTGGCCCAGCGTGTGCCCGTAGTTGAGGATCTCGCGCAGGCCGGCCTCCTTGAGGTCCTCGCCCACGACCTCGGCCTTGACCCGCACGGACCGCTCCACGAGCTCGGCGATCACGGCCCAGGTCTCGTCCGTGGCGTCGGCGCCCGCCCAGTTGCGCAGCTCGTCCACGTGCGCCTCGACCAGGTCGAGGATCACCGGGTCCGCGATGAAGCCGGTCTTGACGACCTCGGCCAGGCCCGCGACGAGGTCCCACTTGTCCAGCGAGCCGAGCGCCGCGAGGTCGCACAGCACCCCGGCCGGCGGGTGGAACGCGCCCACGAGGTTCTTGCCCTCGGCGGTGTTGATGCCCGTCTTGCCGCCGACGGCGGCGTCGACCATCGCGAGCAGCGTGGTCGGCACGTGCACCACGCGGATGCCGCGCAGCCAGGTCGCCGCCACGAAGCCGGCGAGGTCGGTGGTCGCTCCCCCGCCGACGCCGACGATCGCGTCCGAGCGCGTGAAGTCGAGCTGCCCGAGCAGACCCCAGAGGAATGCGGCCACCTGCGGCGTCTTGGCCGACTCGGCGTCCGGCACCTCCGCGACGAACGCCTCGTAGCCCGCCGCCTTGAGGTCCTCGGCGATCGCGTCCGCCGTCGCCGACAGCGCGGCAGGGTGGATCACCATCACCTTGGCGGCCTTGCCCACCAGCCCCGGCAGCTCACCCAGGAGGTGGCGGCCGATGACGACGTCGTAGGGAGCGTCTCCCCGGACCGTGATCCGGGTGGGGGCGCTGTCGGTGCTCACTGGACGTTCTCCTCGCTCTTGCTCTCCTGGGCGTGTTCCTCGGCCCGCTTCGGGTCCATCAGCTCCGGCACGCGCAGCTCCAGGCCGAGGGCCTCGATGATCTCCGCCGCGACCTGCTCGCCGGGCCGGTCGCTCGACACGATCGTCAGCGTCGCCAGGCGCTCGTACGTGGGACGCCGCTCGGTCATCAGCTTCTGCCACTGCGCGCGCGGGTTGCCCAACAGCAGCGGCCGGGCCTGGTTCATGCCGACCCGCTGGGCCGCGACGGCCAGCGGCACGTCGAGGAAGACGACGTGCCCGCCGTCGGCCGCGTACCGAGTCAGGGCAGCCTGCGTGGCCAGGCTCATGACGGCGCCGCCGCCGAGCGACACCACGCCGTCGTGCTCCGCGAGCGCGGCGAGCACGGCCGCCGACTCCAGCTCGCGGAAGTGGGGCTCGCCGTCGTCCACGAAGATCTCGCTGACGGGCTTGCCGGCGCTCTCCTCGATGTCCGCGTCGGTGTCGCGGATCGTGACGCCGAGGCCGGCCGCGAGCGTGCGGCCCACCTTCGACTTGCCGGAGCCGGGTGGTCCGATCATGACCGCGACCGGGCGGGTCGCGTCGGCGGAGCGCGTCACTGCAGCAGCTCCGGGATGGCGGCCACGTAGGACTCGAGGTTGCGCCGCACCTCGGCCACGGAGTCGCCGCCGAACTTCTCGACGGCGGCCTCGGCCAGGGTGAGGGCCACCATCGCCTCGGCGACGACGGCGGCGGGCGGCACCGCGCAGACGTCGGACCGCTGGTGGTGGGCCGTGACGGGCTCGCCCGTGGCGGTGTCCACGGTCGGCAGCGCGCGAGGAACGGTCGAGATGGGCTTCATCGCGGCGCGCACGCGCACGATCTCGCCGTTCGACATGCCGCCCTCGATGCCGCCGGCACGGTTGGTCGTGCGCTCGATGCCGGGGCGGCCGTCGGGAGCGGTGCCGCGGACGATCTCGTCGTGCGCGGCGCTGCCGCGACGGCGCGCGGTGCGGAAGCCGTCGCCGACCTCGACGCCCTTGATCGCCTGGATGCCCATGAGGGCCGCGGCCAGCCGTGCGTCGAGCCGGCGGTCGCCCTGCACGTAGGTGCCCAGGCCGGAGGGCACGCCGTAGGCGAGCACCTCGACGACGCCGCCGAGGGTGTCGCCGTCCTTCTTGGCGAGGTCGATCTCCTCGACCATGAGCTTGGAGGAGGCCGCGTCGAAGCAGCGCACCGGGTCGGCGTCCAGCGCCGCGACGTCGTCGGGGGTCGGCAGCGCCGCGTCGTCGGGCGCCTCGGCCTCGCCGATGGCGACCACGTGCGAGACGAGGCGGATGCCGAGCGCCTGCTCGAGGAACTTGGCGGCGGCCACGCCGAGCGCCACCCGGGCCGCGGTCTCGCGCGCGGAGGCGCGCTCCAGCACGGGCCGCGCGTCCTCGAAGCCGTACTTGCGCATGCCGATGAGGTCGGCGTGCCCGGGACGCGGGCGCGTCAGCGGCCGGTTGCGGGCCACCTCGCGCTCGTCGCCCGTGCCGGCGTCGACCAGGAGCGCCTCGGCGGCCACCGGGTCGGCCGACATGACGTCGGTCCACTTGGGCCACTCCGTGTTGGCGATCTCGATCGCGAGCGGACCGCCCTGCGTGAGGCCGTGGCGCAGCCCGCCGAGCACCCGCACCTGGTCCTGCTCGAACTTCATCCGGGCGCCGCGGCCGTAGCCGAGGCGGCGTCGCGCCAGGGCGCCCTGGATGTCCGACGTCGTGAGCTCCACCCCGGCGGGCAGACCCTCCATCATGCCCACGAGAGCGGGACCGTGCGACTCACCCGATGTCAACCAACGCAGCATGGTCGGATTGTTTCACGCGCATGACGGGGTCGGCGCACCGGTCCGGTGGGCGACACACCGACGGCCACGACGATCCGGCGTCGGCGTGTCGCGCGGGGCAGAGACGTGGCTCCCGATGAGGTAACGGAGAGGTAGCAATGCTCACTCTCCGTAACCCTCCCGGGAGGATGACGTCGTCCCCGAGAGGCCGAAGCCCCCCGATGTCAGGAGCCCGTCGAGGTCAGGCCGGGACGGCCAGGGCCGCGCGGAGGGCCTCGTCCATGGCCGACAGCGGCGCCATGTGTCCCGTCATCAGGCGCACCTGCTCGGCGGCCTGGTGCAGCAGCATGCGCTCGCCGCCCACGGCGCGTGCGCCCAGCGCCGTCCACGCGGACTGCAGGGCGGTGGGCCGGGGGTCGTAGACGACGTCGAGCAGGACGCCGCGGGGCGCCGCGCCGCGGTCGCCGTCGGTCAGCAGCTTCGCCCAGGTGTCGGCGGCGTACTTCGGCGTCGTGGAGACGACGGCGTCCGCGGTGACCAGGGCCGACGTCGTCGCCGTGTCGTCGAACACCTCGAACGACGGGGTCACGCCCATCCGGGCCACGGCCGCGCGCAGCGGGCCGATCCGGTCCAGGGAGCGCACGAAGACCCGCGCCGACGGGCAGCCCAGCTCGGCGAGGGCCGCCAGGGCCGAAGCCGCGGTCGCTCCCCCGCCCAGGACCACGGCCTCGGCGACCGGACGAGCACCCGCGTCCAGCCCCTCGCGCAACGCCGCGACGATGCCGTGCACGTCGGTGTTCGTGCCGGTCGTGGTGACCGCGCCGCCGACCGTCGTGAACAGCACCGTGTTCACGGCGCCGACCGCCTCGGCGAGCGGCTCGACGTGGTCGAGCAGCGGAATGACCGCCTGCTTGAGCGGCATGGTCAGGCTCAGCCCGGCCCAGGACCGCCCCGGGTCGCCGTCGGCGTCCTCCAGGAAGCCCGCGAGAGTGTCCTCGGTGACGTCGTGCACGCCGTAGTCCCAGCCGTCCAGGCCCAAGGCCCGGTAGGCCGCGGTGTGCAGCACCGGGGACAGGGAGTGCGCGACGGGGTGGCCGAGCACGGCGGCGCGGCGCGAGGGGGTGGTGCTCATGTCAGTAGCCGTTCTCCGCTGCCCAGGCCTGGTACTCGTCCTTGAAGGCAAGGAACTCGTCGTAGTTGTCGGTGA
The DNA here is from genome assembly GCF_042731755.1 of Promicromonospora sp. NPDC059942. Taxonomy (NCBI): domain Bacteria; kingdom Bacillati; phylum Actinomycetota; class Actinomycetes; order Micrococcales; family Promicromonosporaceae; genus Promicromonospora; species Promicromonospora sp. NPDC059942. The sequence continues at coordinate 21,278 of NZ_JBHWLR010000036.1, forward strand.
ACTTGGTCTCCTGCGTCTCCAGGTTCACGGTCACGTACCACCGCCAGGCGCCCTCCGGCGGGTTCATGACCGCCTCGAGCGACGCGTTGCTGGGGGCGCCGATCGCCGTCGGCGGCAGCCCCGCGACCACGCGCGACGCGTACGGGAACGACTTGTCCTGGAACTCCTCGGAGGTGATCAGGTGCGACGGCTTCTTGCGCCCGTAGGAGTCGATGGCGTCCAGGCCGAGCGGCTCGCCCGCCGCGAGGCGGTTGTCGATGACCCGCGCCACCTCGCCCCGGTACTTGTCCGGCGCCTCGCGCTCGACCAGCGACGCCTTGATGATCAGGTCGTTGCGCTGGTCTTCCGGCACCTTCAGCGCCTCGAGCTCACTGACGGTCAGGGCGACCATCTGCTTGAGCACGTCAGCCGCGCTCACGGTGTCGGGCTTGGCGTCGTACGTGCTCGCTGCCAGCCAGCCCTCCAGCTCTCCCCCGGCCTCCGCGGGCAGGCCGAGCGCCGCCGGGTCCGCGAGGGCCGCGTCCACGTCCGCCTCGGGCCAGCCCTGCTCGACCATCGTGTCCTTGATCTGCGACACGGTGTGGCCCTCGACGACGGTCAGGCCGCCGCGGTCGACCTTGTTCTCCGCGAGCAGCGCCACCGCCGATTCCGCGCTCATCTGCAGCTTCATCTGGTGCGTGCCCGGCTGGATGCCGCCGGCGGCCGGGTTGGCGTTGAACGCCCGGACGAACGCCTCGGCGCTCGCCACGACGTCCTTCGCCTCGAGCTCCGCGCCGATCGTGTAGCCGTTGGCCGCCTCGGGGACGTCGACGGCCACCGGCTCGCCGCCGGTGCCCTCGTAGTCGGCGGCGGCGAGCGGCGTCTCGATCCCGAAGAGGTAGCCGTCGTTCTTCACCGTCCACGCGCCCAGACCGCCAACGACGACCACCGCGGCGACGACGGCGATCAGCACCGGGCGGCGAAGCGGGCCGCGTCCGCCACGGCCGGCGCTCCGACGTCCCTGGCGATGGCTGCCGTCGCGGTCCCCCCGGCGACCGCGCGAGCCGCTGGCGTGCCTCGGTGGCCCCTGATAATTCACTCCCGGAAGGGCCTGGGTCACGCGCTCGCTCCATCCTCTACGGTGCGCGGATCACTGGACGAACCACGCTGGTCACCAACCGGGAACACGACACTGCAACCGCACGTCACGATCGCATCACGGGCCGGGTGCCGCGAACGCTACCCCGATCCGTACATTCCCGGCCAACTCCGGGGATTCGTCACCCTCAGCCGTTGGCCGCCTGCCAGTCGCGGAGCTCCTGCTGGTAGGCGAGGTGCTGCTCGTAGGTCTCCGAGAACTTGGTCTCGCCCGTGTCGAGGTTGACCGTGATCCAGTACTTCCAGTCGCCCGGCGTCGGGTGCAGCACGGCGTCGATCGCCGTCTCCCCCGGGCTCGCGATCGGACCCGGCGGCAGCCCCGTGTGCTCGTACGTGTTGTACGGGTTCTTCTCGTCGCGCAGGTCCTCCTTGGTCAGCTCGGTGCCGGGCTTGCCCGCCCCGTAGGCGACCGCGGCGTCGATCTGGAGGATCATGCCGTCCTCGAGCCGGTTCTCGATCGCGCGGGCGATCTTCGGCTTGTCCTCCGCGTGCAGGCCCTCCCGCTCCACCAGCGAGGCCTTGGTCAGCACGTCCTCCCAGTCGCCGCCCGGGACGTCCTTCTTGCGCAGGGCCTGCTCGGTGCGATCGACCATCGCCGTGAGCAGCCCGACGGCGGTGTCCTTGTCGGGCTTGAGCGCGTAGGTGCCGGCGTAGAGCCAGCCCTCGGCGTCGCCGCCGGCCTGCTTGGGCAGGCCGAACTTGGCCGGCTTCTTCAGCGCGGCCTCGAAGTCCTCGGCGGGCAGGCCGGTGACCTGCACCGCGCGCTCGACGATCTGGTCCACCGTGTAGCCCTCGGGGATGGTGAGCTGGAGGTCCACCATCTCGTTCTTCACGAGCAGGGCGACGGCGTCCCGCGCGGGCATCTCCTCGAGCATGGCGTGCGTGCCGGGGCGGATCGACATCGAGTCCGGGTTGGCCTCGAAGGCGGTGGTGAACGCCGACACGCTGGCGACCACACCGGCCTTGTACAGCTCCTGGCCCATGACGGTGCCCGTCGCGCCGTCGGGGATATCGACGTCGACCTGCTCGCCGCCCGGACCCGGGAAGTCCTTGGACTCCAGCGGGTTGGTCAGCCCCGTCAGGGAGTCGAGGTTGCTCCAGATCGCGTAGCCCGACCCGCCCACCAGTACGAGGGCCACGAGCAGCACGATCACCGCGCGGCCGCGCTTGTTGCGCCGACGCCGTCGCTGCGCCCTCCGGCCTGATCTCGGCCCGGGGAACGAGGGATCTGCCTGGGAGCGCGGGGGCGCCGTGAAGAGGTCCGTCACCGGAGACTCACTGTCCTTCGTCGGGGGGTGTCCTTGGGGGTGGCGCTGGGTTCATTCGTGCGTGTCGTGCACGGTCCGCACCTCGACGAGCTCGCCGGCGCGCTCCCCCTTCGCCCGCTCCGCGTCTAGTGCAGATTGCAGAATGATAACGGCTGCGGCCTGATCGATCACGGACCTGTGCTTCTTGGATTTTCTGCCGGCCGCGTGGAGCGCCTGGTGCGCCGACACGGTAGTCATCCGCTCGTCCACCAGACGCACCTCGGCGCGCTCGCCGGCCGCGGCCAGCGCGACGGTCAACCGGGCCGCGAACTTGCGGGCGTCGGCGGTGGCCGCGCCCTCCTTGCCGGACAGGTGCCGGGGCAGCCCCACGTAGACGACGGCGGCGAACCGCTCCACCGCCTCGTCCACGATCCGCGTGACGTCGGCCGTGGTGCCCCCTGCGCTCCGCGCCCCCTGCTTCGCGCTCGGTGCTCCCTGCTTTCCCGAGCCCTCCAGCACCCTCGGCACGGTCTCCACGGGCGTGGCGACCAGTCCGTCCGGGTCGCTCGCGGCCAGCCCGATCCGGGCCATGCCGACGTCGACCCCGAGCCGGGCCCCCCGTGGGAGGCCCGGCTCGGTCCCGGTGTCCGTCACGACGTCAGGCGCCCACGGCGGCCAGGCGCACGCCCTCGGCGATGCCCGCCAGGGCCTCGCCCAGCTTGGCGGGGTCGGTGCCGCCGCCCTGGGCCATGTCCGGCTTGCCGCCGCCGCCACCGCCGAGGGTCTGGGCGGCGGTGCGCACCAGGTCGCCGGCCTTGTAGCCGGCCGCACGGGCGGCGGCGTTGGTCACGACCACCACGACGGGACGGCCGCCCGACACGCCGCCGGCGGCGGCCACGACGGGCTCGGCCTCGCCGAGGCGGCCGCGCACGTCGAGCACGAGGGCGCGCAGGTCGTCGGCCTGGGCCTCGCCGGCGTCGTGCGTGACGACGCGGACGTCGCCGACGCGCGGGGCCTCGGCGGCGAGCTTGCCGGCGACGGCCAGGAGCTGGCCCTGCCGCAGCGTGGCGAGCTCCTTCTCGGCCTCCTTCAGTCGCGTCACGAGCGAGCCGACCCGCTCGTGCAGGTCCTCGGGGCGCGTGTTGAGCAGGCCGGTGAGCTGGCCCACCAGGGCGTGCTCCTTGGCCTGGAAGCCGTAGGCGCCGTCACCCACCAGGGCGTCGACCCGGCGCACGCCGGAGCCGATGGACGACTCGCCCAGCAGCGTGACCCGGCCGAGCTGGCCGGTCTGCTTGACGTGCGTGCCGGCGCACAGCTCGCGCGACCAGTCGTCGCCGATCGAGACCACGCGCACGACGTCGCCGTACTTCTCGCCGAACAGCGCCATGGCGCCGGCCTCGCGGGCCTTCGCGATCGGCATCAGCTCGTCTGTCACGTCGAGGTTGTCGGCGAGGCGCACGTTGACGCGCTCCTCGATCTCCGTCAGGGCGGACGCCGAGACGGCGGACGGCGAACGGAAGTCGAACCGGATGCGGCTCGGCGCGTTCTCCGAGCCGGCCTGGGTGCGGTCCGGGCCGACGAGCTCGTGCAGGGCCTTGTGGATCATGTGCGTGGCCGAGTGGGCCCGGCTGATGGCCTTGCGGCGGGACGTGTCGATCTGGGCGGTGCCCGGGTCGCCGAGCGCCACCGTGCCCTCGATCAGGCGGCCACGGTGCACGTTCAGGCCCTTGATGGGGCGCTGCACGTCGTCCACCTCGATGGTGGCGCCGCCGTCGAGCACGATGGTGCCGTGGTCGGCGAGCTGGCCACCGGCCTCGGCGTAGAACGGCGTGCGGTCCAGCACGACCTCGATCTCGGCCGGGGCCGTGACGGCCGGGGCCGGCACGCCGCCGGTCAGCAGGCCGGCCACGCGCACGGAGGCGTCCGTCTGCGTGTACCCGAGGAACTCGACGGGAGCGGTGAGCTCCTTCTCCAGGGCCTCGTAGGCGGCGACGTCGGCCCCGCCGGTGCGCTTGGCCAGCGCGTCGGCGCGGGCGCGGGTGCGCTGCTCCTGCATGAGCGAGCGGAAGGCCTGCTCGTCCACCTGCACGCCCTGCTCGGCGGCCATCTCGAGGGTGAGGTCGATCGGGAAGCCGTAGGTGTCGTGCAGCTGGAAGGCGGCGTCGCCCGGCAGCACCAGGTGGTCGCCGCCCTGCTTCTTCAGGTTGGCGACGGCGTTGTCGAGGATGCCGGTGCCGGACACGAGGGTGCGCCGGAAGGCCTCCTCCTCGGCGTAGGCGACGGCCGAGATCTGCTCGAAGTTGGTGCCCAGCTCCGGGTAGGAGGGGGCCATGGCGTCCTTCGAGACCGGCAGCAGCGACGGCAGGGCCACGCCGTCGACGCCGAGCAGGCGCATCGCACGCACGGAGCGGCGCAGCAGCCGGCGCAGCACGTAGCCGCGGCCCTCGTTCGAGGGGCGCACGCCGTCGCCGATGATCATCAGGGCCGAGCGGACGTGGTCGGCCACGACGCGCATCCGCACGTCGTCCTCGTGGTTCTCGCCGTACTTCTTGCCGCTCAGCTTCTCGGCGGCCTCGATGACGGGGAAGACCTCGTCGATCTCGTACATGTTGTCCTTGCCCTGCAGCAGGAAGGCAACACGCTCGAGACCCATGCCGGTGTCGATGTTCTTCTTGGCCAGCTCGCCGACGATGCGGAAGTCCTCCTTGGACTTCACGTCGTCGATGGCGTACTGCATGAACACGAGGTTCCAGATCTCGACGAAGCGGTCGCCGCCCTCGTCGATCAGCGGGCCGCCGTCGGGGCCGTAGGCGGCACCGCGGTCGTAGAAGATCTCCGAGCACGGGCCGGCCGGGCCGGGCTGGCCGGTGGACCAGTAGTTGTCCTTCTTGCCGAGGCCCTGGATGCGCTCGTCGGGCAGGCCGACGATGTCCTTCCAGAGCTGGCGGGCCTCGTCGTCCTCGTAGTAGACGGTGACCCACAGCTTGTCGGGGTCGATGCCCAGCTTGCCGTCCTCCAGGGAGCCCGTCAGAAAGTCCCAGGCGAACCGGATGGCGTCGGCCTTGAAGTAGTCGCCGAACGAGAAGTTGCCGTTCATCTGGAAGAACGTGCCGTGCCGCGTGGTCTTGCCGACGTCGTCGATGTCGAGCGTGCGCACGCACTTCTGCACGCTCGTGGCGCGCGTCCACGGCGGGGTCTGCTGGGCCGTCATGTACGGGATGAACGGCACCATGCCCGCGATGGTGAACAGCGTCGACGGGTCCGGCGAGATCAGCGACGCCGACGGCACCACCGCGTGGCCCTGAGCTTCGAAGTAGTCGAGCCAACGCTTGCGGATCTCGGCGGTGCGCATGAGGTCAGTGGTCCTTCTTCTCGGTCGTACTGGTGGGTCGTACTGGAGGGTCGTGCTGGTGGGCCGCGCCGGAGGGTGCACAAGTTCTGGTGCGCGACGCGCGTCCGGGCACGTGCCTATTCTGCCGCTGGTAGCGCGGCAGACGGAAACTGAAAGATCCGGCGGGGTCCCGCTACCGCTGGTGGCGCTGCAGCTCGCCGCGCAGGGACGCCATCAGCTCCGCCTCGCGCTCGGCGCGCGCCGTCGTGAACTCCGAGCGGAACGTGCGCGCCATCTGGTTCAGCCGGACGCCGGCGTCGTCCACGGCGGCCGCCGCGCGCTCGCTGACGGCCTCGGGCGTGTACCGCGCGACGACCTGGCGGCCCTTGTGGATCACGACGACGGTGACGGCCACGCCCACGCCGACCCAGAACAGGCGGCGGATCATGCGCCGGCCCCGCTCGCGCCGGTGCTCGCGCTCTTGTCACTGCCGGTGCTCGCGTCGCCGCCGGTGTGCCGGCCGCCGCCGCCCTTGGCCTGGCCGAAGGCCTGCCGCACGCCGTAGGAGAACGCCGCGACCTTGACCAGCGGCTTGCCCAGCGTCGCCGCGTACAGGCCTGTCAGCGCGGAGACGTTCTCGCTGACCGACGCCGCGGACGTGGTGATCGTGTCGACCTTGACGAGCTGCGTGTTCGCGGAGGCGACGGTGCTCGCGGCCTCGTCCAGGATCGGCACCGAGTGCTCGGTGACGTCACGGACGCTCAGCCGCGCCTCGTCCAGGAGCTTGCCCAGCTTCCACAACGGGACGGCGAGAAAGCCCACGAGGAGCACGAACGCGATCGCCGCGATCAGTCCCGCCACGTCTCCGATGTCGCCGAGGGTCATGCGCAAGCTCCTGCCTGAAGGTTCGCAGATGTCCGGCGCCGCTGGCTGCCGGGGGACGTCGATCACCCTATCCCCCTGGCGGCCCCCCTCGCCCGTCGCCCCGCGGTGCGCGCCGGCACCGGCCGGGTCGCCGACAGGCCGTCGAACGTAGGTGTGGTCGCACTCTGAGGGCTCAGAGTGCGAC
>NZ_JBHWLR010000037.1:0-9275 GCF_042731755.1 Promicromonospora sp. NPDC059942
ACACCAGAGAGAAGGTGGTCTCGGGGGCTGGGAGATGGGGAGAAGAGACAGCCCGGCCGTCCCCCCTTTGGAGTCCTGGTTTTCCCCTCTTTGGGCTGCCCCAAAGAGGAGAAACCCGGGCCTCAAAGGGGAGTTGGGCACCGGCCCCGCAGCGCGCGGCCGGACCCCGGCGCCTGTTGCGGCACCCGCGGTCGTGTTACGTCCCGGACGCCGCCGGACGGCGTCGGCCCCACGCCGCGACGACCTCCCGGCAGGACGCCAGGTCGTCGTCCGCGACCAGCAGCACCAGGTTGCCCACGTGGTCGCTGTACTGGACCAGCACGTTGACGCGGGCGTCGCCCAGCCGCCGGGCGAGGGTGCCGAGCTGACCCGGTGTCTCCTGGTCGAGCCGGGTCAGGACGACGTCGCGCACCACCGCCGGTCCGAGCCCCGCGGCCGTGACGGCGCGCAGCGCGCGGGCGCCGTCGTGCACCAGGTAGTGGGCCACGGCGACGTCGTCCACCGTGAAGACGCCGCCGCCCTCCAGGCTGACGCCCGCCGCGCCGAGGGCCTCGCCCAGGTCGGCGAGCGCCCCGGGCCGGTCGGGCAGGCGGACCTCCAGGTCCCGCAGGTGGGTGCTCATCCGACCGTCACCGCTCCGAACAGGACCGTCAGGGCGACCTCGACGGGGACGGCCAGGGAGGCGGCCACGTAGCAGGCGTGGTGCGCCTGCTCGGCGAGCTCCTGCACCAGCGCCTCGTCGGTGCCGGCGGCCACGCGGACGGTCACGGCGAGGCGGATCGTCCCGAGGCGCTGGGGCGTGGCGGTCAGGTCGAGGTGGCTGGTTGCCGCGTCGTCGTAGGCGAGCACGTCCACCCCGGCGCGGGCGGCGGCGCCGAGAAAGGAGAGCATCTGGCACGACGACGCCGCCATCACCACGAGCTGCTCCGGGTTGAGCCGGTCGGGGTCCCCCCGGAATGCGGAGTCGGCGCTCAGCTCGACGACCGGGGTGGCGGGTGCGGCAGTCGCGACGTGGTCGCGGGAGTAGGAGCGGAGGCCGCCGCCGGTGGAGCCGGCCCAGTGCAGGCGGGTGGCGTAGGGATGGGACGGCGGGGCGGTCCGTGGCTGGGTCTCAAGGGGCGGGGGCAGGGCGGTCCGTGGCTGGCTCATGCCGGGACGGTAGGTCGGAAACCCTTCGGTGGACGCCGAAATGTCCCCGCCGTACCGTCGGGCGATGACCCGGGACCGAGACTTCACCGTGGTGGGCCGGGCGCTGTCCACGCCGGCGCGCTCCGTGTTCCTCAACCTGCTCCTGGACGGCACCCGCCGTCCGGCGGGCGAGCTGGCGACGGCGGCCGGCGTGAGCCCCTCGACGGCCTCGGAGCACCTCGCCGTCCTGGTCGACGCCGGCCTCGTCACCGCACGGACGCAGGGGCGGCACCGCTACTACGCCCTGGCGGGACAGGACGTCGCCGTGGCGCTGGAGTCCCTCGGCGTGCTGGCCGACGCCGCGCCCGTCTCGGGCTACCGCCGCAGCCGCCGGGCCGAGTACCTGGCCGCCGCGCGGTTCTGCTACGACCATCTCGCCGGGCGCCTGGGCACCGGCCTGACGGACGCCTGGGTGCGGTCCGGCTGGCTCGCCGGCCGCGACGAGCTGACCCTGACCGACGCGGGCGCGGTCGGGCTGGGCGAGCTCGGGGTGGACGTCGACGGCGCCGTCGCCGCGCGGCGTCCGACCACGCGGGCCTGCCTCGACTGGACGGAGCGCCGGCCGCACCTGGCCGGGGCGCTCGGCTCCGCCGTCGGCTCGCGGTTTCTCGACGCCGGCTGGGTGACCCGGCACCGTTCGGGCCGAGGCCTGGACGTGACCGAGTCGGGCCGCGCGCTGATCCGGCAGACGTGGGCCATAGACCTGGCAGACACCCCAACCCCGTAACCGTTGAGTGCTGGGTATTTGCTCTTTTCCGTGTGCCAGAGGAGCAAATACCCAGCACTCAACGAGGCCGGCGGGACGGGGGCGGCGGGCGAGGGCGTCAGGCGGCGGCCGGGGTCGTCAGGCCCAGGAGCGCCAGGCTGTTCCGCCAGAGCGCGTCGAGCTGCGACGGGTCGTTGAACACCTTGGCGAAGAGCACGAGCCCCTCGAGCTGGGCGACGATCGCCTTGGCGGCGGCGTCGACGCCGTCGGCCAGGGGCTGCACGTCCCCGGAGTCGACGGCCGCGGCGAGCCGCGCCGAGATCATCTCGATCTGCTCGTCGAAGATCTCCTGCAGGCGCAGCCGCACCGGCTCGTTCTGGGAGCTGACCTCCAGGGCGAGGTTGCCGAACAGGCAGCCCGCGACCCAGCCGGTGCCGGTCAGGGCGTCGACCTGCATCTGCGCGGTGGCGTCGAACAGGCCGCGCAGCCGCTCGAGCAGGGTGCCGGGGCCGTCGAGGATCCCGGTCCACACGCCCTTCTGCCAGGTCCAGTGCCGGTCGATCACGGCCAGGGCCAGCGCCTCCTTGGACGGGAAGAAGTAGTAGAACGACCCCTTGTTCACGCCGGCGCGCGTGCACAGCTCCGCGACGCCGATCGAACCGTAGGGGCGCTGGGAGAACAGTTCCACGCCCGCTTCGATAAGGCGTTCACGACCATCTGAGCTTCTCGGCATGTTGACAGCATACGACCGGTCAACTATAAATGGGAACCCCAGTAGTTGACCGACCGTCTACCAAGGAAGAAGACCATGAGCACTCGCAAGGTTGCCGTCATCACCGGAGCCTCCCAGGGCATCGGCGCCGGCCTCGTCGACGCGTACCGCCAGCTCGGGTACGCCGTCGTCGCCAACTCGCGCTCCATCGACCGGGACGAGGCCGACGACCTCGCCGTCGTCAGCGGAGACATCTCCGACCCCGCGACCGCGGACCGGATCATCAAGACCGCCGTCGAGCGCTTCGGCCGCGTCGACACGGTCGTGAACAACGCGGGCGTGTTCATCGCCAAGCGGTTCACCGACTACACCGCCGCGGACCTCGAGGCCATGGTCAGCATCAACGTCGCCGGCTTCTTCCACCTCACGCAGCGGGCGATCCCCCTGATGCAGGCGGCCGGCGGCGGCCACGTGGTGAGCATCACCACGACCCTTGTCGAGAGCCCGCTGTCGGTGTTCCCGTCCGCGCTCGCGTCCGTGACCAAGGGCGGGATCGCCTCGGCCACGCGTGCCCTGGCCATCGAGTACGCGGCCGAGAACATCCGCTTCAACGCCGTCTCCCCCGGCGTCATCAAGACCCCGATGCACCCGGAGGAGACCCACGAGACCCTCGCGGGCCTGCACCCGCTGGGGCGCATGGGCGAGATCGACGACGTCGCCCGCGGCGTCCTCTACCTGGAGCAGTCACCCTTCGTGACGGGCGAGTTCCTGCACGTCGACGGCGGGCAGATCGCGGGCCACTGACCCGTCCGGGGCGGCCCACCCGGGCCGCCCCACGCTCGGCCGGGCATCCCGGCCACGCAGCTCGACCGGCCGCCAAGGACCGGGACAAGGAGAAGGATCATGGTCCAGCACGACGACACGAGCCAGGCAGGAACCAGCCAGGACACCCTCAGCCAGGACGACGCCGCCGCGGTGATCTCCGCGCTGCTCGACCGCTGGTCCGACGGCATCCGCCGCCGCGACCTGGCGCACATCGCCGCGCAATTCACGCCGGACGCCCTGTTCCAGGGCTTCGACCCCGAACCGTCGTTCGGGCGGGACGCCGTCTCGGCGTACTACGGCAAGCAGCCCGTGGGCCTGACTGCCGAGTACACCCTGATCCGCACCAGCGCCCTGGGCGACGACGCGGCCCTCGGCTACGCCGCGGTCGCGTTCCACCGCCCCGGCGGACCGGTGAACGTCTACCTCACCGTCGTGGCGGTGCGCGACGAGGACCGCTGGCTGATCAGCCACTACCACGTCTCGCGCATCCAGTAGGGAGTCGGCGGACCGAGCCAGCCCCGGGGTCAGCGAGCGGCAGGGTCAGCGAGCGGGGTCAGCGAGCGGCAGGGTCGGCGTCCCGCTCGTCGGCGGGCGCGACGTCCCGGCCCGCCGCGGTGGCCTCCAGCAGGTCGGCCAGCGCGCGCAGGCGCTGCGCGACCTGCTCCCCCAGCGGCGTCAGCCCGTACTCCACGCGCGGCGGGATGGTGGTGACGACGTCGCGCGTGACCATGCCGTCCCGCTCCAGGGCCTGCAGCGTCTGGGACAGCATCTTCTCGCTGACCCCCTCGACGCGGCGGCGCAGCGCGTTGAACCGGTAGCTGCCCTCCCCCAGCGCGAGCAGCGCGAGCGAGGCCCACTTGGACGTGACCACCTCGAAGGCGGCCCGCGACGTGCAGCCCCGGGCGAAGACGTCGGTCACCAGCTCCTGCGGCGGCCCGGTCGGGGCGTCGCCCGGCAGGTCGGCGGGTTCCAGGTCGGTGAGGCTCACGACACGAGGATACCGCGCGCAATCGGAATGTGGTGTACTTTCGATTCGTTAGTGCTATCCACCGGCAACTGCCACCGTGCCGGAACCACGCCGAAACCTGGAGAGACCACATGACCACCTACGCCGTCACCGGAGCCACCGGACACCTGGGCCGCCTCGTCGTGCAGGAGCTGCTGTCCCGCGGCGTCCCCGCCGCCGACGTCGTCGCCATCGCCCGCACCCCCGAGAAGGCCGCCGACCTCGCCGAGCTCGGCGCACAGGTCCGCGAGGGCGACTACGACCGTCCGGAGACCCTGGCCACGGCGCTGGTCGGCGTGCAGCGGCTGCTGCTCGTCTCCGGCAGCGAGCCCGGCGCGCGCGTGCCGCAGCACACCGCGGTGATCGACGCCGCGAAGGCCGCCGGCGTCGAGCGCATCGCCTACACCAGCATCCTCAACGCGGACGACACCACCAACCCGCTCGCCGGGGAGCACCAGGCCACCGAGCAGGTGCTGCGCGCGTCGGGCCTGCCCGTGACCCTGCTGCGCAACGGCTGGTACACCGAGAACTACACCGCGCGGATCGGCGAGTTCGTCGAGCGCGGCGAGATCGTCGGGGCCTCGGGCGACGGCAAGGTCTCCGCCGCGCCCCGCGCCGACTACGCCGGCGCGGCGGCCGCCGCCCTGCTCGCCGACGACGCCGCCGCCGGCTCTGCTGACGGCTCTGCTGCCGGCGCCGCCGCGCCCGTCGTCGTCCACGAGCTCGGCGGACCCGCGTTCACGTTCACCGAGCTCGCCGCGACGATCGCCGACGCCACCGGTGCGCCGGTCGCCTACCGCGACCTGACGGTCGAGGCCTTCGCCGCCGACCTGCAGCAGGCGGGTCTCGACGCCGGGACCGCGGGCTTCGTCGCCGGGATCGACGCGTCGATCGCGGCCGGCGACCTGCAGACCGACAGCGACGACCTGGACCGCCTCCTGGGCCGCCCCGCCACCCCGCTGGCCGACGCCGTCCGCGCCGCGCGCGGCTGACCGCGGCGCGCCCGGGCGGTCGCCTCCCGGCCCGACGCGCCTCCCGGCCCGACGCGTCTCCCGGCCCGACGACGGCGCGGCGGGCCGGGAGGTAACGACAGACACCCCCTCATCCGCCCGGCGCGTGTTGAATGGGGGCATGCGAGGAGCAATCATTCATGGAGCCGGGGACGTCCGCTTCGAGGAGCGGACGGACCCCGTCGTCGTCGAACCCACCGACGCCGTCATCCGGACCGTCGCCGCCTGCGTGTGCGGCTCGGACCTGTGGCGCTACCGCGGGATCTCCGAGGTCAAGCGGCCCACGCCGATCGGCCACGAGTACGTCGGCGTCGTCGAGCAGGTCGGCGCCGACGTCACCACCGTCAAGCCCGGCGACTTCGTGGTCGGCGGGTTCCTGCACAGCGACAACACCTGCGCGGTGTGCCGCAAGGGCATGCAGGCCAACTGCCTGCACGGCGGCGGCTACGACGGCTGCCAGGCCGAGAAGATCCGCATCCCGAACGCGGACGGCACCCTGCTCGCCACCCCCGGCGAGCCGGACGCCGACCTGATCCCGAGCCTGCTGAGCCTGTCGGACGTGATGTGCACCGGCTGGCACGCGGCCGTCTCGGCCGGGGTCGGGCCGGGGTCGAGCGTCGTGGTGGTGGGCGACGGCGCCGTCGGGCTGAGCGGCGTCCTGGCCGCGGCCCAGCTCGGCGCCACCACGATCATCGCCATGAGCCGGCACGAGTCCCGCCAGAAGGTGGCGCAGGAGTTCGGCGCGACCCACATCATCGCCGAGCGCGGCGAGGAGGGCCTCGCCAAGGTGCTGGAGCTGACCGAGGGCATCGGCGCGGACGCGGTCCTGGAGTGCGTCGGCACCGCCGAGGCCCGGGCCCAGTCGGTCGAGCTGGTGCGGCCGGGCGGCATGATCGGCCTGGTCGGCGTGCCGCACGGCGACCTGCCCACCGACACGCTGTTCTGGGGCAACAAGGGCATCCACGGCGGCATCGCGCCCGTCCGCGCCTACCTGCCGCACCTGCTGGACCTGGTGTGGAAGCGCGAGATCGACCCGGGCAAGGTCTTCGACCTGACCCTCCCGCTGTCGGAGGTCGCGGAGGCCTACCGCGCCATGGACGAGCGCCGGGCGATCAAGGTGCTGCTGCAGAACTGACGGTGGGCAGGGCCGGGCGGCGTCGGCCGGGCCGTTCGGCGCCGGGCGGCCCGGTTGCGGCCCGCGCCCGCTGGTGCGGCGGCGCCTGGACGACCATGCACCTGCTGCCAGCCTGATGCCGGACCTGGCAGCAGATGCATGGTCCGTCGGGCGCTGTTCGCCCCGGGGGTGCCTGCCCAGGTTCCGCTCGTGCGAAGTCAGTCGGGGAGCGCCGCCGTCAGGTCGACCTCGACGAGCTGGCCGGCGAAGCCGAGCACCGTGACGCCCAGGAGGGTGCTCGCGGTGGTGAACGCCTCGGCGAGCGGCCCGGCGTCCAACCGGTGCCAGACCGCCGAGAGCACGGCGCGGTCGTCGCTCGCGACGTAGACGACGGAGCGGACGACGTCCTGCGGGGCGGCGCCGACGGCGGCGAGCGCCAGGAGGGCGTTGGCGGCGACCTGGTCCGCCTGCGCCAGCGGGTCGTCGGCCCCGACGAGGGCACCGGACGCGTCGAGCGGACACTGGCCCGCCAGGTGAGCGGTCCGACCCGCCTCGACGATCGTCACGTGGTGGTAACCGGGCGTCGCGTGCAGCCCGTCCGGCTGCACCCTGTTGATCCGCATCGCAGGAGTGTCGCAACGACGAGGGCTCCCCGCGACGTGTTTTCCGGGACCGGAGCCGCGTACCGGCCGCGAGCCGGCAGCAGGAACGCGAGGCGGGAGCTCAAAGCACGAGCTCGACGGCGGGAGCCCGGGCAGCCAGGGTGCGATGATGTTTCGCGCGAGTGGAACACCCCGTCCGTTTCGGCGAAATGAGAGTCGAGTCATGAGCGAGCGCCAGGTCATGAACGAGCGCCAGGTCATGAACGAGCACCTTGAGACCGCGCCGCCCGAGGCCCTGGAGCCCTACCCGGAACGCGAGCTGCGGTCCGACGCGCGGGACAACCGCGAGCGCATCCTCCAGGTGGCGCGTGCGACGTTCGCGGAGCACGGCATCGACGTCCCGATGCGGGAGCTCGCCCGGCGCGCCGGCGTCGGTCCCGCGACGCTGTACCGGCGCTTCCCGACCAAGGAGGCACTGGTCACCGAGGCGTTCGGCGAGCAGATGGCAACCTGCTCGAGGATCGTCGAACAGGGCCTGGCCGACCCCGACCCGTGGCACGGGCTCGGCGCGGTGATCGAGGAGGTCTGCGTGATGCACGCCCTGGACCGCGGCTTCACCGCCGCGTTCGTCACGGCGTTCCCGAAGGCCCTCGACTTCGCCCGCGAGCGCACGCACACCCTGCGGTCGCTGGCGGAACTGATCCAGCGCGCGAAGGACTCCGGCGGCCTGCGCCGCGACTTCGTGCTCGACGACCTGATCATGCTGATCATGGCCAACTCCGGCATCCGGGCCTCGTCCCGCAAGGCCGCGGTCGCCGCCTCCCGCCGGTTCGCGGCGCTGCAGATCCAGTCGATCAGCGCCCGGCCCGACGTCGCGCCGCTGCCGCCCGCCGTCCGGCTGCCGCTGCTGGCCGCGATCTAGGGCTCTTCCGCGCCCCGCCTAGGACCAGCGCCCGCCTGTGACCAGCACCCAGCCCGCGACCAGCCCCGCGCGGCCGGCGGTCTACGAGCTGGCGCGCCGGACGAACGACCCGACCCCGTCCAGGACCCGCGACAGGCCGAACTCCCAGGCCCGCTCGGCGTCGTGCAGGCCGCCGTACTGGCTGGTCGCGGCGGTGCCGACGCGCACGGCCAGCGCGTACCGGTCCCCCAGGACCCGCTCCATGTGGGGCGCATGCACGGCCCACCACTGCGCGTCGTCCTGGCCGGAACGCTCGGGGAGCGACCGCCACGCGAGCAGTCCGGCCGTGGCATCGCGGGCGTAGCCCAGAACGAGGGTCAGCACGAGGTCCATCTCGACGTCGGTCAGCCCGATCCCGTCGACGGCGCGCAGCTCGGCGTCGTACTTGGCGATCGTCCCCGGCCCGAGCGGCGGCCGGCTCTCGAACCGGGCCAGGAGCCACGGGTGCCGCTCGAAGAGCGCCCGGTTCTCGTGCGCGACCCGCTCCAGCCGCGAGCGCCAGGCGCCGGCGTCGACCGCGCCGTCGGCGTCGACCGCCCCGACCGCGGCGTCCGCGCTTGCCGCCTCGCCCGCGTCGCCCGCGTCGCCCGCACCGCCCGCGCTTGCCGCATCGCCCGCATCGCCCGCATCGCCCGCATCGCCCACCTCCCCCACGTCACCAGCGTCGACCGCGCCGCCGACGTCGCCGAGCCAGTCAGCGTCGTCGTAGCGCACCTCGGCGAGCACCCGGTCGATCATGAGGTCGAGCAGCTCCGCCTTGTCCCGCACGTGCCGGTAGAGCGACATCGCGCCCACACCCAGGCGGTCGGCGACGCGCCGCATCGAGAGGCTGTCGAGGCCCCCGTCGTCCGCGGCCGCCACGCCCGCCGCGACGATCTGGTCGAGGCCCAGCCCAGGCTTGCGGCCGAGCCCGGAGGGCACCCGCGTGCCCCACAGCAGGTCCAGGGTCCGCACCCGGTCCCGCTCGTCGCCCGCCTCTGCCATGCGTCGCCTCCTCCGGCTCGTCGCTCTTGCCGCACGTCACCCGCACTGCACGTCACCCGCACGGCACGTCACCCATGCTGCACATCACCCGCACGGCACGTCGGCATCGACTATAGTTTGCGTACGCCGTACCCAAATGGAGCGACAGGCGCTCCGGCGGCAGCACG
>NZ_JBHWLR010000037.1:9370-23671 GCF_042731755.1 Promicromonospora sp. NPDC059942
GCACGATCGCGGCAGCACGATCGCGGCAGCACGATCGCGGCAGCACGATCGCGGCAGCACGATCGCGGCAGCACGATCGCGGCAGCACGATCGCGGCAGCACGATCGCGGCAACTCGATCAAGGAGGCACCAGTGGTAGCAGCAGCATTCCGGGTGGGTCTGCGGGTGGACGACGTCGTCGCGGCGGCGGAGCTCTACCGGGGCTTCGGCTTCGAGGAGGTGGGCTCCATCCCCGGCCCCGACGGCGGTCCGGTGATGACGATCCTGGCGCGCGGCGAGGTGCAGCTGATCGTCGACGCCCTGGTCGGTATGCCGTTCCCGGACAGCGAGCGCGAACGGCTCACCCAGCGGGGTCCGCGCGGGCTCGGCGTGGCCGTCGGCCTGGGCGTGGACGACCTGGCCGCGAGCTACGACTACTGCCGGGCGTCGGGCTGCACCATCACGTCGGAGCCGGCCGACGAGGCCTGGGGCGACCGCGTGTTCGAGTGCGTCGACCCCTTCGGCTACCAGTGGGAGTTCTCCGAGCCCCTCGAGGACTGGGACGCCGGCACGGGCCTGGACGCCGCACAGGAGAGCTGGTTCGGCGGTCAGGCCTGAGCGGGGTGCGCGGGCGCCGTGCCGTCGTCGAGCGCACCGCGCACCTCGCGCACGATGCGTGCCATCGCCTCCTCGGCGGCCTCGGCGTCGCCCGCGGCGACGGCCCGGGCCACCGCCTCGTGCGCGTCGAGCGCCTCCGGCACGGGGTAGGCGGGCATGAGGCCGAGGTGGATGCGCCCGGAGATCACGACGGCGACGACGTCGGCGAGCGCCGTGAACAGCTCGTTGCCGCTGGAGCGCATGACGAGCTCGTGCATGCGGATGTCGAGCGCGAGGAACTCCGCGCCGTCGCCCTCGCCCGCCTCGCCGAGCTTGCGCATCTGGCTGGCGGTGGCGACGAGCTCGTCGCGCACCGCCGCCGTCGCGCCGCGGGCCGCCCCGGCTGCCGCCCGCGGCTCGACGGCCTGGCGCAGCTCGGTGAGCGACCGGAGCTGCGACGTGCGGCCCGGGCCGTCCAGGCGCCACGCGATGACCCGGGGGTCGAGCACGTTCCAGGCCGCGTGGGGCAGCACGACGATGCCCACACGCGGACCGGACCGGACCAGGCCGAGGCCCTCGAGCAGGCGCATCGCCTCGCGCGCGACCGTGCGGGACACCCCGAACTCGCTGCCGATCCCGTCGAGCGTCAGCGCGGCGCCGGCCGGCAGCTCACCAGCGGTGATGCGGCGGCCCAGGGCGTCGAGGACGGGGCTGTGCAGCACGGGGGGCATCCTCCAAGAATAGTTGGGACCGGCTCGGGCCGTGCTCGGGCCGAGCTCGGGCGCCGTCGACGACGGCGGATTGGTCACACCATTGGTGACATGAATCACGTGCTAATGGTGTCATCAATGGGTGAAGATAGGTCCATGGACACAGACGTCACCGAGACAGCGATGTTCTCGACCGAGACAAGCGGCGGCCCGGCAGGGCCCGCCGGGACCGATCCCGCACCCCGTGCCATCGTCGTGATGGGCGTGGCCGGCTCGGGCAAGACCACCGTCGCGGCCCTGCTCGCCGGGCGCCTCGGCGCGTCGTTCGCCGAGGGCGACGACTTCCACTCGCCCGAGAACGTCGCCAAGATGGCCGCCGGCCACCCCCTGGACGACGACGACCGCTGGCCCTGGCTGCGCGGCATCCGCGACTGGTTCGCCAAGGAGCTGAACGAGGGACGCAGCGCGGTGGTGCCGTGCAGCGCCCTGCGCCGCAGCTACCGCGACCTGCTGGAGACGGCGGGCCGTGACACGAACGGCAGCAACACGAACGGCAGCGTGCAGTTCGTGCACCTCACCGGCTCGTACGACCTGCTGCGCACCCGGATCCAGGGGCGCGCCGGGCACTTCATGAAGCCCGAGATGCTCGACAGCCAGCTCGCCGCGCTGGAGCCGCTGGCCGACGACGAGCCCGGGTTCTCCGTGGACGTCACGCCGCGCCCGGACCAGATCGTCGACGAAATCCTGCACCTGCTGGGAGAGGACGCCGCCTGATGCTCGACACCGCTCTCGCCCTCCCTGCCCTCAACGCCCCCGCTCTCAACGGACCTGCTCTCGCCGTCGCCGCCGCGGCGGACACCGCACCGACCGCCTCGACCCCGCAGCTCGTCCTGGCCGCGCTCATCGGCATCGTCGTCATCGTCGGACTCATCGTCTGGCTCAAGATGCACCCGTTCCTCGCGCTCGTGCTCGGCTCGGGCGTGCTCGCGATCGTGGCCGGGGTAGGCCTCACGGACACCTTCACCAGCTTCACGGCGGGCCTCGGGTCGACCGTCGCCGGCGTCGGCGTGCTCATCGCGCTCGGGGCGATCATCGGCAAGCTGCTCATCGACTCGGGCGGCGCCGACCGGATCGTCGACACGATCCTCGACAAGACGCCGACCAAGCGGCTGCCGTGGGCCATGGCGCTCATCGCGTTCGTCGTCGGCATCCCGCTGTTCTTCGAGGTCGGCGTCGTCCTGCTGATCCCGGTCGTGATGATCGTGGCGCGCCGCATGCGCGCCAACCCCGTCCTGGTCGGCATCCCTGCGCTCGCCGGGCTCTCCGCGCTGCACGGCCTGGTGCCGCCGCACCCCGGTCCGCTGCTCGCCATCGACGCACTCGGCGCCAACCTGGGCCTCACGCTCGGCCTCGGCCTCCTGGTCGCGATCCCGACGGTGATCATCGCCGGGCCGCTGCTCGCCATCCCGCTCACGCGCTGGGTCAAGCTGGACCCGCCCACCACCGTGCTGGGCATGTCCGACGCCGCCGCGGGCGGCACGGGCGCGGCCGACACCGGCGGCGCGCCGTCGTCCGACAACTCCGGAAACGCGACGGCAACCGCGACGGCGACCGATGCCGGCACCACCACGCTGCGCAAGCCGTCGTTCGGCATCTCGGTCCTGGTCGTGCTGCTCCCCGTGATCCTGATGCTCGCGCGGTCCGTCGTCGAGATCGCGGGCACCACCGGGACGGGCTACGGCACCGTGCTGGAGTTCCTCGGCGAGCCGCTCGTGGCGCTGCTGATCACGTCGCTGTTCGCGCTGTTCGCCTTCGGCACCGCCGTCGGACGCACGCGGCAGCAGCTCGGCGACCTCGTCGGCTCCTCGTTCGCGCCGATCGCCGGCATCCTGCTCATCGTGGGCGCGGGCGGCGGCTTCAAGCAGACGCTCGTGGACACGGGTGTCGGCGACGTCATCGCCTCCGGCATCGCCGACGCCGGGATCACCCCGCTGCTGGCCGGCTGGCTCGTGGCGGCGCTCATCCGGATCGCCACCGGTTCGGCGACCGTCGCGACGATCACCGCCGCGGGCATCATGGCGCCCCTGGCCGCGGGACTGGAGCCCACCCAGGCCGCGCTGCTCGTGCTCGCCATCGGCGCGGGCTCGGTGTTCCTGTCCCACGTGAACGACGCCGGCTTCTGGCTGGTCAAGGAGTACTTCGGCATGACGGTCGGCCAGACCTTCAAGACCTGGTCGCTCATGGAGTCGGTCCTCTCGGTGGTCGCCCTGCTGGTCGTCCTCCTCCTAGGCGCATTCGTCTAGCCGCCACTCAACCCCAACCGCCCCGCTGAGTGCTGGGTGTTTTTTTTTTTCGGGGTTCTAGGGAAAAAAACCCCCACCACCCCAAAAGTTGGGGTGGGGTTACCAGGTGAGGTGGGTTTCGCCCTTCTTGACCTGGAAGGTTTTCGGGTGGACGCCCGGGACCGTCACCGTGATCGTGGTGCGGGACGTCGTCGTGACGTTCATCGAGTTCCCGCCGCGGGCGGCGTCGAGCACCACGTCGCGGGCCACGATCCGACCGCCCTCGGCGCGCACCACCGTGCGGCCGTCACGCTCCACCGTCGTCGTGCGCGGGCCCGCCGTCACCGACCACGCGTGCCCCTTCAGGGGCACCTCCGACACGGTGTTGGTACCGGGCAGGCCGAGGGTGCCGAAGCGAAAACCGTCGGCGTCGCCCCACGGCTCGTCCGCGATCAGCTCCTGCGTGCTCATCAGCGGCATCAGGTTGGACCACGAGTAGGTGCGCCACGCGGTGTCGGTCGCCACGGAGTTGATGACCTGGCCGGCCTCCGGGTCGAAGTACTCCGGGAACCAGCCGATCTCCTTGTACGAGGTCAGCCACATCGACGTCGACTTCGTGGCCAGCTCGGCGGCCGCCTCGTCCAGGCCGTACCGCTTGAGGCCGTCGTAGACCGTGGCGTTCATCGGGGGCCAGGCAGCGCCCTGCCACTCCTCGCACGCGTCCTCCTCGCCCGGCTGGAAGTAGCGGTAGGACTGCGTCGACTCGTTGACGCGCCCGGCGCAGAACGCCGGATCGTTGCGCGCGACGCTCGGGATGACGAACTCGCCGCCGTACTCCTCCGGGTTCTCCAGGTGGTCGCGCACCAGGATCTCCGCGCGCTCCGGCGTCGCCAGCCCGCCGAACATCGGGTAGAACACAGTGGGCGTGTTGGTCGGCTCCCAGCTCCCGTCGAGGTACCGGTTGAGGTAGAGCCCGCGCTCGTCGTTCCACAGGTGCTCGTTCATGCGCACCTCGAGCCGCTCGTGCAGCGCGGCGTACCGCTCGGCCCCGGCGGTGTCGCCCAGCACCGTGGCCATCTGCGCCAGGTTCTCGGCCATGAGCCCGTAGTAGGAGTTGAGGGCGACGTCGGTCAGGTTGGTGTTCTCCCGCGTGTCCGTGCCGCCGTCGCGCGGCACCTCGACGTAGTTCCAGTACTGCGGGCTGTCGTCCAGGCCGAGGTGGTTGCCGCGGCCGCCGCGGCGCTCCTCGACCCACGGGCTCTCCAGGAGCCCGTCCTGGTTCGTGTCGAACTCCGGCATCCGCTCGATGTACCGCGTCATGATCGGGTAGACGAGCTCCAGGATGCTGCGGTCCCCCGTGCGCGTGTACGCCCGCCAGGCGGCGTAGGTGTGCATCGGCCCGGCGTGGAGCTGGTCGTAGCGCGGACCGTTCTGGTCGTAGAAGTCGCGGATGTGGTCGAGTGCCGTCGCGGGGTCGACGCTCAGCTCGGTGATCGCGTCCCAGGCGGAGTCCCAGCCCAGGAAGATGTCGTCACCACCGCCGCCGAGGCCCCACATGACGAACGACCGGTCGTACTTCTCGTCCCAGTTGTCGTTCAGCGACATCGCGTCGCGCAGGTAGGTCGCCGCCTGACCGGTCGGGCCGCGGCCGTGGAGCGTGTCGTCGTCGGCCCGCGCCTCGGCACGGTCCAGGATGCGCGTCACGTCCCGGGTGCTCAGCCGGGACCGGTCGGGCGCCTGCGTCGAGACGGCGGCCTGGAACGCGACGGTCTCCCCCTTGTCCAGCGCGTACCGCTGCGCGACGGCGCCCTCCCCCGCCGCGTACTCCTTGCCGGCCAGGCCCTTGAGCAGCTCGGCGACGTTCGCATAACCGGTCGTCTCCTCGGGCGTCTCCGTCGAGTCGAGCCGGAAGCTGCCCACCTGGGAGGCGTCCCGAACGCCCGCCGACGTCGCGACGATCGAGCGCTCCCCCTCCGGGCGGTACGTGCTCGGCTCGGCCCACGGCGGGCTGGCCTGCAGGAACACCTCGGTGTCGTCGGTCAGTGCGGTCGCCGAGCCCACGATCTCGCCGTCGTCCGTGGTCGAGAACCGCAGCCGGACGGTCCGGGTGTCGCGCACGGCCGCCTCGTACGCGGCCTCCTGGACCGGGAGCTGCTCGCGCGCCTTCTCGACCTCCGCCTCGGACCAGTCCTCAGGGTGGGCGAGGACGGCGCGCAGTCCTCCGATCGTCTCCGGCGTGATGTTCCGGTTGTCGGTGGTCATGTCGATCTCGTAGTACGAGCCGTCGGGTGTGACCGTCCCGATCCGCTTGATCCACGGGACCATGTTGTCGTCGAGCACGCGGCCCTGCGGCGTCACCATGTTGAAGGCCAGCGAGAACCGCGCGTGCCCCTCGCCGACCAGGAGTGCGCCGTCGAACTCCTGCTCCTTGAAGCCCGGCAGGGCGAACGGGAGGGAGCGCGGGGCGTACTGGTCCTCGGGTGAGCCGGCGCCGGTGCCAGCTTCCTGGGCGGCTGTGGCGGTGGTGCTGGTGACGGTGGTGCTGGTGCCGGTTGCGCTGGTCGGGGCGGTGTTCGCGGCGGCGCCGTCGGCGGCGAGCGCGCCCGCAGCGAGCGGGACGGTGACCAGGGCGCCGGCCACGAGGGCGGCTCCGAACCTGGCGGTCGTTCGTCGGCTCATCAATGAACCCTTCACGTCGATGTGAACGCTAACAACCAGAACTGTAGGTGCTGGTCACATGACACACAAGTGCCAACTGAGGGATCTCGCCGGACAGGCCGGGGCCGCCGGAAGGCCAGGCGCACACGAGCCGGCCCGCCGCCGGCGCCGTCGAAGTGCGCTTCTACCCCGTCATTGCGCCCGAAAACACGGTGTTTCCGGGCCCAATGACGGGGTAGAAGCGCACATCTCGGCCTCGCCCGGTTCGGCCCGGGCCGGGCCCCAGCCCCGTCCGCGGCCCGCGAAGACATCCGCCGAACGGCGCACGCCTCGCGCCGATCTTCCGTCATCCGGCGGACGGATCATCCGCCGTCCGGCGGACGCTCCCGCTCAGCCGCGCAGGTACGCGAGCACGGCCCGTACCCGGCGGTGCCCGGTCTCGTCGACGGTGAGGCCGAGCTTGGCGAACACGTTGCCGATGTGCTTGGCCACCGCGGCGTCGCTCACCACGAGCCGCGCGGCGATCTCCGGGTTCGACCGGCCCTCGGCCATGAGCGCGAGCACCTCGCGCTCGCGGGGCGTCAGGACGTCGAGCGGGGATGCGCGCCGGTCGAGCAGCGACCGGACGATCTGCGGGTCGATCACGGTGCCGCCCGACGCGACGACCTCCAGCGACGTCATGACGTCGCTCACGCGCCCGATCCGGTCCTTGAGCAGATAGCCGATCCCGCCGGAGGAGCCCGCGAGCAGGTCCCGCGCGTAGGCGTCGGCGACGTACTGCGAGAGCAGCACGACGGGCAGCGCCGGGAAGTGTCGTCGGAGCTCGACCGCCGCGTCGATGCCGTCGTTCTCCAGCCGGGGCGGCATGCGGACATCCGTGATCACCAGGTCGGGCAGCTCGCCGTGCGCGCCGTCGGCGAGGACCAGCCGCACGAGCTCGTCGGCGTCGCCCGTCACGTGCACCACCTCGTGCCCCACGCGTTCGAGCAGCGAGACCAGCCCGTCCCGCAGCAGCACCGAGTCCTCCGCCAGCACGACCCGCACGTCAGGCCGCCCCGGTCGGGTCGGCAAGATCGCCCGGCCTGACGGCGGGCGCAGCGCCCTGCCCGACGACGGCGACACCTTCCGGCACCACGGCGGGCGCGTGCGTCTGCACGACGGCGGGCGCGCGAGCCGGCAGGAGCAGGGCGATCGTCGTCGGCCCGCCGGCCGGGCTGGTCACCGTCAGGTTCCCGTCGGCCGCCTCGGCGCGCTCGCGCAGGCCGGCGAGCCCGGTTCCGGTGCGCGGGTCCGCGCCGCCGACGCCGTCGTCGTCGACCCGGACGGTCAGGACGCCGCCGTCCTGCGCCATCTCGACGCCGGCGCCGCGCGCCCGGCTGTGCCGCGCCACGTTCGTCAGCGCCTCGCTGACGACGAAGTAGGCGCACAGCTCGACCTCGGCGTCGAACCGGTCCTCCACGGTGCTCGTCAGCGTCACCGGGACGGGCATGCGGGACGTCAGCTCGTGCACGGCGGGGGTCAGCCCGTGGTCGGCGAGCACCCGGGGGTGGATCGCGCGGACCGTCGAGCGCAGGTCGTCGAGCGCGGCCTCGGCGAGGTCGTGCGCGCGGTCGAGGTGTCCGCGCAGCCGCGCGACGTCGACGCCCGCCCGGGCCAGGGCGTCGGCGTCGAGCTCCGCGAGGTCCAGCTCCGCGGAGCCGAGCGCGATGGCGAGGGTCACCAGCTTCTGCTGGGCGCCGTCGTGCAGGTCGCGCTCGATGCGGCGCAGGTCGCCCTCGAACGACCGGACGAGGTTCGCCCGCGACGCCGTCAGGCGGGCGATCTGACGACGCAGCTCGTCGCCGCGGGGCGCGAGCAGGGTGCGCGCCAGCGCACCCTGGGCCAGCGCCAGGAACCCGACCGTGTATCCCAGCGCCGGGAGGCTGAGCACGGCGACGGCGAAGCCGAGCGCGACGCCCGCCGGGTTCGCGTCCCAGACAGGATCGCCCGCGATCACCCGTTCCGGGATCGTCACCGCGGCCGACACCGCCGCGACGACCAGGAGGTGCATCGCGGCGCAGGCCCAGCCGACCACGAGGCAGGCCGTCACGTAGACGACCTCACGCCAGGTCGCCGCCTCCGTGAGGCGCAGCCGGACCAGCTCCTGCGTGTGCGGGTCGGCGATCCGGTCCTGTCCCAGCAGAGGGACGCGGAACCGGTCGAGCCGGGCGATCAGCGGGCTGCACGCCAGCGTGACGACGACCAGGAGAACGACCAGGGCGTACAGCGACTGCGCGTGTAGCAGGCCGCTGAAGATCAGGATCACGAACGGCCCCGTGACCAGCGCGCTCGTGAGCGTGAACAGCCAGGCGCGGGGCAGCCACGCGGACACCAGGTAGCCGGGCCGGCGCACGGCGAGGGCGAGGCTGTCGGGTCGGCGCACGCCCTCACGGTACCGCCGGAGGGTACGGCCGGAGAGGGCGCGCGGTGGACTCCCGGGGTAGTGCCAGGTCTACCCCCGGCGTCGCCCGCACGCCCGTGACCAGGCAGATCACCACCGCTGGGATGAGAGGCATGGTGATCACGGGCCCCGATGGACCCCCTCCGCGTCCCCGACGTCCGGCCGTCCCGGCCGGCGTCTCCTCCGCCGTCCTGCCCGCGCTGTCGCTCGCGCTGGCCTGGGCCGGCCTCGCCGCGCTCGCGTGGCTCGCACTCTCCGCGGGCGCCCCGCCGTCGACCCCCGCGCTGTGGGCGACGACGCCGCCGGCCGCCGGCGCGATCGCCGCGGCCTGGCTGGTCGGCGCGCGAGCCGCCCTGCTGCTGGTCGCGTCGTGCCGGCCGCGGCACCCGTCCCTCGGGTCGCGGGCGCGGGAGGCGCGTCCCGACCTCGACTCCGTCGTCGCCCTCCTGTGTCCGACGGCGGACGACTTCCGGCCGGACGTCGTGCGCCGCAGCATGCGGCAGTCCCACGGGCGGCTCCGGACGGTGATCCTGGACGACTCGCGCACCGGCGCGGCGCGGGCCGCGGTCGACGCCTTCGCCGCGAGCTGCGCACCGGGCGCCGTGGAGGTCGTGCGGCGGGCGGACCGGCGGGGTTTCAAGGCGGGCAATCTCAACAACTACCTGAGCCATCATGCCGACGGGGTGGACGCCGTCGTGATCCTGGACGCCGACCAGGAGATCGGCCCGGACTTCGTCCGGACCGCGCTGCGCCACCTCCGCGCCTATCACGGGGTGGCCGTGGTGCAGGGCGAGATCCGCTCGCGGCGGGGCGGCACCCGGTTCGTCCGCGACTTCCGCGGGATGTTCGACGCCCACCTGCGCGCGGTGTCGGCGGGCCGGTCCGCGCTCGGCATCGCCACGTTCGCCGGTCGCGGTGCCCTGCTCGACGTCGGCGCACTGCGCGCGGCCGGCGGCTTTCCCGAGGTCGTCGCCGAGGACGCCGCGCTGACCCTGGAGCTCGCCGGCCGCGGACAGACGGTCCGGTACGTGCCGGACCTCGTCTCCGTCGAGGACGCGCCCACGGACTACGCGGCGTTCACCACCCAGCTCGGCAAGTTCACGGAGGGCGCCATGCAGCTCCTCGGCCGCAGCGGCGGGCTGCTGTTCGACCCCCGGCTGCACCCCGCGCGGCGGCTGGACGTGTTCGTGGACCTCGCCTCCCCGCTCGTGGGCGCCGCCCTGACGGTCACGCTGTTCGCGTTCGGCCTCGCGGCGGCCGCCGGCGGCGCGGGCCCAGCTCCGGGCCACGCGCCGGGCCTGCCCGTTCCGCTCGGCGTCTCGCTCGGGATCCTCGGCGCGGTGCCGCTGCTGCCCGAGGCGCTCCGCCTGATCCAGACGCGGGACCGGTTGGAGGGCCGGACGCCGGGCCGGACGCAGGGTCGGACGCCGGGCTGGTCGCCGGGCCGGTCGCCGGGCCGGTCTCCGGGCTGGTCTCCGGGCTGGTCTCCGGGCTGGTCGCCGGGGCGGTCGAGCGTCGCCACCATGGGGGGCTCGGTCGTGGGCTCCGTGCTGGCCGCGATCTCGTTCCTCATGCGGGGCGCCATGCTCTACGCGTCAGTGGCCGTCGTCGCGCTGCGCGCCGTCCTGCGGGTCGCGGCGGGGAACGGGGCCAGGTTCGTGGTCACGCCCAAGGAGAACGCCGAGCCGGGCCTCCGGCCCAGCCTCCGCCGACGCCGGCCCGAGCTCGCCGCCGCGAGTGTCGCGCTCGTCACGGCCGTGCTGCTGACCGGGACGGTCGCGCCGGCCGGGATCTTCTGCACGGTCGCGGTCACCGCCGTCGGCTACTCGTGGCTGGGCGGGCGCCCGGTGCGACGGCGGCCCGCGAGACGGCGGCCCGTGTGACGGCGGCCGGCACGACGGCGTCCGGCACGACGACGCCCGGCACGACGACACCCGGTACGGCGGCGGCCGGGGCCTTGACTGCGTAGTCAGAGCGTGGTTCGCTCGGCCCCGTTGACTACGTAGTCAGTCCGGCCGTCACACGGTCCGACCACAGCGAGGGAGCTGGTCCATGGATGCCGGGCAGCGGGTGTCGCAGCCGGTGTCGCAGCGTGCGACACAGCGCGTGTCGATGACGGACGTCGCCCGCCGTGCCGGCGTCTCGCAGAAGACCGTGTCGCGTGTGGTCAATCACGAGCCGCACGTCGCGGACGCCATCCGCGCGCGGGTGCAGGCCGTCATCGAGGAGCTGGGCTTCCGCCCGAACGCGGCCGCCCGCGCCCTGGTCACCCGCCGGAACCAGCGCATCGGCATGGTCACGATGGGCACCGCGCTGTACGGACCGACGTCGATCCTCCAGGGCGTCGACGCCGCCCTGCGGGGCTCCGGCTACCACCTGAGCGTCGCGCGCACGCAGGGCGGCGGCGTCGCCGACCTGCAGGCCGCGATCGACGAGCTCGTCGCCCAGGACGTCGCGGGCCTCGTGCTCTCCGAGCCGATCGACCTGGGGCACCCGGAGCTGCGCCTGCCGGGCGGGCTGCCGGTCCTCACGTTCGACTCGCCGACGTCGGCGGACGACCCGGCCGGGGCCACCGCTTCCGGCACCACAGATCCCGCCCGCCCCGACGAGCTGGTGCTGGGCGCCGACGAGCTGGCCGGGGCCAGGGCCGCCACCGAGCACCTCCTGGCGCTCGGGCACCGCACCGTGCACCACGTCGCCGGCACCGCGGGCTGGTCGGCCACCGCCCGCCGGATCGCCGGCTGGCGCGGCGCACTGTCGGACGCCGGCATCACCGCACCGCCGGTGGTGCACGGCGACTGGAGCCCCCGGTCCGGGTACGAGGCGACCACGGAGCTGCTGCGCCGCGCCGGCTCCAGCCGCGCCGGCTCCAGCCGCGCCGGTTCCAGCAACGACACACACTCCACCGACGTCACGCACTCCACCGACGACACGCGCACCGACACCCCTGTCACCGCGATCTTCGCCGCCAACGACCACATGGCGATCGGCGCCGTCCGGGCCGTGGAGCTGGCCGGGCTGCGGGTGCCCCACGACGTGAGCGTCGTGGGCTTCGACGACGCCCCCGAGGCCGAGTACCTGTCCACTCCCCTGACGACCGTGCGCCAGGACTTCGCCGAGGTCACCCGCCTGGCCGTGCACCGGCTGCTGCGCGCCGTCGAGGGCCGGCCGCCGACGGAGCGGAACCGGCTGGTCCCCACCCAGCTCGTGGTCCGGGAGAGCACCGCGCCGCCGCCCGAGGGCACTCCACCCGAGACCCCGCACACCTGACCTGCGCACTCACCTGCACATCCACCTGCACGCCTGACCCGCACCCGACCAGCCCCGACCCGAGAGGCCGCCATGAGCCCCCTGCACCACCTGACCGACGGCGTCCTCTTCGGCGCCGCGTACTACCCCGAGTACCACCGGCCCGAGGACCGGCTCTCGAACCGGCTGGAGAAGGACCTGGATCTCATGGTCGAGGCCGGGTTCTCGGTGATCCGGGTCGGCGAGTCGGTGTGGTCCACGTGGGAGCCCGAGAACGGGCGCTTCGACCTCGACTGGCTCCAGCCCGT
Source organism: Promicromonospora sp. NPDC059942 (assembly GCF_042731755.1). Classification (NCBI taxonomy): domain Bacteria; kingdom Bacillati; phylum Actinomycetota; class Actinomycetes; order Micrococcales; family Promicromonosporaceae; genus Promicromonospora; species Promicromonospora sp. NPDC059942. Next base: position 21,594 of record NZ_JBHWLR010000037.1, read on the forward strand.
GCTCGACGGCGCGCACGAGCGCGGCATCCGGGTGGTGCTCGGCACGCCCACGTACGCGGTGCCGATGTGGCTGGCGCGGCTCTACCCGGAGATCAACGTCGTCCGGGCGGACGGCCGGGCGATGGGCTGGGGCGCGCGCCAGGAGATTGACTACACGCACCCGTCGTTCCTGTTCCACGCCGAGCGGGTCATCCGCGCCGTCGTCGCGCGGTACGCCGCGCACCCCGCCGTCGTCGGCTTCCAGGTGGACAACGAGCCCGGGAACGAGATCTTCCACAACCGGCAGGTCTTCGAGCGGTTCGTCGACCACCTGCGCAGCCGGTACGGCTCGGTCGAGCGGCTGAACGACGAGTGGGGGCTGACGTACTGGTCGCACCGGCTGTCCTCGTGGGCGGACCTGTGGACGCCGTCGGGCAACGCTCAGCCGCAGTACGCGCTCGCCTGGCGCCGGTTCCAGGCGCAGCTCACCACCGACTTCATCGGCTGGCAGGCCGACGTCGTGCGCGAGTACGCGCGCGAGGATCAGTTCGTCACCACCTGCATCTCGTACGAGCGCCCGGGCGTGCAGGACGACGCGCTCACGCGCGAGCTGGACGTGACCGCCGGCAACCCGTACTACCGGATGCGCGACCACCTGGCCCTGCCCCCGAGCGTCACCGACGACCAGGCCTGGATGACCACGGGGACGTGGTCGCTGTACGCCACGGCCGACCGGATGTACGCCTCGAAGCAGGCGCCGTTCCTCGTCACGGAGACCAACGCGCAGGCGATCGGCGGCCCCTGGCAGAACGAGCCCGCCTACGACGGCCAGTGGCGGCAGGCCGCCTGGGCGCTGGTCTCGCGCGGCGCGACCATGATCGAGTACTGGCACTGGCACACGCTCCCCTACGGCACCGAGACGTACTGGGGCGGCGTGCTGCCGCACTCGCTGGAGCCGGGCCGGGTCTACCGGCAGGTCGCGGAGCTCGGCGCCGAGCTGCGTGCGGCCGGTCCCGCGGTGGCGAACCTGACGCCGGACGCCGACGTCGCCCTCGTCTGGTCCAACCCGAGCAAGTGGTCGCTGGCCGAGTTCCCGCAGCTCGGCGGCGGCACCGGACCGGACCCGCGCGGCTGGCACCGGATCTTCGACGCCTTCTACCGCGGGGCGTTCGACGCCGGCCTGCAGGCCCGGCTCGTGCACGACGCCCAGCTCACCGACGCCACCCCCGAGGACGCCGCACGCGAGCATCCCGTGCTGGTCGCGGCGGGCGTCACGATCGCCGACGACGCCTGGCTGCAGTGGCTGGAGCGCTACGCCGCGGCCGGCGGCCACCTCGTGCTGGGCATCCGCACCGGGTACGAGGACGAGGAGGCCCGCGCGCGGGCGGAGCGCAAGCCCGCGCACCTGAGCGCGGCAGCCGGCGTCTTCTACGACGAGTTCGCCACGATCGACGCGCCGCTGCCCGTGCACGCCGCGGACGGCTTCGACGTGGCCGACGGCGCCCTCGACAACCCCCTTGCCGACGCGCACGCGACGAGCTGGGTCGACGGGCTGCAGGTTCTGGACGCCGAGGTGCTGGTCGGCTACGACCACCCGCACTTCGGCCGCTGGCCCGCCGTCACCACCCGGGCGCACGGCACGGGCCGGGTCACCACGGTCGGCACCGTGCCCGACCCGGCGCTGGCCCGGGCGGTGCTGGACTGGGCGGCGCGACACAGCGGGCCGTCGGTCCTGGACGGGCCGACGGCCGGGCCGACGGCTCGGCCGACTGCGGTGGGGCCGGCGTCGGGCGGCGGGTCCGAACCGGCGCGGTGGCGTCCGCAGGCGCCGTCGCAGACGGTGACCGGAGCGCGGAACCCAGCGGGTCAGCGGGTACGTTTCGTGCACTCGTGGTCCTGGGACCCGAGCGTCTTCGTGCTGCCCGGCGCGGTCCGCGACCTGCTCAGCGGCGAGGAGCTGGCCGAGGGCGCGCGGATCGAGCTCGGCCCGTGGGACGTCCGGGTGCTGCTGGAGGTCTGAGAGCGGGGCCCGAACTGAGGGCGCGCCGGTCGGGAGGCCGGGCCGGGCGTGAGGGTGCACCCAGCGCGCGGCCGGGCCG
>NZ_JBHWLR010000038.1:0-18832 GCF_042731755.1 Promicromonospora sp. NPDC059942
GCCGCGGCGGGCGCCTCTGCGGCGGCCGGCTCAGCCGGTGCAGCCTCCGCCGACGTCGGCTCGACAGCCTGCTCCGAGGCGGGCTTGCGGCGCGACCGGCTGCGCCTGGGCGCGGGCTCGGCCTCGGGCTCCGCCGCGGCCTCGGCGGACGGCTCGGCCGTGGCGGCCTCCGCCGTCGGCTCGGCCTTGCGGCGGGTCCGGCGCTTCGGCGCGGCCTGCTCCGCCTCGGCGGCGGGCTCGGCGGCCGGGCCGCCGGGCAGCACGATGTCGTCGAGGCTCGCGACCCCACGGGCCGGCGCCTCGGCCACGGGCTCGGCGGCGACGGGCTCCGGCAGGTCGAGGTCGAGAGCGGCGGACGCCTCGGGCTCGGCAGAGCTCTCGGGCTCGGCAGGCGCCTCGGGCTCCGCGAGAACCTCGGGCTCGGCAGCCACGACGGCCTCGGGCTCGGGCTCGACGGCGGGAGCCGCCTCCGCGGTGATCTCCGTCTCGGCGGGCGCGATCTCCTCGGCCACGACGGGCTCGGCGGCGACCGGCTGGTCCGTCGTCGGCTCCTCGACGGGCGCGGGAGCGGCGGGCGCCTCGACCGCGGTGGGCGAGGAGACCCCGCGCGTGGCGCGGCGGCGCGGGCGCTTGGTGGTGGGCTCACCGGCCGTGGGGGCCGCGGAGGTCGCGACCGCCGCGGTGCCGCCCGTGGTCACGGGCTGGCTCTCCGCCGGGGCGGCGGGGGCGTCGGACGCGCCGACGACGATGGGCTCCACGTTGGTGGCCGTCGAGACGACGGACCGCGTGGCCCGACGACGCGGGCGCTTGGCGGGCGCAGCCTCCGCCGGAGCCTCCCCACCAGTGGTGACCTGGGCGTTCGCCTCAGGTGCGTCGTGATCATCCTGTGACCCGATGGTCGAACCGGTGGTGCTGGAAGGCGTCACGTGAGGTGCTCCTGTAGCCGGCGTCCGCTCCACACCATGCGGACCGCCAGGCGGTCGGTCGTCCGGTGGATGCGCCGCGGCGAAGCGACACATCTGGACGGAAGTCTCGGCTGCGGCCCTGTTCCTGCGATCTTCGCGGACGCCTGCGGCCACGTTCTGTCGTGACTGCGGCACCGCGTGCGGATCGCGGGCAGTGTTGGACTCTGCAGTCCACGCAGGGATGTGGCCTGCGCGGGTTCGACCAGTATCGCACAGGAGACCATGCCTGTACCGCCCACATCTGAGCCTTGGGCAACAAAGAGCCAAACCGCGCTCCAAGTCCGTGTACAGTGCCTTGTGAAGACATTCACAAGCGACGGTCTCACCCAGCGGCGACGCGCGGACCTGGCAGATCAGGCCTAGCGTCCAAAGGGAAGAAGCCGTTTCGGAGACACACCTCAGGAGCCCGGAGTGGAAGCTCTCGACCTGGCACGCTGGCAGTTCGGCATCACCACCGTCTATCACTTCATCTTCGTCCCGCTCACGATCGGGCTGGCGCCGCTCGTCGCGATCATGCAGACCGCCTGGGTGCGGACGGGGAACGAGCGCTGGCTGAGGCTGACCAAGTTCTTCGGCAAGCTCTTCCTGATCAACTTCGCGCTCGGCGTCGTGACGGGCATCGTGCAGGAGTTCCAGTTCGGCATGAACTGGAGCGAGTACTCCCGGTTCGTCGGCGACGTGTTCGGCGCACCGCTGGCCATGGAGGCCCTCGCAGCGTTCTTCGTGGAGTCGACGTTCCTCGGCCTGTGGATCTTCGGCTGGGACCGCCTGAACAAGAAGGTCCACCTGGCCTGCATCTGGGCCGTGGCCATCGCGGTGAACCTGTCGGCCTTCTTCATCCTGGCCGCCAACTCCTGGATGCAGCACCCCGTGGGCGCCCGGTTCAACCCCGAGACCGGCCGCGCCGAGATGGAGTCCATCTGGGCGATCCTCGCCAACAACACGCTGTGGGCAGCCTTCCCGCACGCCGTCGCCGCCGCATTCCTGACGGCCGGGACGTTCGTGGCCGGCATCGCCGCCTGGTGGATGGTGCGCCTGGCCCGGACCAAGAAGCCGGAGTCCGTCGAGCTCGCCCGGAACGTGTACCGCCCCGCCGTGATCCTCGGCACAGTGGTGATGCTGGTGGCCGGCGTCGGCGTCGCGCTGACGGGCGACGCCCAGGGCAAGCTGATGTTCGAGCAGCAGCCCGGGAAGATGGCGTCCGCCGAGGCGCTGTGCGAGGGCGAGGAGGCGGCGAACTTCTCGATCCTCACGATCGGCGACCTGTCCAACTCCTGCGAGGGCGTGCGGCACATCCTGGAGGTGCCCGGCCTGGCCAGCTACCTCGGCACCGGCCACTTCTCGGGGCCGGAGAGCTTCCTGCCCGGCGTCAACGACGTGCAGCAGGAGTACTCCGAGCGGTACGGCGAGACCGACGACGCCGGCAACGCCATCTCGTACACGCCCAACCTCGCCGTCACCTACTGGAGCTTCCGGCTCATGATCGGGTTCGCGGCCGGGTCCGTGCTGCTCGCCCTGGCCGCGCTCTGGTTCACGCGCGGCGGCCGGGTCAGCGACAACAAGTGGCTCGCCCGCATCGGCATCATCGCGATCCCCACGCCGTTCCTCGCCTCGTCGTTCGGCTGGATCTTCACGGAGATGGGCCGCCAGCCCTGGGTGGTGGCCCCGAACCCCACCGGCATCGACCAGATCCGTCTGCTCACCATGCGCGGGGTCTCGGAGGTGGTGAGCCCGGGCATGGTGCTCACCTCGATGATCGTGTTCACCCTGCTCTACGGCGTGCTGGCCTTCGTCTGGTACCGGCTCATGCACCGGTACGCGATCGAGGGCGTGCCCGCGACGGTCCGCGACGAGTCGCCCGAGGCCGCCTCGGACGACTCCGACCGGCCCCTCTCCTTCGCCTACTGACCCCCGTCCGCAAGACCTGACCTGACTCAGACAAGGAAGTGACCGTGGACCTCGCACTCCTGTGGTTCTTCATCATCGCGATCCTGTGGACCGGGTACCTCGTGCTCGAGGGGTTCGACTTCGGCGTCGGGATGCTCATGTCCCTGCTCCCGCGCGGCCGGGCCGAGCACCGGGAGAAGGAACGGCGCGTCCTCCTGAACACCATCGGGCCCGTGTGGGACGGCAACGAGGTGTGGCTGATCACCGCGGGCGGCGCCACCTTCGCGGCGTTCCCCGAGTGGTACGCCACCCTGTTCTCCGGGTTCTACCTGCCGCTGCTGCTGATCCTGGTGGCGTTGATCGTGCGCGGCGTCGCCATCGAGTACCGCGGCAAGATCGCGGACGCCGTCTGGTCGCGGCGCTGCGACCTCGCGATCCAGGTGGGCTCCTGGGTGCCCGCCGTGCTCTGGGGCGTCGCGTTCGCCAACCTGGTGCGCGGCGTCCAGCTCGACGAGGCGCACCAGTACGTGGGCGGCTTCTGGGCCCTGATCAACCCGTTCTCGCTGCTCGGCGGGGCCACGACGCTCGTGCTGTTCCTGCTGCACGGGTCGGTGTTCGTGGCGCTCAAGACCGACGGCGACATCCGGGCGCGGGCCCGGCGGTTCGCCGGCGTGCTGTCCCTGGTCGCCGTGCTCGTGGCCGGCGGCTGGGCGGTTTGGGCGCAGGTCGCGTTCTCCGCCACCTGGACGTGGGCCGCCGTCGCGGTCGCCGCGCTGTCCCTGGTCGGTGTGGTGCTGACCAACCGGGTGGGGCGCGAGGGCTGGGCCTTCGGCCTCTCGGCCGTGACGATCGTCGCGGCCGCGGTGCTCATCTTCGGCTCCATGTACCCCGACGTCATGCCCGGCCTGGACGGCGGCAACTCCCTGACCATCGCCGAGGCGTCGTCGACCCCGTACACCCTGACCATCATGACCTGGGTGGCCGCGTTCCTCACGCCCCTGGTGATCCTGTACCAGGGCTGGACCTACTGGGTCTTCCGGCGCCGGCTCACGGTGGACCACATCCCCGCCCCGGTGGGCCTGACCTGGAAGAAGATCAAGGAGTCGGCGTTCTGAGCCGGACCCCGGACCGGTACGGGAACATCACGTCATGAAGCCCCTCGACCCCCGCCTGCTGCGCCAGGTGCACGCGGCCCGCTGGTACGTGGCGCTCACGGTCGGCCTCGGCATCGCCGCAGCCGGGCTGATCGTGGCGCAGGCGCTGCTCATCGCCGCGATCCTCACGCCGGTGGTGCGCGGGGACGGCGTGTCCGGGCCGGAGCTGGTGCGGTCCTTCGCGTGGCTGGCCTTCGTCGTCGTGGGGCGCGCCGCCGTCGCCTGGGCCCAGGAGCGGTACGCGCTGCGCGCGGCCGCCCGCACCATCGCCGAGCTGCGGCGCGCCGTGGTGGAGGCGTGGGCACTGCGTGGCCCGCGGGCAAGCTGGCCGACGGCGGACGGCGGCGGCGGCGGCGGCGGCGGTGTCGCGGGCGGTCCGGCGGCGGACGGCGGCGCGACGGCGAACAGCCCCGCGGCGACGTCGGGCAGCGGGAGCGGGGCGAGCCCCGAGGCCGAGGTCGCGACCCTCGCGACGCGCGGCCTGGACGCGCTGGAGCCGTACCTCGTGCGGTACGTGCCGCAGCTCGTGCTGACGGCGCTGCTCACCCCCGCGCTCGTGTGCGTGGTGTTCGGCCTGGACTGGGTCTCCGCGGTCATCGCGATCGTGACGCTGCCGCTCGTGCCCGTGTTCATGGTGCTCGTGGGGCGGCTGACGGCGGGCACCTCCGAACGCCGGCTCGCCACCGTCGAACGGCTCGGCGCCCAGGTGCTCGACCTGGTCGCCGGGCTCCCGACCCTGCGCGCCTTCGGCCGGTCGTTCGGGCCGGGCGAACGGGTGCGCGCGCTGGGCGACGCCTCGCGCAAGGCCACGATGGGCACGCTGCGGATCGCGTTCCTGTCCTCGATGGTGCTGGAGCTGCTCACCACGCTGTCCGTCGCGATCATCGCCGTGGGCGTCGGGCTGCGGCTCGTCGAGGGCGCGATGCTGCTGGAGCCGGCGTTGGCCGTGCTGGTGCTGGCGCCGGAGATCTACCTGCCGCTGCGGCGGGTGGGGGCCGAGTTCCATGCTTCCGCGGACGGGGTCGCCGCCGTGGATCGGGCGTTTGCGCTGCTCTCCGGTGCTCCTGCTCCCGTCCGGTCGGAGGGCGACTCGCCTTCCGGGGTGCGTGGCGGAGGTGTGCGGGGCGTGGTGCTGGAGGGGGTTTCCGTGCGGGCTGCCGGGCGGGGGGTTGTCGCGCCTGCAGGGTTGTCGGCGCGGATACCGGTCGGGGACAGGGCCGGGCTGGTCGTCGCGTTGCGGGGGCCCAGCGGGGCCGGGAAGTCGACCGCCGTACTGACCATGCTCGGGCTGCTCTCGCCGGACGCCGGGCGGGTGGGCCTGGTCACCGGCGACGGCGCGTTCCTCGACCTGGCCGACGCGTCCGCCGACGAGCTCGCGGGCTGGTGGGGCGGGCTCACCTGGGTTCCGCAGCGGCCCACGCTCCCGCCGGGACGGTTGCGCGACGTCGTCCTGGAGGGCGCCTCGGGGCTCGGCGGTGTCGCCGACGCGGACGGCGCGGACCGCGAGCGGGCGCTCTCCGGGGCGGCGCGGCTGACCGGCCTGGACGCCGTCGTCGGCGCGCTGCCCGACGGGTGGGACACCCGCGTCGGGCTCGGCGGGGTGGGGCTGTCCGTCGGCCAGCGTCAGCGCGTCGCGCTCACGTCCGCCCTGCTCGACGACGCGGCCGCCCGGCCGCTCGTGATCCTCGACGAGCCGACCGCGCACCTCGACGCGCGCGGCGAGCAGGCCGTGCTCGACACCGTCCGGGCCTGGCGCGACGCCGGCCGGACCGTGGTCGTCGTCGCGCACCGGGCGTCGCTGCTCGCCCTCGCGGACCAGGTGATCGACGTCCGCTCGGCGGCGGACCCGACGCATCCGACGGACCGGGCGGACTTTCCAGGCTCACGGGATGAAGGCTCGCCGGGCTCGCCTGGCTCGCCGGGCGCCGCGGACCCGACAGAGCCGGCCACGCCCGCGGGCGGTGCGCCCGGCTCCGCGGACGGGCCGGCGTCCGACCTCGCGATCGACCGGGGGACACGATGACCGACCAGCTGACCCGCGAGCCGGCCCGTCCGGCCTCCCCCGCGCCCGGACCGGGCCGCGACCCGCTGCGGCGCATCCTGCCGCTGCTGGAGGTCCGGCCCGGCAAGGTCGCCGCCGCGATCGCGCTGGGCGTGCTGGCCCTGGCCTGCGCGATCGGGCTCGCCGCCGTCGCCGCCTGGCTGGTCGCCCGCGCGTCGCAGATGCCGCCGGTGCTCACGCTCTCCGTCGCGGTCGTGTCGGTGCGGGCCTTCGGCATCGGGCGGGCCGTGCTGCGCTACTGCGAGCGCCTCGCCTCGCACGACGTCGCCCTGCGGGGCATGTCCGCCCTGCGCGCCAACCTGTACGAGCGGCTCGCCGCGGACGACCGGCCGGTCACCGTGCGGCGCGGCGAGCTCCTGGCGCGCATCGGGCAGGACGTCGACGACGTCGGCGACGTCGTGGTGCGCGCCGTCGTGCCCGCCGGCGTCGCGGCGGTGACGTCGCTGGGTTCCGTGATCCTGCTGGGCGTGCTGCTGCCGGCCGCGGGCGTGGCGCTGGCGTTCTGCCTGGTGCTGGCGGGCGTCGTGACGCCGTGGCTCGCCGCGCGCGCCGCGGCCCGGACCGAGGCGCGGGGCGCGGCCGCCCGCGGCGAGGTGACGGCGCTGACCCTGGAGCTCCTGGAGGAGTCGGCGCCGCTGCGGGTCGCGGGGCGGTTCGACGCGCGGCTGGCCGACCTGGACGCCGCGGACGCGCGGCTGTCCGCCGTGGCCGACGACGGCGCCCGCACCTCCGGACGCGCCGCCGCGCTGGGGGCGCTGGCCCAGGGCCTCGCGGTGCTCGCGTCGCTGGCGTTCGGGATCCCGGCGGCGCTGGCGGGCACGCTGTCGCCCGAGGCGCTGACGGTGATCGTGCTGACGCCGCTCGCCGTGTTCGAGGCGACCGCGGGCCTGCCCGCCGCGGCGGTCCAGCTGCACCGGTCGCGCGAGGCGGCGCGGCGGCTCCTGGCGCTGCTCCCGGAGCCCTCCCCCGTGTCAGACGTACAGGTCACCCGGGTGGCCTCGGCGTCTGACGCGGAGCGGGCCGAGGCTGGCGCTGGCGGCGAGGGTCGCGCGGGCGACGGCGGGGCGCTGCTCGTGCTGGACGACGTCGCCGCCGGCTGGCCCGGCGCGGACGGACGGCCCGTCGTCGCGGTCGAGGGGGTGTCCATCACGCTGGCGCCGGGCTCGGTCGTGGCGCTGGCGGGGCCGTCCGGCGTGGGCAAGACGACGCTGCTGATGACGGCGGCGGGACTGATCCCGCCGGTGAGCGGGGCGGTCGGCGGAAGGTCGGCAGCTCGTCAGGCGATCGGCAGCTCGGACCACCGGAGACCTGACGAGCTACGGGCCGCGCGGGCCGGGGACACGGGTGGCGGGACGCTGTTCGTCGCCGAGGACGGGCACGTGTTCGACACGACCGTGCTGGAGAACCTGCGGGTCGCCCGCGGCGACGTCACGCCGGACGAGGCGCACGCCGCGCTGGACGCCGTCGGGCTGGGCGACTGGCTCGCCGCGCTCCCGGCGGGACTGGACACCGTGGTGGGTACGGACGCGGCGGCGGTCTCGGGCGGCGAGCGCCGTCGGCTGCTGGTGGCGCGCGCACTCCTGGCGCCGGCGCGGGTGCTGCTCGTGGACGAGCCCGCCGAGCACCTCGACGGGACGACCGCCGACGCGCTCGTGGACGCCGTCGCGGGCCACGCCCGCGCGACCGGCCGGGCGGTGCTGCTGGCGACCCACCGGCTGACGCCGCTGGCCGTCGCGGACGAGGTGCTGCTCCTGGCGGACGGACCGACGGACGGACCGGCCGGCGGACCGGCGAGCGTGGCGGCCGGCCCCGGCTCCCCCGCGACCGTCACGGCCCGCGGGCGGCACGCGGACCTGCTCGCCGCGGACGCGACCTACGCCTGGTCGGCGGCCCAGGAGGCCTGACGACGTCGACCATGCAGTTGCTGCCAGGCCGGGCCCGCATCTGGCAGCAGCTGCATGGTCGAGCGACGTCGGCTCGGCCGACGCGCTGCCGGCCGACGCGGGCCGGCCGACGCGCTGCCGGCTCAGCCGGCCGGCAGGCGGACCGTGGCGCGGAGGCCCCCGCCGGCCCGGGGTTCGAGGGCGAGGGTCCCGTCATGCGCCTCGGTGATGCTCCGGACGATGGCCAGGCCCAGGCCGACGCCCACGTGATCGCCGCCGGACCGCCGGGCGCGTGCCCGCTCGGTGCCGCGCTGGAACGGCTCGGCGAGCGTGGCGACGAGGCCCGCGGTGAGCCGCTCGCCCGTGTTCTCGACCGTGAGCGTCGGCCCGCCGGGCCCCGTGGCGGTGCGGACCAGCACCGTGCCGGGCTCGGCGGCGCCGTCGGGCAGGTTGTGGACGATCGCGTTGTGCACCAGGTTCGTCGTCAGCTGCAGCAGGAGGGTCGGCGACCCGGTCGTGGGGGCGACGTCGCCCGAGGTCTCGATCGTGACGCCGCGGCGGCCCGCCAGCGGCAGGAGCGTCTCGGTGGCCTCCTCCGCGAGGAGGGACAGGTCGATGCGCTCCGGGGTGAAGGACCGCTGGTCGGCTCGGCTCAGCACGAGCAGGGCCTCGGTGAGGTCGATCGCCCGGGAGTTGACGGCGTGCAGCCGCTCGACGAGGTCGCCGGTGTCGCCGTCCGGGTCCCGGCGGGCCACCTCGAGGAACGTCTGGGTGATGGCCAGCGGGGTGCGCAGCTCGTGGGAGGCGTTGGCGGCGAACCGGCGCTGCTCCGCGACCTGCGACTCGAGCCGGGCGAGCATGGCGTCGAAGGAGTCCGCGAGCTCGCGGAACTCGTCCCGGCGGCCCGGCAGGTGGATCCGGTGCGCGAGCGACCCGCCCGCAGCACGCCGCGTGGCGTCGGTGATCTGCGCCAGCGGCGCGAGCATGCGGCCCGCGAGGAACCACCCACCCACCAGGCCGAACACCAGCAGGAACGCCATCACCACGAGCGCCGCCGGGACGAACACCCGCGGCCCCCAGCCGCCGACGAAGACCTGGGGGTTGGTGAGCTCGCGCAGGGAGTCGATCCCGGCCGCGGGCGAGAACCGCAGCAGGAACGCCCACGCGACCCCGAGCACGAGCGTGCCGGCCAGCATGAGGAACCCCGTGTAGCTCAAGGTGAGCTTGAGGCGGACGCTCAGGCCGGGCGCCCTAGCCACGGTCGGCGTCCTCGTCACGGTCGGCGTCCGCGGCCACGTCGATGCGGTAGCCCACCCCGGCCACCGTGGCGATCACCCACGGCTCGCCGAGCCGCTTGCGCAGCGCCGAGACGGTGATGCGCACGGCGTTGGTGAAGGGGTCGGCGTTCTCGTCCCACGCCCGTTCGAGCAGCTCCTCGGCGCTCACGACGCCGCCCTCCGCGCCGACGAGGACCTCCAGGACGGCGAACTGCTTGCGTGTGAGCGGCACGTAGCGGCCGTCGCGGTAGACCTCGCGGCGGAACGGGTCCAGGCGCAGCCCCGCGATCTCCCGCACGGGTGGGCGGTGGTGGGCCCGACGACGGTCGAGCGCCCGGAGCCGGAGCACGAGCTCACGCAGCTCGAAGGGCTTGGTGAGGTAGTCGTCGGCGCCGAGCTCGAACCCGGAGGCCTTGTCGTCGAGCCGGTCGGCGGCGGTGAGCATGAGGATCGGCATGCCGCTGCCGGACGCGACCACGCGCCGGGCGATCTCGTCCCCCGAGGGCCCGGGGATGTCGCGGTCGAGCACCGCGATGTCGTACCCGTTGACGCTCAGCAGCTCCAGCGCGGTGTGGCCGTCGCCCGCGACGTCGGCGGCGATCGCCTCCAGGCGCAGGCCCGCGCGGATGCCCTCCGCCATCTCGGGCTCGTCCTCGACGATCAGCACACGCATGCCTCGATGCTACGGACCGCACGTATATCGGGGGCATATGGAAAACCGCATACACGGCGGCAACCGCGTGCCCACTTGGCTGGCGTCATGTCCTCCAGCAGACGAGCACCGGCGACGGCGGCCGACCGGCCGGCACCCACCCAGCCCACCGCCGGGCCCACCACCGCACGCACCACGGAACCCGCCACGCCCGGCGCGGCCGACCAGTCCCTGGCCGCCAGCGCGCGCGGCCTGACCAAGACCTACGGCCGGGGCGAGGCCCAGGTGCACGCCCTGCGCGGCGTCGACCTCGACGTCCCGCGCGGGCGGTTCACCGCGATCATGGGCCCGAGCGGGTCGGGCAAGTCCACGCTCATGCACTGCCTCGCCGGGCTGGACCGCCCCAGCGGCGGCACCGTCGCGGTGGGCGGCACCGACCTCGGGGCGCTCGGCGACGACGCCCTGACCATCTTCCGCCGCGAGCACATCGGCTTCGTGTTCCAGTCGTTCAACCTGTTGCCGATGCTCACCGCGCGGCAGAACATCCTGCTCCCCCTGGAGCTGGCCCACCCGAGGATCGACGCCGCCGCCCTCGAGCGCGCCGACGAGCTCGCGGACAGCCTCGGCGTGGCCGACCGGCTCGACCACCGGCCCGCCGAGCTGTCGGGTGGCCAGCAGCAGCGGGTCGCGATCGCCCGGGCCCTGGTCACCCGGCCGAGCCTGCTGTTCGCCGACGAGCCCACCGGCAACCTGGACAGCACCACGTCGGCGGAGGTGCTGGACCATCTGCGGCGGTCGGCGCGCGAGCTCGGGCAGACCGTCGTGATGGTCACCCACGAGCCGGACGCCGCGGCGTACGCCGACGACGTGGTCACCGTGCAGGACGGGCTGATCGCCTGATGCGCACCGTTCTCCTGCAGTCGCTGCGCCGCCACCTGCGCCGGTACGTCGCGGCCGCGGTCGCCGTGGTGGTCGCGGTGGCCTTCGTCGTGGCGGTCGGCGTGCTCACGGCCGGCGTCCGGACCGGGATCACGGCCGGCGCCGGGGCGCAGTTCGCGGGCGCCGACCACGTGGTCCGGGACCTGGGCACCCAGAACGCGATCACCTACGCCGCGCAGCACGGCGACGACGTCGCCGTCCTCGGCTCGGCCACCCTGCCGCTGCGCGCCGGCGCCGAGCAGGCCCCCGGCAAGTTCGTCGCGAACATCGCCGCCGCGCCGCGGCTGCGCTGGCAGACGCTCGACTCGGGCCGCTTCCCGGAGCGCACCGGCGAGGCCGTCGTCGACGTGTGGACCGCCCAGGACATGGAGATCTCCGTGGGCGACGAGATCACGCTCGGGGCCGGGTCCACCGCCGCCGACCTCAAGGTGGTGGGCATCGCGGCGGCGTCCGCGAACCTGGGCCAGGCCGCGGTCTACATCACCTTCGAGCAGCTGCTGAACTGGCGCGACGACGAGACCCTCCTGCTGGACCGGGCGGTCGTCATAGGGGACACCGGCCCACTGCCCGACGGCGCGACGGCGGTCACGCCCGAGGAGCACGTCGCCGAGAGCATGGCCCAGCACACCAACAACGTGAACACGCTGTCGCTGCTGCTGCTGGTCTTCGCCGGCATCGCGCTCCTCGTCTCGGTGCTGGTCATCACGAACACGTTCTCGATCCTGTTCGCCCAGCGGGTGCGCGACTTCGCGCTGCTGCGCTGCGTCGGCGCCACGCGCCGCCAGGTGATGGGGTCGGTGCGCCGGGAGGCGGCCGTCGTCGGGGTGCTCGCCTCGCTGGTCGGCGTGGCGGCCGGCGCCGGCCTCGGCTACGGCCTGATCGCCGTGGTCGACGCGCTCACGCGGCAGAGCCCGCTGACCGCTCCCGCGCAGCTCCCGGGCTGGTGGCTGCTGGGCGGGTTCGCGGTCGGGCTCGTGGTGACGGCGGTCGCGTCCTGGCTGCCGACCCGCCGCGTCGTGCGGATCAGCCCGCTGGCGGCGCTGCGTCCCGACGGCGCCGTGGACGTGCGGTCGGGCGCGGGCCGCGCCAGGGTGGCGCTCGGGGTGGTGTTCCTGGCCGGCGGCGTCGCGCTGCTCGCGGTGGCGGCCGTCCAGGACAGCACGGTCAGCATGGTGGCCGGCGGCGGCACGCTGTTCGCGGGCGTGCTCCTGCTCGGGCCCCTGCTGATTCCCCGGGTGGTGCGGGTCGTCGGGGCGCTGCTCGGCCCCGGCGGGCGGCTCGCGACGGAGAACGCCGTGCGCAACCCGCGCCGGACCGCCGCCACCGCCGCGTCCCTGCTGGTCGGCGTCACCCTGACGACGGCGGTGCTCACCGGGCTGGCCACCACGCGCGCCTCGGTGGACGCGAACCACGGCACCGCGCACCCGCTCGACGTCGCGCTCACGTCGTGGACCGGGCCGCTGGACGCCGACGTGCTGGACCAGGTCCGGGCCACGCCCGGCGTGGGCGATGCGATCGCCGTCGACGGCGTGCTGGTGGACCTGACCGGTGGTGACGCGGCCGAGGCCGGAGACGGGGCGGCTGGGAGCGAGGCAGCCGGAGACGAAGCAGCCGGGGGCGAGGCAGGGGGCGGCGACGCTGGGGGCGACGACGCTGGGGGCGAGGCAGCCGGAGACGAAGCAGCCGGGGGCGAGGCAGCCGGGGGCGACGTGACCGCGGCCGACCGGCCGCTCCTGCTGCTCGGCGCGCCCGACGCGAGCGCGGTCGCCCGGGACGGCGGGGCGTTCGCCCGGGTCGAGCCGGGCACGGTCGCGCTGGACGCGGACGTGTACGGCGACGAACCTGCGCAGCGGCTCGGCAACGGGTCCGCCGGCACGGTGACGGCGAGCGCCACCGGGGACGGCGGGCACGACGTCGCCGCCTCGCCCGTGGACCTGCGGGTGACCACGGGTTCGGGCTGGGGCGGGGCCGGCATCGTCGCACCGGAGACGCTGACCTCCCTGGGCTCGCCGCGGACGTACGCGGTGTGGGTCCGCGCCTCGGCCGACGCCGACCCGGTCGCGCTGCTCGCCGACCTGGACACGCTGGCCGACGCGGCTGGCGTCGACGTCGACAACGGGCTGCGGGCCGAGGTGGCCGACAACCAGATGCTGGGGACCGTCACGGCCGCGACGCTCGGGCTGCTGGGCATCTCCGTGGTGATCGCGCTGATCGGGATCGCGAACACGCTCGGGCTGTCCGTCCTGGAACGGGTTCGCGAGCACGCGATGCTGCGGGCGCTCGGGCTCACCCGCCGGCAGCTGCGACGCATGCTGGCGGCCGAGGCCGTGCTGCTGTCCGTGACCGCGACCCTGCTCGGCACGGTGCTCGGCGTGGGGTTCGCCTGGGTGGGCTACGAGACGTTCGTGCAGACGGCGCTCGACGCCGCGACCTGGCGCGTCCCGTGGGTCGAGCTCGCCGCCGTCGTGCCGGTGGGCGCCCTGGCGGGCCTGCTGGCCGCCGTCCTGCCGGCCCGCCGGGCGGCCGCCGTCCCCCCGACGACGGCCCTGACCCTCGACTGAGGACCTGCGCCTGCTGACCTCGGTTCAGCAGGCCGCAGACGACCATGAACCTCGGAGTTCCAGTCGCCCACGGCCTGCTGAACCAAGGTCAGCCGGCGTTGACCACAGCAGTTGCTGCCAAGAGGGGCCGCACTCTGGCAGCAACCGCTGTGCTCAGCACCGGCCGGCGAACCGGCGGCACGGCGGGGCTGACGCCGTCCGACAGAGCCGTTGAGCACAGCAGTTGCTGCCAGCAGAGGCGCCAACCTGGCAGCAGCTGCTGTGGTCAACACCGAGGGTCCGCTGATGGGTCGGGCGGGGGTCAGCGGGCCGGGGTCTCCAGGACCGCCATCGCCGCCGCGCGGCCCGGGATGCCGCTCACGCCGCCGCCGCGGCGGGCTCCGGCGCCGGCGAGCAGCACCCGCGGGTGCGCGGTCGCCACGCCCCAGCGCTCGGCGGCGCCGCCGACGCCGGCGCCGACGTCGGCTCCGACACCCAGCCCGGTCGCGGCCGGGGCGTCCGCAGGCCCGGCCACACCCGACCCGGCCACACCCGACCCGGCCACACCCGACCCGGCCACACCGGATCCGGCCGTGCCCGACCCAGCCCCGCCCGACCCGGCCACGCCCGCCCCCACCGACGACGACCCAGCGCCTGACTCGGCACTCGACCGGTCCTCCGCGAACGGCCAGCTCAGGTCGCGGTGGAAGATGTGCCCGCCCGGCAGCCCCACGTCGCTCTCCAGGTCGACCGGGGTGCGCACCTCCAGGCAGGGCGCACCGTCGGCGTCGAGCGCGAGCACGTCCTCGATGGGCTCGGCCAGCACCGTGTTCAGGGACGCGAGAGTGGCCGCCAGGGCCCGCTCGCGAGCGCCGTCGGGGTCCGCGCGGAAGAGCCGGGCCGGCATGTGCAGCCCGAACAGCGTGATGGTCTGCGCCTCGGTCGCGGCGAGCTCCGGGCCGAGGATCGTCCGGTCGGACAGCGTGTGGCAGTAGATCTCGCTCGGCGGCAGGTCGGGGATGCGCCCGGCGGCCGCCTGCGCATAGGCGTCCTGGAGCTGGGTGAGCGACTCGTTGACGTGCAGCGTTCCGCTGAACGCCGCCACGGGGTCGACGTCGTCGCGCAGCCTGGGCAGCCGGCGCAGCAGCATGTTCACCTTGAGCTGGGCGCCCTCGGGCCCCGGACCGGCAGCCCCGGCCGACCCCGGCTCCGCGGAGGACGAACCGGAGGACGAACCGGAGGACGAGCCGGAGGCCGCACCCCGCCCGGCCGCGGCGAGCAGCCGGTCCAGCTCCGCCGGCGCGCAGCCCGCGAGCACGTGCCCGGCGGTCACGCCCCGGGTGCGCCCGTCGGCGTCGGTCCAGGCCACCTCGGCCCCCACGGCCCCGGGGTCGACGGCGGTGACGGTCGCCGAGGTGACGATCGTGGCGCCGGCCGCCACCGCGGCGTCGCGCAGGGCGCCGGAGACGGCGCCCATGCCGCCCACCGGCACGTCCCAGTCGCCGGTCCCGTTGCCGATCACGTGGTAGAGGAAGCAGCGGTTCTGCCGCAGGGACGGCTCGTCGACGTCGGCGAACGTGCCGATCAGGCCGTCGGTGGCGGCGACGCCCCGCACGACATCGTCGGCGAAGGTGCGGCGCAGCACCTCACCGAGGGGCTCCTCGAAGAGTGCGCTCCAGGCCTCCTCGCCCACGCCGTCGGACACGAGACGCCGGACGGTGGCGCGCGGGAGCAGGGGCTCGGTGAGTGTCGGGGCGAGGCGGCGGGCCACCTCGGTGGTCATCGCGTAGAACCGGCCCCAGGCCTCGAAGTCGGCGTCGGAGCCGGTCAGGCGGCGGAACGAGGCGCGGGTGGCGGCGTCGTCCTGGGTGTCGACCAGCAGGCCGCCGTCGGCCACGGGGGTGTAGGAGGAGAAGCGGCGGCGGATGAGGCGGACCGGGAGGCCGAGCTCGTCGACGATCCGGCGCGGGAGGAGCGAGACGAGGTAGGAGTAGCGCGACAGGCGGGCGTCGACGCCCGCGAACGGGCGGGCCGAGACGGCGGCGCCGCCCACGTGGTCGGCGCGCTCCAGGACGAGGACCGAGCGCCCGCCGCGGGCCGCGTAGGCCGCCGCGGTGAGGCCGTTGTGACCGCCGCCGACGACGACGACGTCGTACCGGGCGCGCAGGGTGTCGAGCGGGGAATCGGGCATGCACGCCATGGTGACACGCGGCACTCATTGCCAGGAACGTTCCATCACAAGACGGTATGTGACCTAATCGTGACATTTACGCAACGGACGAGTACGGTCGATCTCGCCGCTCCAGCAACGGGGAGGTCCAGGCCCGGACGCCGAATCCTGTCACCGGTCCTGAGCAGCCAGAACGTGACAGGGGCGGGGGAACCAGGTAAGCCGGGCACGCGAGTGTCCTCGGGGTGAAGCCTCCTTGTGAGGCCGGGTGATCGCTCTCCCCATCCGAACCCGACAGCTCACCTCGTAGGCGTCCGAGGAGATCACTGGTGACCGTACTCACCGACCGCACCCACGACTGGGCGGACGACCAGGCAAACCGACCCAGCAACCGGGGGCGGCACCGCGCCGAGGGCCCCGCTCTCACCCCCTTCACCGCTCTGACCCAGACAGCAGCCGAGAATGCCGCCCGTACCGGCGCCATCGCGGTCGTCACGTCCGGCATGCTCGCGTCGGTCTTCACCCAGACCGCCCACACCGCGCCTGCCGAGTCCCACACCCAGACCACGCTCGCGAACAAGACGTTCGACACCAAGACCCGTGCGGGCCTGGCCGAGAACCTCGTGACCAAGGTCGAGGTCGCCCACGACGCCGACTTCCAGTCCGAGAAGGGTCGCGTCACAGTGACCCCGTACGCCGAGACGGACGCCGGCATCGCCGAGGCCAAGGCGAAGGCGGAGGCCGAGGCGCGCGCCAAGGCCGAGGCGGAAGCCAAGGCGAAGGCCGAGGCGGAGGCGAAGGCCGCCGCCGAGGCTGCGGCGGCAGCAGCCGCCGAGGCCGAGGCCGCCGCGGCGGCAGCGTCCGAGTCCTCCGCGGACCTCGGCCAGCAGGCCGTCAACCTCGCCCTCGAGTACGTGGGCGTGCCCTACGTGTGGGGCGGAGCCTCCCCCAGCGGCTTCGACTGCTCCGGGCTCATCCAGTACGTCTACGCCCAGCTCGGGGTCAGCCTCCCGCACAGCTCGGCCTCGATGTCGACGGTCGGCTACCAGGTCTCCGCCGCGGAGGCCCAGCCGGGCGACATCGTCTGGACGTCCGGCCACGTCTCGCTCTACGCGGGCAACGGCATGGTCGTCGAGGCCCAGCAGGAGGGCGTCCCCGTGCACTACACGGAGATGTGGCAGACCAACCCGGTCTTCATCCGGGTGACGGGCTGACGCCTCCCGGCACATCACGCAGTACCCGCACGACTCGCAAGAACCCCCGGCACAGAGCGCCCGCCCGGCCGTCCCGAGGTTCCCCTCGGACAAGCCGGACGGGCGCTCTGCTTCGTGCCCCGGTCGGGTAACGTCCCCGGCGTGAAGATCCTCGTACCGGACGTGCCCTTCGACCTCGACTTCCCGTCCCTGCTGCCCGACGGCGGAGCCTCCTTCGCGCCCGGCGGCACCGACACCGTCGCCACCTACGCGATGAACGAGCCGATCCCTGCCGAGCACACCGACGCCGAGCTGCTCGTCACCTGGTCCAGCCCGCCCAAGATCGTGGCCGACGCCGCCGAGCGGCTGACCGGCCTGCGCTGGGTGCAGACCCTGTCGGCGGGCCCGGACGTCGCGCTGCGCTCCGGGTTCGCGCCCGACGTCGTCATCTCTTCGGGGCAGTCGCTGCACGACGACACCGTCACCGAGCACGCGCTGGCCCTGATCCTGGCGTCGGTCCGCCGGATCGATGTGTCCCTGGCCGCGCAGCGGGAACACCGCTGGGCCAAGGAGATCGCGTTCGCCCAGGCCGACGGCGTCACCGGCCGCGAGTACTCGCTCGACGGCGCGCGCGTGACGATCTGGGGCTTCGGGTCGATCGCCCTGCGGCTGGCACCGCTGCTCACCGCGCTCGGCGCGCAGGTCACGGGCGTCGCCTCGCGGGCCGGCGAGCGCTCCGGCTACCCCGTGGTCGACGCCGGCGGCCTCGACGCGCTGCTGGCCGAGACCGACCTGCTCGTCTCGCTGCTGCCCGCCGTGCCCGCGACGCGGCACATCCTGGACGCCCGGCTGCTGGGCCTGCTGCCGCCGACCGCGCGGTTCGTGAACGTCGGCCGCGGCGCGACCGTGGACGAGGCCGCCCTGGAGGACGCCCTGCGCTCCGGACGGCTCGCCGGTGCCGCGCTCGACGTCATGGAGACCGAGCCGCTGCCCGCGGACTCGCCGCTGTGGGACGTGCCGAACCTGATCCTCACGCCGCACGTCGCGGGCGGCCGGCCGCGCGGCGCGGCCCGCTTCCTGGCCGACCAGCTCACGGCCTGGCGCACGGGCACCCCGCTCCGCAACGTGGCCCCCCGCTAGCCTGCCGGTCCCCGCCCCTCGCCCCCGCCCCTCGCCTTCGTTGAGTGCTGGCTATTTGTTGTTCCTGGCGCTCGGAAGCAACAGATAGCCAGCACTCAACGGGTGGGGCGGGGGTCAGAGGCCGCGTGGTTTGGGCTGGCAGACCGGGCAGCTGAACGACGACCGGTTCATGAACGCGTCGCGGCGCACCAGCGCACCGCAGCGGCGGCACTCCTCGTTCTCCCGGCCGTACACGGCGAGCGACCGGTCGAAGTACCCCGACTCGCCGTTCACGTTGACGTACAGCTCGTCGAAGCTCGTGCCGCCCTGCGCCAGCGCCTCGCGCATCACCTCGGCCGCCGAGTCCAGCACGCGGCGCACGTCGGCGGCCTTCAGCTTGTCGGTCGCCCGGGCCCAGTGCACCTGCGCCCGCCACAGCGCCTCGTCGGCGTAGATGTTGCCCACGCCGGAGACCACGGTCTGGTCCAGCAGGGCGCGCTTGACCTGTGTCCGACGACGGCGGACGCGGCTCACCAGCGCGTCCAGGTCCAGGTTCGGGTCGAGCAGGTCGCGCGCGATGTGCGCCACCGGCTCGGGCAGCACCGGCAGGTCGGAACCGTGTCCGGCGGGGACGCCCGCGCTCGTGCCGTCAGGCACGAGGTCCTGGACGCTCAGGTGCCCGAACGTGCGCTGGTCGACGAAGTCGAGATACCGCGCGCCGGAGGGGGCGCCGTCCAGGTGCAGGCGGACCCGCAGGTGGGGGTGCTGCCAGTCGTCGGCCGGGTCGGCCGCGCCGGTCGGGGTGCGGGCTGGTTCCTCGTGCGGAACGGCGACCGGGGCGGAGCCGGGCGCGGCGCTCGGGACGGCGGCGGGCGTGACGCTCGGGGCGGCATCGAGTGCGGCGCTCGGGACGGCGGCGGGCGCGGCGTTCGGCACGGCGGCGGGCGCGGCGGCGGGCGCGGCGCTCGGCGCGGCGCCGCGCACGAGGAGC
>NZ_JBHWLR010000039.1:0-3727 GCF_042731755.1 Promicromonospora sp. NPDC059942
CTGCGCACCCCCGCGGAGGCCCGACCGGAGGCCGGTCGCGGCGTTGGTGGGGCCGGCCGACGGGCCGTCGGCCACGGGCGGCTTGGGCGGCGCGGGGCGCTCGGACCGGGGCTGCGGGGCCTGGGCGACGACCGGCATCTTGCCCGTGAGGGCGTAGCCGACCTTCACGCCCTCCTCGAAGGCGTCCTTGGGCGCCGAGGCCCCGCCGGTCACGCCGCCGGTGACGCCCGTGTCCATCGACGTGCTGACCGAGCCCTTCATCGAGCTCGTGATGGTGCCGCCGATCGGCGCCGACTTCGGGGCCGGCAGGCCGGGCGGCAGGTGCACCACGAGCGGCGACACGTCGAGGAACTTGCGGCCGTCGTTCGAGTTCACGACGCCCATCTTCAGCACCTCGACGGGCATCGAGGGCTGGCGCAGGAAGTCGACGGCGTTGAGGATCTCGTCGGGCGCGTTCTGGCAGATGATGATGAGCCGTGCGCCGCCGCCGCCGTTCTTGCCGGCCTGCGTGCGGGTGATCGGCACGCTGTCGTAGAACGCCGCGACGTCGTGCTGGAACGAGCTGGCCCCGCCGCGGTAGCGCGCCGCGAGCTCGGCACGGGTGAGCCGCCCGGCGGCGCCTGCGTGGTCGAGCGCCTTGGCCAGGTTCTCGCGGTCCAGGTCCGCCACGAGCTCCACGACGACGGGCGAGCCCGACGCGTCGAGGGCGAGCAGGTGGGGCTCGTCCGGGCCGGAGCCCTGCGCGATCGGGAAGACCTCTTCACCGAGGAGCCCGTCGATGTGGGAGTCGACCACCTGGTTGGCCGTGGTCTTCAGGCCGGGTTCGGAGCCGTCCGGGCCGTTGGCCGACGTCACGAGGAGTGGCCGTTGGGTATCGACCTCGAACAATGGCATCTCGTGATCTCCCAGGGTCCTGCGGCATCGGTCCGCCTTAGCCTAAAGGCCCCTGGCAAGAGTCCGGAAACACGGGGGTGAAGGTGTAGTGAGACTTGTCCCGGGGTCCTGTCACGTCTAGGGTCCCGGGCCATGACGAGCGCCGCGCCCACGCTGTGGCCCGTCCTGCTCGCCGGCCTGGTCGCCGGCTACGCCGTCGCGCTGCCGGTGGGACCCGTCGCGTCGTACCTCGTGGGGCTGGCCGCCCGGCACCCGTGGCGGGTCGGCGCGGCCGGGGCTCTCGGGATCGCGACGGTGGACGGCGCCTACGCCCTGGTCACCGGCCTCTTCGGCACCATCGTCGCCGACCTGGTGCAGCCCGTCGCCGGTCCGCTCCGGATCGCGTCCGCCGTCGTGCTCGTGGTGCTCGCCGCCCACGGCGCGCGGACCGCGTGGCGCGAGCGGGCGGCGTCGGGCGGCGAGACGCGCACCGACCCGCTCAGCGCGCCGCGCGCCTTCGGCAGGTTCGTCGCGATCACCGCGATCAACCCCGGCACCGTCCTGTTCTTCGCCGTGGTCGTCACCGGCGGCGCGCTGCTGCCCGACGCGGCGGCGACCGGCGCCGCGCCGGTCGCCGCCGTCGTGTTCGGGGTCGCCGCGTTCCTGGCGTCGGCGTCGTGGCAGCTCGTGCTGGCCCTCGGCGGGACGCTGCTGGGCCGGGTCCTGTCCGGGCCGCGCGGCCGGCTGGGCACGGCGCTGGCGTCGTCGGGCCTGATGGTGGCCCTGGCCGTGGTCATGCTGGTGGGGTGAGGCCGCGGACGGCGCCCGGCGCTCCTGAGTTGCCCGGCGCCGCGCGGCTCAGGAGTGGCCGGTCTCCGACTCGTCGGCGGCCAGCCGCTCCTCGACCCGGGCGATCTTGCTGTCGATCTGCCCGGCGGCGGCGCCCGGCCGGATGTCGGCCTTGATGACGAGCGACACCCGGTGGCCGCCCCGCGCGACGGAGTCGGTCGCGCGCTGGATCACCGGCATCACCTCGTCCCAGGACCCCTCGATCTCGGTGAACATCGAGGTGGTCCGGTTCGGGAGGCCGGACTCCCGGACGATGCGGACGGCCTCGGCGACCTGGTCGGCGACGGACTCGCCTGCGGTCATGGGGGCTACGGAGAACGCGAAGACAGCCATACCCCCATCCTGCCCCCTCCGGCCGGGTCCGGGAGGTACTGACCGGCACGACGCGCACGTAGGCTCGACGCGTGAACGTCACCCTCCTCGCCGGCGGGGTCGGCGGTGCGCGGCTCGCGCACGGCCTCGATCTCGCGCTCGGCGCGGCACCCACCGGAAACCAGGCCCCGGCCCTGACCGTCGTCGTGAACGTCGGCGACGACACCGAGCTGCACGGCCTCGACATCTCCCCCGACATCGACACCGTGCTCTACACCCTCGCCGAGCTGAACGACGAGGAGCGCGGCTGGGGCCTGCGCGGCGAGTCGTACGCGACCCTGTCCGCGCTCAAGGACCTCGGCGAGGACACCTGGTTCACGCTCGGCGACCGGGACCTCGCGACCCACATCGTCCGCACCGCGTGGCTGCGCCGCGGCGAGCCCCTGTCCGCCGTCACGGCGCACCTGGCGGCCTCGATGGGCGTCCGCCCGCGCGTTCTGCCCGCGACCGACGACCGCCTCGCGACCCTCGTCGACACCCCGTCGGGGCGGCTCGGCTTCCAGGAGTACTTCGTGGGGCGGCAGCACGCGGACGCCGTCCTCGGCCTGCACTTCGACGGGGCCGACGCCGCCCGCCCGGCCCCCGGCGTGCTCGACGCGCTGGCCGCGGACCTGGTGGTGCTCGCGCCGTCCAACCCGTTCCTGTCCATCGAGCCGCTGCTCGCGGTGCCGGGGGTGCGGGACGCGTTGGCGACCGCCCCGGGCCGGCGCGTGGCGGTCAGCCCCATCGTGGGCGGGCAGGCGATCAAGGGACCAGCCGCGCAGATCCTGGAGTCGCTGGGGCACGAGGTCTCGGCCCTGGGCGTGGCCCGGATCTACGCGGACCTCGTCGACGTCATGGTGATCGACGAGCGCGACGCGAACCTCGCGGGACCCGTCGCCGACCTCGGCCTGACGGTGCACGTCACCGACACGATCATGGGCGGCCCGCCCGGCCGCGAGCGCCTGGCCCGCGAGCTGCTGGCGTTCGGATGACCCGCTCGCCCGGGCCGGGCGGGGGCACGACGGCGGTGGTGCCCCTGCGGGACGGCGTCTCGGGCAAGTCCCGGCTCGCCGCGGTGCTCGACGCGGGTGCGCGGCGCCGGCTGGTCCGGGTGCTGGCCCGGCACGTGGTGTCCACGCTGCTCGCGGCCGACGGGATCGACCGGGTGGTCGTGGTGACGGCCGACCCGGTCTTCACGCGCGAGACCCTGGCCGGGCTGTCGGTCGAGGTGCTGGAGCAGCCCGCGGACCGGCCGGGCCTGAACGCCGCGCTGGAGCACGCCCGGGAGACGCTGGCGGCGGGCGGCGGGGCGGGCGACAGCGCGGACGGCGGGGCGGGGGTCGCCGCAGACGGCGGGGCGGGGGTCGCCGCAGACGGCGGCGCCGGCGTCGCCGCGGACGGTCGGGGCCGCCTCCTGGTCGCGCACGCCGACCTCCCGGCGCTGACCCCGGAGGACGTGTCGGCCCTGCTCGCCGAGCGAGCCCCGGTGGTGATCGCGACAGACCGGTACAGGTCGGGCACCAACCTGTTGCTCCTCCCCTTTGAGGCCCGGGTTTCTCCGCTTTCGAAAGGTGGGAAGCGGGGGAAACCGGGGCTCAAAAGGGAGGTTCGGTTCCGGTTCTGAGGGGGGGTGGTGGAAACCCCCCCCGAA
>NZ_JBHWLR010000039.1:3737-17038 GCF_042731755.1 Promicromonospora sp. NPDC059942
TTTGGGTCTTTGTTTTCCCCCCTGCAAAAAGAGAAAAAAAAAAAAACCCCGGGCCTCAAAGGGGAGTTCCGGTTCCGGTTCGGAGTCGGGTCGCTGGAAGCACACCTTGCCGAGGCCGCGGCCCACGGGCTGGCCGTGTCGGTCGTGGACCGGCCCGGCACCGCCGTCGACCTGGACACCGCCGACGACTGGTCGCAGCTCCCGGACGAGGTGCGGGCCGCCGTCGGCGCGCAGGTGCCCGGGTTGCTGTAGGCCGCGAGTCAGCCGACCGAGCCGGCCGCGGCACCCGTAGGCCCGGCACGCGCGGCCCCGGCCCCGGCACCCGCAGCCTCCGCCGAAGCCGCCTCGACCGCCGCGCGCAGGCCCCGGATCGCCGCCGGCAGCCGCGCGTCGGCCAGGTTCCCGTAGCCGACGACAAGCACGGTCGAGCGAGCCGACGGCGCCGCCTGGTACCGCCGCAGGTCGACCAGCGCGACGTCCCGGGCCGCCCCCTCGCGCACGACGGCGGCGGCGTCGAGAGCAGCAAAGTCCGCGGCGGCGGCGTCGACCCCGTCCCGCCCGTCCACGACAGCAGCGTCGTCCCCGCCCGCCCCGGCCGGCCCGACCCGCACCCCGGCCAGGTCCACCGTCACGTGCATCCCGGCCGCGATCCCGCCGATCCGCGCGCCGGGCAGCTCGCGCTCCAGAGCGGTCAGCAGCGCGG
Source organism: Promicromonospora sp. NPDC059942 (assembly GCF_042731755.1). Taxonomy (NCBI): domain Bacteria; kingdom Bacillati; phylum Actinomycetota; class Actinomycetes; order Micrococcales; family Promicromonosporaceae; genus Promicromonospora; species Promicromonospora sp. NPDC059942. The sequence goes on from NZ_JBHWLR010000039.1 coordinate 4,441, forward strand.
CCCGGCGTCGGGCGTACCGGGCGCGGGCAGCGCGCAGGTACCGCGCGTAGGCGCCGTCCCCGACGAACCGGGCGAGCGTGAGCTGGTCCAGCGTCGCAGGTCCGGGCGCCGGCCCGCGCCGCACGGACACGTCCAGCACCGGGGCGCGCCAGCGCTGCGGGACCACCATCCAGCCGATGCCGAACGCCGGGGCCAGCGTCTTGCTCGTCGATCCGAGCAGCAGCACCCGGTCCGGGTCGAGCCCCTGGAGGGCGGGCACGGGCCGGCGGTCGTAGCGGAACTCGGCGTCGTAGTCGTCCTCGATCAGCAGCCCGTCCACCTCGCGCGCCCAGTCGAGCAGCGCCGCGCGCCGCTCGTCCGGGAGGGCCGCGCCCAGCGGGAACTGGTGCGCCGGGGTGAGCAACGCGGCCCGGGCCCCGGTGCGGGCGGCCTCGGCGCGCAGCCGCCCGGGCGAGATCCCGGCGTCGTCCACCGGGACGGGCACCGGGGTGAGGCCCGCGGCGGCGGCGGCGTCACGCAGCGCGGCCCAGCTCGGGTCCTCGACGAGCAGGTGCGTGTGGCCCGCCGTGGCGAGGGCGGCCGCGATCCGGGACATGCCGTCGGCGGCGCCCCGGGTGAGCACCACGGCGTCGTCGGGCCCGGACACGATCCGGGAGCGCCGCAGGTGGGTCGCCACCGCCGCGCGGGCAGCGGGGTGCCCGGCGGGCGGCTGAGCGCCCAGGTCCTGGTTGGTCGCCCCCGCGAGCGCCTCGCGGGCCGCGCGCAGCCAGGCGTCGCGCGGCACGTGCCGCAGGTCGGGCACGCCGGGGGCGAGGTCGTGCGTCGCGCGGTCGGGGGCGCGCTCCAGCCGGGGAGCGGGGGCGACCCGCCGCGCGGCGCCGTCGGGCACGGCCACCGGCGCGACCGCCGCGACCCGCGTCGCCGACCCGGTGCGCGCCTCCAGCACCCCCTTGCCCACCAGGTGCCCGTACGCCTCCGTGACCACCCACCGCGAGATGCCGAGGGCGTCGGCGAGCGTGCGGCTGGGCGGCAGCGCCGTGCCGGGGGCCAGGCGGCCGGAGGCGATGTCGCCGAGGATCGCCTCCTCCAGCCGGTGTCGCAGCGCGCCCGGACCGGGGGCCGGCGCGATCAGCACGTCGGCAGAATTGGTCTGGTCCGGGGCCATGGCATTGGACCGTAGCACCAGACCGATCTCTCCCTAGCGTGGTGCGTGCCGGGCAGGAGCCCGGGAAGAGAGCCGCCGAAGGAGCTGACATGCGGTACCGCACGCTGGACAACGGGCACACGTCGTTCGAGGTGTCGACGCTGTGCCTGGGCACGATGTGGATGGGCACCCGGACGGACGAGGAGACGTCGTTCGCGATCCTGGACCGGTTCGTCGAGGCCGGGGGCACGTTCCTCGACACGGCCAACAACTACAACTCCTGGGGCGAGGGGTACGGGCGCGACTCCGAGGACGTGCTCGGCCGCTGGCTCGCCGCGCGGGGCAACCGCGACGAGCTGCGGATCGCGACCAAGCTGGGCGCGGCCAAGAAGGACCCGGCCCTGCCGCTGTCGGGCACGCCGCCCACCAACTACCAGGGCCTGGGCGCCGCGACGATCGACCGGGAGGCGCGCGAGAGCCTGCGCCACCTGGGCCTGGACCACATCGACCTGCTGTACGGGCACGTGGACGACCGGGACACGCCGCTGGAGGAGACGGTCGGCGCGTTCGGCAAGCTGGTCGACGAGGGCGTCGTGGGGATCCCGGGCATCTCGAACGTCGCGCTGTGGCGGGTCGTCGAGGCGCGGGAGACCGCCGCGCGGCTGGGCGTGGCACCGTACGGCGCGGTGCAGCAGTGCCACAGCTACCTGTACCCGCGCCCGCAGCCGATCCGGACCAACTGGGCCTCACCCGAGCTGCTCGACTACGCCCGGTCCACGGGCACGGACGGCCGCCCGGGGCTCACGGTCATGGCGTACTCGCCGCTGCACCAGGGCGTGTTCACGCGCGACGACAAGCCGTTCTACGACGGCGCCGACCACGCGGGGTCCCGCGCCCGGATCGCCGAGCTCCGTGCCGTGGCCGCCGAGCTCGGCGCGACGCCCAACCAGGTGGCGCTCGCGTGGCTCCTGGGCGGCGAGGTGCCGGTGGTCCCCGTGTTCGGCGCGAGCAGCGTGGCGCAGCTCGACGAGGCGCTCGGCGCGGTGGACCTGGTGCTCGACGACGACGTGCGGGCCCGGCTCGACGCGGCGTGACGCCGGCCCGTGTGACGTCGGCCGGAGTGACGCCGGGTCACCACCCGCCGCGGTGCACCACCTCGTCGAGGGGCTTGCGCCGGCGGCGGGTGGGCGAGCCCTTCGCCCCGCCGTCGGCCGGGTGCCCGACGGCGACGACGCCGGTGATCTCGAACTCCTCCGGGATGCCGAGCTCGACCCGGACCGCCGGGACCTGCGCCGGCTGGACGCCGAAGAAGCAGGCGCCCAGCCCCTCGTCGACGGCGGTCTGCAGCATGAGCAGGGACGCCATGCCGACGTCGACGTGCCAGAACGGGACGGGCCAGCGGGCCTCGTCGAGGTCTTCCCAGCCCTTGTCCTTCTCGGCGTACCGCCGGAGGTAGGCGGCCTTGGACGCGAGCGCCAGCACGATCACGGGGGCGGTGCGCATCCCGTCGAGCCAGGCCGACATGTCCCGCTCCGAGTCGTCCGGGGTGGACGCCGCCCAGAACCGGTCACGGTCCTCGGGCGTCTCGAGCACCACGAACGCCCAGCCCTGGCTGAACCCCGCGCTCGGGGCGCGGACGGCGTTGCGGGTGATCCGGTCCACGGCCTCCACCGGGACGGGTTCGGCGGTGAACTTGCGGTGCATCCGCCTGGTGCGCACGACGTCCTGAAACTCCATGCCCGCATTCTGCCCCGCGGCGACGGCGGCGGCGGCGGCGAACGTAGGCACAGTCGCTCCATGGCCGCTCAGAGTGCGACCAGGCCTACGTTCGGCGTCCCACGAAACTGGTTGCCGTGCGGCGGCGTGCGCGCCAGCCTGGGGGCATGACTCTTCAGGCGATCGAGCAGGCGACGCTGCCGTACGGGAACTTCGAGGGTTACCTCCACGGGTCCGAGGTGTCGGTCATCTTCGAGAAGGTGGCCCAGGACGGCACCGGCCCCCGGCTGCACCGGCACCCCTACTCCGAGACGTTCGTGATCCGGTCCGGCCGGGCCCTGTTCACCGTGGACGGCAAGGAGTTCGAGGCCGTGGGCGGCCAGATCCTCGTGGTCGAGGCGATGGTGCCGCACAAGTTCCGGACCCTCGGCGCGGACCTCTACGAGGCGGTGCACATCCACGCGAACGACCGCTTCGAGACGGAGTGGCTGGAGTAGCGCCTACAGCCGGTCGGCGATGACCTCCAGCAGCGACTTGCCCTCGACGCCCATGAGGTCGAGCGCCTGGGTGCGGCAGGAGAACCCGTCGGCCAGGTAGGTGGTGCCCGGGGCGGCGTCGCGCAGGGCGGGCAGCAGCGCGTTCTCCGCGACCGCCACCGACGTCTCGTAGTGCCCCTTCTGCATGCCGAAGTTGCCGGCCAGGCCGCAGCAGCCCGCCAGCACCTCGATCTGCGCGCCGCCCTGCTCCAGCAGCGCCTGGTCCGCCTCGTACCCCATCACGGAGTGCTGGTGGCAGTGCGGCTGCACCACGGCCGAGACGTCGGCCAGCGACGGCATCTCCCACTCGTCCGGGGTGTCGTCCGAGGTCAGCAGCTCCGCCGCCGTCCGCGTCATGCGGGCCACGGCCTGCGCGCGCGGGTCGTCCGGGAACAGGTCGATCAGGTCGGAGCGCAGCACCGCGGTGCAGGACGGCTCCAGCCCCATGATCGGGATGCCGTTCACCGCGTACGGCCCCAGCACCTCCAGCAGCTTGAGCAGCCGGCGCCGGGCACCGTCGAGCTGGCCGGTCGAGATCCAGGTCAGGCCGCAGCAGGCCTGCTCGTCGGGCACGATGACGTCGAACCCCGCGGAGGTCAGCACCTTCAGGGCCGCCTGCGGGACCGTGGGCGAGAGCGCGTCGCTGAACGAGTCGGTCCACAGGACCACCTTGGGCTTGGTCGCGAGCCGCGCCGCCGTCCTGCCCTCGCGCCCCGGCTCGCCCGTGACCGGCAGCCCCGGCACGCCGTGCGTCGCGCCGCCGCGCGCCCACCACTGGCGGAACGGCACCTCGGCGAACTTCGGCATCGACCGGCGGGTGTCCATGCCGCCCGCCCACAGCACCGCCTTGCCGATCCACTTCACGCCCAGCAGGGCGTTGACCAGCTCGGGGACGGCGCCCGCGAGGCGGGCCCAGCGCGGCAGCCAGCCCAGGGCGTAGTGGTCCACGGGCCGCAGCTTGCCGCGGTAGGTCCGGTACAGGACCTCCGACTTGTACTGCGCCATGTCCACACCCGCGGGGCAGTCGCTGGAGCAGGCCTTGCACGACAGGCACAGGTCCAGCGACTCGCGGACCTCGGGCGCGGCGAGGCCGCCGACGAGGGTGCCGTTCACGGCCTCCTGCAGCACGCGGGCCCGCCCGCGCGTCACGTCCTTCTCGTCCTTGGTCGCCTGGTAGCTGGGGCACATGAACCCGCCGGCCGCCGAGTTGTCGGCGCGACACTTGCCCACGCCCACGCAGCGGTGCACGGCCGTGGTCAGGTCGTTGTGGTCGTGCGCGAACGAGAACCCCTCGTACCCGGACTTGCGCCGCACACCGTGCCCCGAGCCCTTGCCGACCAGCGGCAGCTTGGTGCGCACGGCCGCGGCGGCCGGGCGGCGCAGGTCGTCGTCCACGGCCCGCGGCCGCACGACGACGCCCGGGTTGAGCAGGTCCTTCGGGTCGAACAGGGCCTTGAACCGCTCCATCAGGGCGATGGCCTCGGGCGAGTAGATCAGGGGCAGCAGCTCCGAGCGGGCCCGGCCGTCGCCGTGCTCGCCGGACAGCGACCCGCCGTACCGGGCCACGAGCTCCGCGGCCTCCGTCATGAAGGTGCGCAGCACCGAGCCCGACGTCTCCAGCGGGATGTCGATGCGCAGGTGCACGCAGCCGTCGCCGAAGTGCCCGTAGGGCAGCCCGTCCACGCCGTACCGGTCCATCAGCGCCTGGAGGTCGCGCAGGTAGGGCCCGAGTTTCTCGGGCGGCACCGCCGAGTCCTCCCAGCCGGGCCACGCCTGCTCCCCGGCGGGCGTGCGGCCGGCGAGCCCGGCGCCGTCGGCCCGGATCTGCCACATCTTGGTGGCGTCCGGCCCGGCGGGCAGGACGGCGGAGTCGAGCGCCGTCGACGCCGCGACGATCGCGTCCGCCCGGCCCAGCGCCTCGGCCTGCGACGAGCCGCCGACCTCGATCATGAGCCAGCCCGTGACGTTCGGGTCGCCCGCACCGGGCAGCGGCGGCACCGACATGGCACCCTTGGCGCGCCGCACGACGTCGACCAGGCGCGCGTCGAGCCCCTCGATGGCGAGCGGCTTGTGGTCCAGGAGCCGCGGGACGTCGTCGGCGGCCGTGGCCATGTCCGGGTAGCCGAGGACGACGAGCGTGGGCGCGCCCGGCACCTCGACCAGGTTGAGCTCCGCCTCCAGGACGGTGACGAGCGTGCCCTCCGTGCCCACGAGCGCGCGGGCGAGGTTCGACCCGTTCTCGGGCAGGAGGTGCTCCAGCGAGTAGCCCGACACCTGCCGGCCGAACCGGCCGAACTCGGTGCGGATCAGCGCGAGGTTCTCCCGGACCAGCTCCTTGAGGCCGGGCACGTCGGCGAACTCCGGGTCGCCCGAGCCCGCGGTGAACCGCCGACCGGCGCCGTCGACCACGTCGAGCGAGAGGACGTTGTCGGCCGTGCGCCCGTACGCGACCGCGTGGGGGCCGCAGGCGTTGTTGCCGATCATGCCGCCGAGCGTGGCCCGGTTCTGCGTGCTCGGGTCGGGGCCGAACCGCAGCCCGTGCGGCCTGGCCGCCGCCTGGAGGGTGGACATGATCGTGCCCGGCTGCACGCGGGCGGTGCCGCGCTCCGGGTCGACCGCGAGCACCTGGTTCAGGTGCCTGCCCAGGTCGAGCACGACGCCGGGTCCCACGGAGTTGCCCGCGACCGACGTGCCGGCGCCGCGCGCCGTGACCGGGACCGCCAGCTCGCGCAGCGCCCCGAGGGCCGCGACGACGTCGTCGGTGCTCTCCGGGAAGACGACGCCCTCCGGGACCACGCGGTAGTTCGACGCGTCCGTGGAGTACTCCGCGCGGCGGCGCGTGCTGATGTCGACGGCGCCGTTCACGACGGTGCGCAGCGCGTCGGCGACCGCCTCGCGGGCGGCCTCCGCGGCGTGGTCCGCCTCCCGGCGCGCGGCCTTGCGCCGCTCCTCGCTCTCGGCGTGGCGGCGCTCCGCGTCCTCGGCGGCGCGGGCCTCGGCCTGCTCGCGCGCGGTGCGGGCAGCCTCGGCGTCGTCGGCGGTGTGGCCCTTGTCGTTCATGCCGTTCAGCGGTCGGGCGTCGTCGTGGGTCTGAGGTGGCACCCCGCGATTCTCGCACCACGGGGCGGCAGATCGCGTCAGGCGTTCACGGGCGCGTGGCGCGCCCGTGAACGCGCTGATCAGCCTTCGAAGGTGACGTCGAGCGTGATCTGGCCGACGCCGGTCAGCGCCTTCGAGATGGGGCAGCCGACCTTGGCGGCCTCGGCGGCCGCCTTGAAGCCCGCCTCGTCGATGCCGGACGCGAAACCACGCACGGTCAGGGCGCTCTTGCTGATGTAGAGCCCGCCGGCCGGGTCCGGGCCGAGCGTGACCACGGCCGAGACCTCGATCTGCTCCGGCGTGGCGCCGGCCTGGCCCAGCTCGTTCGTGAAGGCCATCGTGTAGCAGGACGAGTGCGAGGCGGCGAGGAGCTCCTCGGGGCTCGTGACCCCGTTCGCCTCCTCGGCGGCGCGCGCCGGGAACGACACGTCGTACGTGCCGACGCCGGACGACGAGAGCTCGACCTGGCCCTTCCCGTCCTGGAAGGTGCCGTTCCAGGCGGTGCGAGCGGTACGTGCTGGCATGGTGCACTCCTTGAAGATCGCGTTGTGACCTCGGACGGGTCCCTGCGTGCCCGACCCTACGACGCCCGCCGGGCAGTCGCGTCACGGCGTGAAGTCGAGCAGCTCCTCGTCCACCGCGAGGACGGTCCAGCTGCCGCCCGCGGCGTCCGCCAGGTGGTACGCGGGGACGATCAGCACGGCGCCGTCCGGCAGGGTGTAGCGCACCTCGGTGAGGTCCGCCGAGACGATCGTGACGTCCTCCACGGGCCACGCGATCGGTCCGCCCGGGGCGGGCGCCTTCGCGGCGGCGTCGCCGTCCGACCCCGACTGCCCGGCCCCGCGCGCCGCCGGCGCGAACCGCGGGTCGCCCAGGCGCTCCACGGCCGCCTCCTCGCTGACCACCGGGTACGTGCCGAGGCTCGCGCCGTCGGCCGAGCGCACCTCCGCCGTCCGCGGCGTGTCCGTGAGCCCCACGCCCGCGTGGAACACGAGCCGCGTCGCGGAGACCAGGTCGCCGCCCGCGTCGAGCGGCCGCACCCCCTCGGTCGTGCCCTCCTCCGGCGCGCCCAGGACCGCGGTCGGCCCGTCCTCCGTCCGGGACTCCGCCTCGCCGGACCCGGCGTCGGCCCCGGACTCGGGCGCCGCGCCGACGTCCTGCGCCGTGGTGACCATCTCCAGCCCGGACTCGCCCGCCAGGTAACCGCCGCCGCCCGCCGCGACGATGCCCGCCACGGCGGCGGCGACCAGCCACGGCGTCCGACGGCGGTGCCGCCGCACGGCGACCTCGTCCACGCGCGTCGTCCCGGCGGGCTCCCGGCCGGCGGCCTCCCGCCACGACCCGGAGCCGGCACCGGACCCGGACCCAGCGCCCGACCCGGAGATCAGCGCGTCGACCTTGGCCCGGAGCACGCCCTCGACCGGGTCGGGCGCACGCCTCGCGGGGTCCGCCGCCGTCAGACGGTCGAACGCCGGGTCCTCCGGCCGCTGGTGCTCGTTCATCGCTGTCCCTCCGTGCCGTGCCCGGCTGCGCGCCGTCCACACCCGCTACATGTGCTCATGCGTCCACCGCTTGCTCGTGCGCGTCCCACGCGTCGCGCAGGCGGGCCCGGGCCCGGGACAGCGCGGCGTCGGCGCCGCCACGGGAGACACCCAGCACCTGGGCGAGGTCATCGCCCGACAGGCCGTCCCACGCGACGAGCAGGAGGATGCGCCGGTCACGCGCGGACAGCCGGGACAGCACCTGGCGCACGGCGTCGTCGTCGACGGCGAGCGTCGCGGGGTCCACGTCGTCGGGCTCGTCGGGAACGATCGCGACCGGCAGGGCGCGCATCTTGCGCCGGTGGTTCGCCAGCACGTAGCCGGCGGTGCGGTAGAGCCAGGGCAGCGCCGCGGCGTCGGGCACGTCGTCGCGCCGCCGCCACGCGGTGGCGAGCACCTCGGCGGCGAGGTCCTCGGCGTCGGAGGTGCGGCCGCCGTCGGGCAGCCGGCGCACGAAGTAGGAGTAGAGGGCGCGCGAGTGCGCGTCGAAGAGCGCGCCGAACCAGGCCTCGTCGTGCTGCGGCGGTTCGTCGTGCGGGGCGCCGGGGCTGTCGTCCACGACCTCACTCTGTCGTGGGTGCCGGGTTCCTTGCACCCCCGGACACAGGAGAACCCCGGCGGGACGTCCCGCCGGGGTTCTCCGTCAGCGTGCCTCAGGTCAGCAGGCCCCCAGGTCCTGCCACACGCCCCACTCGCCCGTGGTCCCGGGCGTCTCGCCCTGGGTCCACCACTTGGCGCGCCACTCGTGGTCGCCGTGCGAGACGGTGTTGCCGCCCACGTAGACGGCGGAGGCGCTCCAGGCGGCCGAGGCGCAGGCCTCGCCCGGCGGGTCGGTCGGCGGGTCCGTGGGCGGGTCGGTCGGCGGGTCGGTCGGGTCGGTCGGACCGCCGCCGCCCTCCACGGGACCCGGGGTCCCGGAACCGAGCACGTTCCACAGCGCCCCGGTCAGCGCGCCGGACCGGTCACCCGACAGGTCCCACCACATGGCGCCGCCGAGCCCCTCGGACCGGATGTACTGCGCCTTCTTGGCGACCGACTGGTCGTTGTCGTAGGACCACCACGTGTTGCCGTCGTGCCGCCAGGCGGCGCCGAGGTTCGCGTCGTAGTACCCGGTGCCCACGTTCTTGATCACGTCGTAGTCGTTGATGCCGGCCTCCCACTGGCCGGGGGCGGCTCCGGTCGCGGTGCCCCACGCCGCGGACGACGTCGCACCGGTCCAGCCGCGACCGTACATCGCGAGGCCGAGGCCGAGCTGCGCGGGGTCGATCCCGGCGTCGGTGTAGGTCCGCACGGCGAGGTCCGCGCTGAACTGCCGGGCCTCCTCCCGCGGGTCGGCGGGGTCGTGGTAGAGGTTGCCCTGGTGGCCGGTGAGCGCCGGGTCCCAGGCCCCGTGCAGGTCGTAGCCCTGGACGTTGCCGAAGTCGAGGTAGTCGAAGACCTCGGGGTCGTTCCAGCCGCCGTCCTCGACGTCGGCCGGGTTGGCGGGCAGGAACGCCGAGAGCTCGTAGTCCTTGCCCGTCGTCGCGCCGAGGGCGTCGAGCTGCTCACGGAACTCGGCGAGCAGCAGCTTGAAGTTGCGCGCGTCGTTGGCCTCGTCGACGTGGTTGCCCACGTTGCCGTTCTGCGAGCCGGGCCACTCCCAGTCGATGTCGAACCCGTCGAAGACGCCCGCCGCGGCACCGGTGCCGCCACGGCCGTCGATCACCGGCAGGTTGCCCTTGATGAACATGTTGACGCAGCTGGAGACGAACTTCTGGCGCGAGGCGTCCGTCGCCGCCGCCAGCGAGAAGTTCTTGGACCAGGTCCAGCCGCCGATCGACATCAGGACCTTGAGGTCCGGGTGCTTGGCCTTGAGCTGCTTGAGCTGGTTGAAGGAGCCGGCCAGGGGCTGGTCCCACGTGTCGGCGGCGCCCGAGACCGAGGTGGCCGCCGTGTAGCCCATGCCGTAGTCGGCCCAGGCGTCGCCCGCGCCGTCGGACCCGTTGGGGCCCTCGCCCTGCGCCTTGTTGGCCTCGAAGCACTCGAGGTTCTGGTGGTGGATGTTGGCGAAGGCGTAGTTGATGTGGGTCAGCTCGTCGGCCACGCCGGACGTGTCGAGCTGCTTGACCTGGTAGCCGCGGCCGTACACGCCCCACTGCGTGAAGTAGCCGACGCTGCGGAAGCCGTTGATGGCCGAGGTGCTCGCCGCGGTCCCGGCCTCGGCCGCGTTCGCGTCCCGCAGGCCCACGCCCGCCACGGCGGCCGAGGCTGCCACCGCGAGCGCGGCCACCCCCGCAAGTATTCGTCGGGTGGTCTTACTGGCACCTGATAGCGGTTGGTACGTCGAGTCCATCGTCTTCCCTCTCTGGTCCGGTCGTCGATCCGGCAACGGTGGTCGCGCTGGTCATGCTCCGTTAAAAGTAAGGAAACCTGCGTTAACGGGAAATAAGGGGATTCCACACGGTGGGACTACGTAGTGATACGGGGCGGTCGACGCCGGGTTGTTTCGGTGTGAAACCTTCGCCACCGAAACAAGTTCGTGCGGTATCGGGTACCCGGACGGCACGAGGTGGGGCAGGATCCCAGGACCGGGGCCGTATCGCAGCAAAAGTCGCACGCCCAGGTTGATGCGGGTGAAACGTGTGGAGGTCATACTTGCGAGCACCGTGAACGAATCCGGGAGGCTCGACGATGACCGCGCTGCCGCAGCAAGTCGTTTTTCCGCTCCCCCTCGGTGACCGCACCGTGGCCCCTCACGTCGCGTGCGAGCTCACGCGCGTGGTGGGTGACGAACCTGGATGTGTGGACCAGACAGCACGGATGCTCGACGAGGAGCATCTGGTCGGGACGGCGCTGATGCCGGACCCGCTGCCTGCCGCACGTGCGGTCCGCGAGGCCGTAGGCCCGCTCGGCCTCGACGACGACGCACGCCGTGTGCTGCTCGTCGCCGCAGTCGCCGTCGTGGACCGCACCGAGCTGTTGCTCGCCGCGTCGGGCACAGACATCGACACCCTCATGGCCGGCCCCGCCGGCCGCCACCTCCATCTCGTGGGCGGCCGGTTCCGCTTCCACCATCCGCGCATCCGGTCCGTGGTGCACGACGACGCCGACCTCGCCTCCCGCACCGCGGCCCACGTCGCGCTGGCCGAGGTGCACCGCAAGGCCGACGAGCCGCTCATCGCGATGTGGCACACGGCCCTGAGCACGCTCGCGGGCGACCCGCTGCTCGCGGACGGCCTGGTCGAGCTCGCCGAGCAGCACCTCGCGCGCGGCGACGTCCACCGCGCGCACGAGGTGGCGCGCGAGGCCGCGAGCCACGGCACCGACCGGGTGCGGTCGCGCGCCTTCGCGGTGGCCGGGCGGGCGGCCCTGTGGGCGGGGCACGTGCACGACGCCGTCGTGTACCTCCGCCGCGCGACCAGCCCCTCGGACGCCGGCTCGTCCGCGGCCGGCGCGCCCGACGCCGCCCGCTCGCTCGGCGTCGCGCTGGCCCTCCTGGACGGCCGGCCCGACGCCGTCGTCCCCGAGGACGCCGCCGGACCCGACCGCGCGGCGATCGCCGCCGCCCGCAAGACGATCCGGCTGCTCGACGGCGCGCCCGGGGAGGCCGCCGCGATCCTGTCGGAGGTGGCCGAGCTGGCCCCGGCACGCCAGCCGGGCTGGTGGTTCGACGGGCCGGACGAGGCCCTGACCCCGCTCGCCGAGGCGCACCTCCGGGTGGCGCAGTCGTACCTGGCGCTGCGGCTCGGCAACATCACCGAGGCGGCCTCGGTGCTCGACGACGCCGTCGAACGCCTGCCCGTGGCCCTTGCCTTCGGCGGGCTCGGGATCGCGCTCGCGCGCCGCCTCGACCTCGTCCGGGACGGGCACCTGCGGCGGGCTACCACCGCGCTGGAGGCGTCGGTGCCCGGCCAGGTCGCGCCGGTGGTGCGGGCGGCCACGCTCGGCGACCGGGCCCAGACCGCCGTCTTCGACGGGCGCTGGGTGGAGGCCGCGACCCTGCTCGGGCTCGCCGCCGAGCGCGGCGGCGACGAGCTGCGCCGCCTCTGGCTGCCCACGCCCGACCCGGTGGAGCTGCTGGTGCTCGCCGGGCAGGACCGGGCCGCGCGCCGCTCGCACGAGCGGCTGCGGCTCCGCGTGCTGCCGTCCGTGGGCTCCGACCCGGGCGGCGGCTATCCCACCGCGACCGGCCACGCCGGAACCGGGCACCCGGTCTCCGGCCACGCCGGACCGGGTCTCGCCGGACCCGGCATGTCGGGCGGCGGCTTCTCGGGCGGGCCCATGCGGCGCCGTCGGCTCGACCTGGCGCGCGCCGAGCTCGCGCTCGCCGACGCGTCCGGCGTGAACCGGGCGCGCGAGCGCGCGGTGGAGGCGTCGCTGCGCGTGGGCTCGACGTTCGAGCGGGGCCTCACGGAGCTGGTCGCCGCCCGCTCCTTCGCCCGGCTGGGCCTGCCCGGCGACGCCGCCGCGCACCTGCTCGGCGCCCACGAGCTCTTCGAGGAGTCGGGCGCGAAGGCGTGGGAGCACATCGCCGAGCAGGCGCTCACGACGCCGGGGTTCGTCCGCGAGGCGCCGGGCCAGGC
>NZ_JBHWLR010000040.1:0-12164 GCF_042731755.1 Promicromonospora sp. NPDC059942
GGGCCCTCCCCTTCGGGAAGGGATACATCCGGGCGCGATATCTCGGACCCCGCGGCCTTTCCTGTCCGGTCACCTTCGGGGGTGGTGGGGTGCTGGGGAGCCTTGTCGCGGCCCGCTGCGGCGCTGCGGTGGACTGCCTTGGTGCCTTCCGCGGCGGCGATGGCGCTGATGCTCGGGTCGCCCAGGGTGGCGGCGGCGTCGACGACGGCGGCCAGCGCGTCGGCGTAGCTCGGGGCGTGCTGCGGGTTGTCGGCGATCAGGCCAGCGAGCAGGTCGGTCGGGGCGGAGCGCCAGCGGCGGGCGCTGACGGCGGCGTCGAAGAACGGTTGGAGGGTGGACGCCGTCGGGCGGGCGGCGACCCTCGCTGCCGAGCCGCCCGAGGCGGTGGCCGCGAGCCAGTCGGCTGGGGCGCCCGGGGAGGACTCCGCCACGGCGGCCGCGAGGCGTTCGCCCTCGGTGCGGGCGGCCTGGGCGGCCACGCCGGCGGCGGTGCCGGCCTGGGCCAGGGCGTCGAGGGCGGCCGTCAGCGCCGTCGTGGTCACGGAGCCTCCAGCGGGGCGGGACCCGGCGTCGGGCCCGGGCCTGCCGTGCCCGGACCAGGCAGGGCCTGGCCCGGTGGTGGCTGGCCGGGGAGCGACTGGCCGGCGCTCGGGAGGGTCAGGCCGCCCGAGGTGCCGAACTTCTCCTCCAGGAACCGGCCGTGCGCCACGAGGGCCACGGCGTCGGCGCGGGAGACGGCGTCGGAGATCTTGTCGAGCGTGGCGCCCAGGAGGTCGAGCTGGTCGCACAGGATCAGCAGCGACGTCTTGCCGCGGTCCACGACACGTCGGTCGGCGAAGTCGCGGGGCAGCCGCAGGTAGGCGTCCACGGCCTCCGGCAGGTAGCTCGTCGCCGTCGCCACCACGGTGTGCGCCTGCTGGGAGCCCGCGCCGAGCCGGTCCAGCCGTGGGGCCATCTCGTGCACGGTCTCGGCGACACGCTGCACCCGGGCCGTGACTGCCGCGGGGGCCTTTCCGGACGCGCGCGCCAGCACGGCGTCGACGGACGTGACGATCTGCTCGGTCGTGGGCGGCGCCGGAATCGCGAGGGGCGGCTCCTCCTCGGTGCGTCCGCCGCCGAAGACCCGCTGCCACCAACCCATGCGTTCCCCCGTGCCCGCGGCCGTCACCGGTTGCCGAGGTCGAGAGAACCGCTCGCCACGCCGTCGGTGTTCGTGCGTCGTGCCCGCTCGACGTACTCGGACGCCTTGGTCGTCTCCGTCTGCAGCACCCCGATGGTCTGCGACATCGAGTCCAGTGCCCGCGTCTTGAAGTCGCTGATGGAGTCCATCGTCGCGTAGATGTTCGCGAACGCCGACTGGAGCTGCTCGATGCCCACGGTCGAGCTCGCGGCCTGCTCCTGGATGGTGGCCGACTGGTCGGCGAGCATCTTGGACGTGGACGCGATCATGTTCGACGTCGTCGTGTTCAGGGCGCCGATCTGGTCCAGCACGAGCTTCTGGTTGGCGAGGGCCTGCGCCACGATGACGGCGGTGCGCAGCGCCGAGACCGTGGTCGTGGTGGCGCGGTCGACGCCCTTCGTGAGCTCGACGTTGTTCTTGATGATGATGTCGATCGCGAGGTAGCCCTGGATCGAGACCGCGAGCTGGGTGAGCAGGTCCTGGTGCTTCTGGCGCACGTAGAACAGCACGTCCTCGGACAGCGCCTTGGCCCGCTCCGGCTCGGCGATCTGCAGCTCGGCGATCTTCGCGGAGAGCTGGGCGTCCAGCCGCTCGGCCACGTAGATGTACTGGTTGAGCCGCGTCATCGTGTCCCAGAGGTTCTGCTTCTCCAGGTTGAGCGCGGCGTTGTCCTTGCGCAGCTCGTCCTGCCCGTTGTAGAGGGCCTGGATGATGGCGTTCAGCTGGCCCTGGGCGGACTCGTAGCGGCGGAAGTAGTCCTGGATCTTGTCACCGAACGGGATGACGCCGAGGATCTTGCGGCCCACGCTCGCCTCGGACGGGTCGAGGTCCTCCACCGTGCGGCGCAGCTCCAGGAGGGTCTGGCCCACCTTCGAGCCGTCGGCGAGGCCGCCCTCCTTCAGGGCGCGGACCGGCGTGGCCAGCAGGCGGTTGCTGGAGTCGGCGGCCTGCCGGATGTCCGCGTCGCCCATGGTGCGCACGTCGTCGGCGCGCCGGGCGAACTCGGGGGACCGGGTGTCGGTGCCGAGCAGGCCGTCCAGGTACGTCGTGACCTTCTGGTCGAGCGCGGGCGCCACGGCGGGGTCGACCTTCGGCGCCATCTTGGGCGCCTGCGTGGCGGCGACGGGCTGCACCGGGTCGGGCGCCGTGAGCACGAGCGGCTCTGCTGGCGCGGGGGGTTGAAGCGGCATCGGCTCGGTCATCGGTGCTCCTCGAGATAGGGCGTCCGAACGCGGCGAGTATATGCCGCGGGCTACCGTCGACGAGGGCGGAAGCGCTGCTCGGCGGGGTGAGAACGAGGGGGCGGCGAACAGAGTTCCCGGGGCGGCGGGTGACTGCTGGGTGTGGCGACCAGGCAGGCCGGGAGAGCACGGTCCGACAGCCGGCTGAGCCCTGGCTGGGTGAAGATCTTGTGCGCGAGTTTTCCACAAGGGAATGTGCGATCGGCGGCTTCGCCCCGGGCCTCCGTTTTCACCCTGTTGACAGAACGGGTGAATTGCCGCCCAGGTCTCGCCTAGATCCTGCCCCTCGCGAGGCGGGTCGAAAGCATGCCCGGGTTGTGGCATTCGCCCGGTTGGTGCGACGCTCAGCCGCCGCGGCACTGCCTCAGCTCGACCCGTCCCGCCGGTCCGTTGGTCTCGGGTCATCCAGCTGGGTGTGCTGGTCGGCGGGCATGCCGGGACATCCTGTCGGACTGAACCCCGTCATCCGCCCGATGGTGATGTTCGACGGTGTCCACCATCGAGTTCGATCCACCCGAAGGAACGGAGAGAACGTTGCACGAGTCGACGATGCGCATGCGAGCCCGAGCGGGCTTGGCCGCCATCCTTGCCTTCCTCGCCGCACTCATCATGGGAGGACTCCCCGCGACCGCAGCAGAACCGATATCAGGTTCGATATCAGGCGTCGTGCACGAGGAATTCGAGCTGCCTGCCCACCCGGTCCTGGTCACCGTTCGGCTCGCGGGCGAGGGGACGATCGCGGGTACGACGACTACCGCGGCCGACGGTACGTTCGCGGTCGGCGAGCTGACCCCGGGCGAGCGCTACACGATCGAGATGACCAACGCCGACGGTACCCCCCGGTACGTACCGGGGGAAGTCTGGGTGCGGGACGGCGAGTACTACGTCGACACCGACGACGTCGCGAGCCTGCCGGCCTTCGAGCTGCCGGAGGCCGGCCTGTGGATGGACGTCCGGATCGAGCGTGCCGGTGGCATCTCGGGCAATGTTCTGGACCAGCAAGGGGCCCCGGTCTGGGGTGTGAGGGTGAAGGTCGCGGCAGCGGACGGACGGGTTGTCGCGCAGCACGGACTCGCCGATGGGACTGGACCTGACGGCGAGTTCAGCTTCTCGCATGTCCGGCCAGGTGAGAACTACACCCTCGAGATTGTCAGGGCGGCCACGACCCAGGGCTTTGCCTTCGGATATGTCGGCGAGCGCCAGGCGACCCAGGACCGCGCCCAGGCGAAGCGCTTCACCGTTCCGATAGCCGGGCTTTCCGGCCAGCAGGTCGTTCTCCCGCGGCTCACCACCATCACGGGCACGGTTGTGGCCCCGGACGGCAGCCCGGTCGCGTACACAGAGGTCGCCGCGGACCCCATCGGCTACGGCGCTCATGGCTCAACGACGACGGCCGAGGACGGCAGCTTCAGCCTTGAGGCCGCTGGCGGCGACACTGGCGAGGTCTTCGTTTCGGCAAACCGCCAGCTCGGCTTCTCGCCCTATACCGGCGTCTACTACGCGGGCGCAGGTTCCACGGCGAACAAGCTTGCGGACGCGACGCCGCTCGCCGTGGAGCCGGGCGGGAACCTGACCGGAGTGAACTTCGGTCTTTCGGAGTGTGGTGCGGTCGAAGGCACGGTCACCCATCTCCCCGCCTACGGGTCCAGGGTGGTCCGCGTCTTCAACGACGACGATCTGGACCTTGTCACCCGCCACGTCGAGATCACCGAGGACGGCGCATTCCGCGTCCCCGGCCTGGCGCCAGGAACGTACGACGTCTCGGTCGCAGTCACCGAGGAAGGCGGGGCTTCGGAGTCCTGGTTCCGTTACGGTGCGCCCAACGCCGAGGAGGCCGCCGACATCGTCGTTCCAGAGTCCTGTGACACGGTGGCGGGTATCGACTTCGCTCTCGGCGAGCACGAGGTGCATGTGCTGACCTCCCCCACGGTCTCCGGCAGCACCAAGATGGGTGAGACGGTGGAGGCGAACCCCGGTACCTGGACTCCTGGTTATCTCACCCACGCGTATCGGTGGCTTCGTGACGGCGTCGCCATCGAGGACGCCACCTCGCCCCGGTACACGATCACTACGGGCGACCTTGATTCGAAGCTGTCGGTGGAGGTGACGTCAGTGCGCGACGGCTTCACTGACGGCGTCGCGACGTCGCCCGAACGCACGGTCAAGCGGTAGCAGCTCGCGTTCCTGTCGAAGCTGTTCAGCCTTGGCGACGGCTGCAGTCCGATGGACGGCGGCCGTCGCCACCGCCGACAGCTCCTGACCTGGTTGGTCGGTGTGGTGCGCCTCACCCGGCGTCGTCTCACGGAATAGGCCCGCCCGGGCCCGGGGTTTGGGAGCATGAACGGAGTCGTTCGGACACCCTTCCAGACAGGATGTACACGAAGCCATGCCCTCGCGCCGGTTCTCCCGCCCGCGTGCCGCCGTCGTCGTCACGGCCGCCGTCGCTCTGCTCCTCGCCGCCTGTTCTCCCGGGGGAGGGACCAGCAGCGAACCGTCGGGCGAACCCGTCACGGGCGGCACGCTGACGTACGCGTCGGGCGACGCCGAGCCGTCCTGCCTCGACCCGCACGTCGGCGGCAACTACCCGCAGGCGCTCATCGCTACCCAGTACCTGGAGTCGCTGGTCTCGCTCGACGAGGACGGCGAGGTCATCCCGTGGCTCGCCACCGAGTGGGCCGCGAGCGACGACGGCCTGGAGTGGGAGTTCACGCTCCGCGACGACGTGACGTTCACCGACGGCACCCCGTTCGACGCCGAGGCCGTGGCCGCGAACATCGCGCACGTGCAGGACCCCGCCACGGCGTCGTCCACCGGGTACCTCGCCCTGGCGAAGATCAAGGACGTCGTCGCCGTCGACGACCACCTGGTCCGGCTCGAGATGAGCGCCCCCGACTCGGCGCTGCTGGAGTCGCTGTCGCAGGTGTGGGTCGCGATGGAGTCGCCGAAGGCCCTGGAGCGCAGCCAGGAGGAGAACTGCGCCGCGCCCGTCGGCACCGGCCCGTTCGTCGTCGACACGTGGGAGCGCCAGGACTCCGTGACCCTGGTCCGCAACGACGACTACAACTCGCCGCCGGCCGACGTCGCCGAGGCGTCCGAGGGCAGCGACCTGCCGTACCTCGACTCGATCGTGTGGCGGTTCATCCCCGACTCCGCGAGCCGCTACGCCGCGCTCCAGTCGGGTGAGGTCCAGGTCATCGACAACGCGCAGCCGGACACCATCAAGTCGGCCGAGTCGGACGACGCGATCGAGGAGCTCGACGCCCCGCGCCCCGGCGCGTCCAACCGCATCGAGCTCAACTCGGGCAAGGCGCCCTTCGACGACGAGCGCGTGCGGGAGGCGTTCATCCGCTCCGTGAACGTGGACGACGGCATCGAGAGCCTGTTCTTCGGCACCGCCGAGCGGTCCTACTCGCCGCTGTCCAGCGTCGAGCCGCTGGGGTTGAGCCTCCCCGACCTGTTCACGGTCGACACGGACGCGGCGTCCGACCTGCTGGACGACGCCGGCTGGGCCGAGCGCGACTCCGACGGCTACCGCGTGAAGGACGGCGAGCGCCTCAGCCTCGACTTCCCGGTGAGCACCAACCAGTCGATCCCCGCCGAGCAGTCCCTGTTCGAGCAGATCCAGGCCGACGCCAAGACCGCGGGCTTCGAGGTCAACCTCCAGCCGCTGGACCTGTCGAGCTGGTACGGCGTGCTCGCGGAGAACGAGTACGACCTGGTCAGCGCGCCGTACACGAAGGTCGGCCCGGACGTGCTGCGGATCCTGTACCACTCGGACTCGATCACCCCGGCGCCGAGCGGCTACTTCGCGAACCTCGCGCAGGTGGACGACGCCGACCTCGACGACCTGCTGACCCAGGCCTCCGCGACCAGCGACGCCGACGAGCGGGCCGCGCTCTACGAGCAGGCGCAGCAGATCATCCTGGAGGGCTACTACATCCTGCCGCTGTACGACCAGCAGAACCATTTCCTGCGGTCGTCCACCGTGCAGGGGCTGCGGGCGATGCCGACGGTGTCGACGCCGACCTTCGCCGGGGCCTGGCTGGTGCCTTGACCCTTCCGGTCGCCACCACCGGGGCGCGCAGGAAGCCGGTGCCGGGCAACCGGCACTGGCTGCTCCTGCGCGCCGGCGGCGTCGTCTTCGTCCTGTGGGCGGCCGCGACCATCACGTTCTTCGCCCTGCGGCTCGTCCCCGGCGACCCCGCAGAGGCGATCCTCGGCGGCCCCGGCTCGCAGGCCGGGCCGGAGGCGCTGGAGCAGGTGCGCCGCGAGTACGGGCTCGACCAGCCGCTCGTCGTCCAGTACCTCACCTACCTGGGGCGGCTGGTGACCGGCGACCTCGGCCAGTCGTACTCGCTGCACAAGCCGGTGCTGACCGCGATCGGCGAACAGTTCGGCGCCACGCTCACGCTCGCGCTGGTCTCCCTCGCGCTCGCCTGGGCGCTCGCCACGGGCCTGGCGGCGTGGAGCGTGCGGGGCGGACGGGTCGCGTGGGCCATCGGCTCCGGGCTGGAGCTGGTCGCGGCCGCCGTGCCGCACTTCTGGCTCGCGACCGTGCTCATCCTCTTCTTCAGCCTGACCCTCGGGATCCTCCCGCCGGTCAGCGTGCCCGGGCCGCTCGGCATCGTGCTGCCCGCGCTCACCATGGCCATCCCGCTCGCCGGGTTCCTGGGCCAGGTCATGCGCGAGTCCCTGCTCACGGCCATGGAGTCGCCGTTCGTCACCACGGCCCGGGCGCGCGGCGAGAGCGAGGCGCGGATCTTCTGGCGGCACACCCTGCGGCACGCGGCCATCCCCGCCGTCGGCCTGTCCGGCTGGGCCTTCGGGTCCCTGATCAGCGGGGCCGTGGTGGTCGAGTCCGTGTTCGCGCGGCAGGGTCTGGGCCGCAGCCTGCTGTCCGCCGTGCAGCTGCGCGACGTCACGCTCGTGACCGGCATCGTGCTGGTGGTGGCGCTCGCGTACACGGTGATGACCCTGGTCACCGACCTCGCCGACCGGGTCATCGACCCCCGCACCCGGGCGGTGGCCGAATGAGTCGCGCCCGGCGTCCGAGCGGCGTCGGCGGCATCCGGTTCACCGTGGGCGAGGCGGTCGCCGCCGTCTTCCTGGTGCTCCTCGTGGTCGCCGCGCTGTGGCCGAACCTGCTCGCCCCCGGCGATCCCCTCGCCGTCTCGCACGCCGACGCGTTCCAGCCGCCGTCGTTCGCGCATCTCTTCGGCACCGACGAATCGGGCCGGGACATCTACACCCGCGTCGTGCACGGCGCCTCGGAGTCGCTCCTGATCGGCGTGCTCGCGACGGCGATCGGCATCGGCCTGGCGATCGTGCTCGGCTTCGTGGCCGGGCTCGGCCCGCGCTGGCTCGACTTCGGCACCACCCGCGTGGTCGAGGTGCTGTTCGCGTTCCCCGGGCTCCTGCTCGCGCTGCTGTTCATCGTGGTCACCGGGCCGGGCGTGCTGAGCTCGACCATCGCCGTCGGCCTGGCCACGGCGCCCGGCTACGCGCGCATCATCCGTTCCCAGGTGCGCCGGACGGCGTCCGCCGAGTTCATCGAGGCCGCCCGGGTGCTGGGTCGCGGCCGGCTCTGGATCACCGCGCGCCACATCCTGCCGAACGTGACGGCCGCGCTGTTCGTGCTCGCCACGCTCGGCCTGGGACAGGCCGTCATCTGGGTGTCGTCCCTGAGCTACCTCGGCCTGGGCGCCGTGCCGCCCGCCGCGGAGTGGGGCGCGATGCTCGCCGCCGGACGCACCTACATCGCCAACTTCTGGTGGATGACGTTCTTCCCCGGACTCGCGATCGTGGCCAGCGCCGCCGCCGCGACCGTGATCGGGCGGGGCATCCAGAAGCGGAACAGGAGCGCGGCATGAGCGGGGTGAGGCGGACGTCGGTGGAGCCGACGCCGGTGGAGCCGGACGGGCCGGTGCTGGACGTCCGGGACCTCGTCGTGTCGTTCTCCGGGCGGAGGGTCGTCGACGGCGTCAGCCTTCAGGTCGCCGCGGGCGAGTGCGTCGCGATCGTCGGCGAGTCTGGCTCGGGCAAGAGCGTCACCGCGCGCAGCGTCGTCGGCCTGGCGGGGGAGGGCGCGCGGGTGTCGGCGGCCCGCCTGTCCGTCGCAGGTCAGGACGTGCTGTCCCTGTCCGGACGACGGCTGCGGAAGCTGCGCGGTGGCACCGTCGGGCTCATCGCGCAGGACGCCCTCGTCTCGCTGGACCCCCTGCGCCCCGTCGGCCGCGAGATCGCCGACACGCTCGCCCTGCACACCGACCTCGACGCCGCCGCGCGCCGCGCGCGCACCGTCGAGCTCCTGGAACGCGTCGGCCTGCCCGACGCCGAGCTCCGGGCCGGTCAGCGCCCCGGCCAGCTCTCGGGCGGGCAGCGGCAGCGCGCGCTGATCGCCGCCGGCATCGCGGCCGGCCCGCGCCTCGTCATCGCGGACGAGCCCACCACCGCGCTCGACCAGCCCGTCCAGGCCGGCGTGCTGCGGCTGCTGGGCCAGCTCCGTGACGAGGGCACCGGTGTGCTGCTGATCAGCCACGACCTGTCCGTGGTGCTCGGCATCGCGGACCGGGTGCTCGTGATGACGGACGGTGTGGTCGTCGAGGAGGGCACGCCGGCCGAGGTGTTCGAGCACCCGCGGCACCCGTACACACGGAAGCTGGTCGACGCGGTCCCGGCGGGGCGGGCGCGGGGGACGTTGCTGTCCGGGGGCGGTGCTGCGCCGGCCGTCGTCGCCGCGCCGTCGGCGGTCCCGGCGTCGGTGGTCCCGCCGTCGGCCGTCCCGCCGTCGGCCGGGACCGGCGCCGGCGAACGTAGAGATAGTCGCTCTCTGAGCGGCGAGAACGCGACCAACCCTACGTTCGCCGGCGCCGCCGCCGGCGACGCCGGGGCGGGCGACGCCGACGCCGGAGCGGCGGCAGAGGACGTGCTCGTCGAGGCGCGCGGGCTGTCGCGGGTGTTCCACGTCGGCGGACGGGAGATCGTCGCCGCCGACGACGTGTCGTTCTCCCTGCGTGCCGGCCGGACGCTGGGGCTGGTCGGCGAGTCGGGGTCGGGCAAGTCGACCACCGCACGGCTCCTGCTCGGGCTGGAGCATCCCGACGCCGGCGAGGTCACGCTGCTGGGAGAGCCGTGGAGCCCGCTCCCGGAGGCCCGACGGCGCCCGCGCCGGCCGCTCATCGGCGCCGTGTTCCAGGACGCCCTGAGCTCGTTCGACCCGCGCTGGACGGTCGGCGCCGTCCTCGCCGACGCGGTCACCCGCGGCCGCTCGGTCCGGCTGGGACCCGTGCGCGCCGAGATCGCCGCCCTCCTCGACACCGTGGGCCTCGACCCCGCGCTGGCCGCCCGCCGCCCGCTCCACCTGTCCGGCGGACAGCGCCAGCGCGTCGCCGTCGCGCGGGCGCTCGCCGCCGAACCCCGGGTGCTGGTCCTGGACGAGCCCGTTTCGGCGCTCGACGTCTCGGTCCAGGCGCAGGTGCTCGACCTGCTGGACCGGCTCCAGCGCGAGCGCGACCTCGCGTACCTGCTGATCACCCATGATCTCGGCGTAGCGCTGCACATGAGCGACGACGTCGCCGTCATGCAGGAGGGCCGCATCGTCGAGCAGGGCGCGGCCGCGACGGTGTTCGACGACGCGGTGCACCCGTACGCGCGCCTGCTGCGGGACGCCGTCCGGCTCTAGCAGTTCACCGGGAGAGTTGCCCGATGCCTGCCGATCTCCGGGGAAACGACTGCGCCCCCGGGTGGGTAACGCTGAGCGAGCATTGATAGCTCAGCGTTACCCACCCGGGCGTGACGTGAACTCCTGGCCGTCCGGAGGCGCGCTCTCGGGCGGAAGCCGGCGCCACCGACGCACGGGTCAGCCGACGCCCACGTTCTGCCGCTCCGGCTCGATCACGGCCACCACGCGCTCGTGCTCGCGGGAGTAGGGCGAGCCGGTGTACTTCCTGGCCAGCCGGTCGACGATCGCCCAGCCCGTCTCGCCGTCGAGCCACTCGACGACCCTGCCGCGCACGACGACGGGCTCGAACGGGTTGTCGACGGGCGCGATGGACAGGGCCACCCGGGGGTCGCGGCGCAGGTTGCGGGCCTTGCGCATCGTTGGACCGGTGAAGAAGACGATCTGGTCGCCGTGGGTGCCGACGAAGACCGGGGCGGCGTGCGGCGAACCGTCGGGGAGGACGGTGGCGACGTGCGCGATCGAGGTGCCGTCCAGGACGCGGCGTACGGCGGGTTCGAGCATGTCAGGACTCCTTTGGCGGGATGGTGCTTTGGCGGGGATGGCTGGGCCCAACCTAGGAGCCGGACAGCGGCGGTTCTTGAACGAAACGAGCAGGCTCAGGCCCGCGGCGGACGGCGTCGCGTGGCGAGGAACGGGCGGTACGACGCCGCGTGCTCGTGACCGCAGGCGCAGCGGTCCATCCCGCCGCCGAGCAGCCCCCGCGGGGTGAGGCCGGTCAGCCGCAGGCACTCCCGGCTCAGGTGGGCCTGGTCGGCGTAGCCGGTGTCGATCGCGAGGCCCGCGGTGCCGTCCGCGCCCCGCCGGCCGGTGGCCACCGCACCGGCCTGGGCCAGCGCGAGAAAGCCCTGGAAGCGCAGCGTCCGCTGGAGGACCTTGGGCGTGACGCCCACGGTGTGCAGGCAGCGGCGGCGGAGCTGGCTCGGGGAGAGCGCCAGGCGGCCGGCGAGGGCGTCGATGCCGACCCGGTGCCAGGGCATGAGCGCACCCACGGCCGCGCCCACCAGCGGGTCCGGCCCGGCCGCTCGCCGCAGGAGGTGCACGAGGTGGGCCTCCAGGAGGTCCAGCGCCCGCTCGGGCGTGCTCGCGCGGGCGGTCCGGTCCACGAGTGCGTCGACCGACCCGCCCCACAGGTCGGCCAGGTCCACGCGCTGGTCCACCAGGTCGTCGAGCGCCGTCGGCAGAGGAGGCGGGGTACCCGGGAGGAACCGCACGCCGACGATCGTGGTGTGCGGCGGGACGACCTCGATCTCCGGGCCGGTCAGCGGACCGATGAGCTGCGGGCTGCCCCCGACCGGAAGGTGGATCTCGACGCCGCCGGTGGGCAGGTTCCGCTGGACGTACGCCGTCGCGCCGGTGCGCTGGACCCACACCGTCCGCACCGCGCCCGCCAGCGCGGGCAGCGGCGGCCGCTCGACGTAGGACTCCATGGGGGTCATCCTCCACGCGGTGGCCCGCGGCCCGCCAGGGAAGTGCGCGGGCGGTCACCGATGACTTCCCGGGGCGCGGCTCGTCTGCCAGGAGGAGTCGGCCTGCGACGGCCGTGACGACAAAGGAGGCCCGGCATGCCGCGATACCTGATCTCGTTCGACGACGGCGCGATGACGTTCCCCGAGGAGGACCTGCCCGCCGTGGCCGAGGCCTCGCACGCGGTGGTGCAGGCGGCCAAGGACGCCGGGGTGTGGATCTTCGGGGCCGGGCTGGAACGGCAGCAGGCTTCGATCGTCGCGACGGACGGCACCGTGACCGACGGTCCGTTCCCGGAGACGAAGGCCGTGATCGGCGGGTTCTCGATCCTCGAGGTGGACTCGCGCGAGGAGGCGCTGAAGTGGGCGGCCCGGATCGCGGAGGGGTGCCGCTGCGCCCAGGAGGTCCGGGAGCTGATGTACGACCCGGAGTCCTGAGGCCCCGGCCCGCGGGGACGTCGTCGTCCCGCCGTGGGCGAGTGCGCTGCGGCCGAATCCCCTTTGAGGCCCGGGTTTCTTCGCTTTCAGCCAGCTGAAAG
>NZ_JBHWLR010000041.1:0-11715 GCF_042731755.1 Promicromonospora sp. NPDC059942
TTTCCTGAGCCGGGTCGGCGTTTCCGCGAAGCTGGGTGGTTTTTTTGGGGGCGGACACGCTCGTGTGCCGACCTCGAAGCAGACTGCCGACTCTGTGCGGCAAACTGCCGACTCTGCGGTGCAAAACTGCCGACCCAGCGAGCCAAGCTGTCGACAGACCGCTGAAGCCCCCTCCCCTTTGAGGCCTAAGTTTCTTCGCTTTGAGGCGGCTCAAAGCGAAGAAACTTAGGCCTCAAAGAACACGAGCCCGCCGACGTCGGCCTACCCCGCGACCACCGCCGCGCGGCGGGCGTTGAGCGCATCGAGTGCCGTCCGCACCTGGTCCGGTGCCCCCGTCGGGAGCCGGACCAGCTCCTCCTCCAGGGTGCGCTGGTCGGTCCACTCCTTGAGCGAGCGCAGGGCTCCGGTCTGCCCGGTGTCCGCGGCCTCGACGGCGGCCAGCACCGTCTCGAACGCCTCCGGGTCGTCGGCGACGGCGCCGAGGGTCGAGGCCAGCGTGACCGGCGGTGGGACGGACCGGTCGCGCGGGTCGGGCACGGTCCACTCGTGCCGCCCGGCGCCGACCTCGAACTCGCGCGCCCCGGCACCGACGCCAGCACCGGCTCCGCCGTCCGCTCCCGCACCGCCACCGCCGTCCGCGCCCTCCCCGTCCGCACCGGCACCCGGCAGCACCACCACCGCCGTCGTGTTCGGCGGCACCACCGCGTGCACCACGATCTCCCCGTCGCGCGCCGCCCAGCCGGCCTCCGCCAGCCCATAGGGCGTCTCGAACCGCGTCACCGCGTGATCCAGCCCCGCGATCGGCACGGGCGCGACCCGCAGCCGCCGGTACCCGGCAGCGTCCGGGGCGAGACCCGCCACGGTGCGGTGCAGCCAGTCCGCCACGGCCCCGAAGGCGTAGTGGTTGAACGACGTCATCTCCCCGGGGTTGATGCTGCCGTCCGGCAGCATGCTGTCCCACCGCTCCCAGACCGTGGTGGCGCCCATCGTCACGGCGTACAACCAGGACGGCACGCCGGTCTGGAGCAGCAGCCGGGCGGCGACGTCGGCGTGCCCGGTGACCGTCAGCGCGTCCTGGATGATCGGCGTGCCCACGAACCCGGTGCCGATGCGGTACCCGGCGCGGCGCACGAGCCAGGCCAGCCGGTCGCCCATCACTGCCCGGGTCGCGCCGTCCACCAGGTCGAACACGATGGCCAGTGCGTAGGCGGTCTGGGCGTCGGAGACGATCCGGCCGGCCGGCGTCGTGTACTCCGCCACCCAGGCCCGCCGCGCCCGCTCGGCCAGGTCCCCGTACCGCGTGACTCCCTCGGCGTCGCCCAGCTCGTCCGCCGCGGCCGTGACGAGCTGTAGCGAGCGCACCAGGTAGGCGCTGGCCACGATGTCGGGGTCGGCCTTGGCGCCCGCCGGGTCGTCCGGCGGCGCGTCCGGGTCGAGCCAGTCCCCGAACTGGAACATGCCCTCCCACAGCAGCCGGTCCCCGGCGATGCCGAGCAGCACGTCGGCCCACGCCCGCATGGACGGGTACTGCTCCGCGAGCGCCCGGCGGTCGGCGAACCGTTCGAGCAGGGTCGTGGGGACGACGGTGGCGGCGTCGCCCCACGCGGCGGCGGGCTGGGCCCCGAAGGGCAGCACGAACGGCACGACGACGGGGCAGACGCCGCCGCGGTCGGCCTGCTCGGCGGCGACGTCGCGCAGCCAGGAGGCGAGGAACGCGTCGCTGTCGAAGAGGTAGCTCGCGGTGGGGCCGAAGACCTGGATGTCGCCGGTCCAGCCGAGGCGCTCGTCGCGCTGGGGGCAGTCGGTGGGCAGGGAGACGAAGTTGCCGCGCATGCCCCGCACGACGTTCTCGTGCAGCGTGTTCACCCGCTCGTCGGAGCTCTCGAACCAGCCGGTGCGCCGCATGTCGCTGCTGATGACGACGGCGGTCACGGCCGCGCGGGCCGTCTCCAGGTCGAGCTCACCGGGCCACCCGTCCACCTCGGCGTACCGGAACCCGTGGAAGGTGAACTCGGGCTCGAAGACGTCCTCGCCGCCGGAGAGCACGAGGTGGTCGGTGGCCGCGGCGTGGCGCAGGGGGCGGACGCCGAGCTCGCCGTGCTCCAGCACCTCGGCGTGCCGCAGCGTGATCACGTGCCCGCGCTCCCCCGTCACCCGCACCCGGAGGCGGCCCACGACGTTCTGCCCGAGGTCGAGCACCGTGCGCCCCGACGGCGTGGTGATCACCTCGCGGACCGCCACCTCGTCGACGCGCCGCACGGGTTCGGCGATCGCGGGCTCGGGCACGACGTCGGACGGGTCCACCCGCACCGGCGCCCACGCCGAGTCGTCGAACCCGGGCAGGCTCCAGCCGGTGACGGCGCGGCCGGCGTCGACCCGCTCGCCCGCGTAGATGCCGCTGGTCACGACGACGCCGGCCGCCGCCCCGCGCCAGTCCGGACCGGTGACGAGCACCCGGGTGGACCCGTCGGCGAGCTCGACGTGGAGCTGCACGGCCGCGGCCGGCTGGTCGCCGTAGAACGTCCGGGCGGCGCCGTGGAAGCCGTACTTCTCGGTCCACCATCCGCCGGCCAGCCGGACGCCGACGGCGTTGGCGCCGGCCCGCAGCAGCGCGGTGACGTCGGTGGCCTCGTGCACCACGCGGTGCTGGTAGGCGGTCCAGCCGGGCTTGAGCACGGCGTCGTCCACGTCCTGCCCGTTGATCTCGACCTGGTAGACGCCGTGCGCGGAGGCGTAGAGGGTGGCGCGGACGACGTCGCCGGGCAGGTCGAGCTCGGTGCGCAGCAGGCCGGGCGCGGCGTCGTCGGGCGGGTCGGCGAGGCCGACGAAGGCGGCCGACCACTCGCCGTCGGCCAGGAAGACGCTGCGCACGGTGACGGGCTCGCTCCAGGGCGAGGTGCCGCCGTCCGTTCCGGTGACCCGGACCTCCAGGGTGTGCCGGGCGTGCGGCGCCAGCGGGTCGAACGGCCAGGGCACGAACCGGGACTCGTCGGTCTCCAGGCGCTGGACGTCCCCGCCGTCGAGCCGGACCTCGGCGCCGGCCTGCCACCAGCCGGGCGCGTCGGACTCGACGGTCCAGCTCAGGCGCGGGGTGGGGGTGTCGGCGAAGGCGCCGTCGGTCCGGCGCTCGACCCGCACCTCGCGGACGCGGGTGGTGCCGGTGGCCAGGGTGTCGTCGTTCATCGGTGGCCCCTTTCAGCCCTTGACCGCGCCGGACGTCATGCCGGCCACGATCTGGCGGTTGAAGAAGATGTACATGACCAGCGGCGGCACCGTGATCAGCAGGATGTCCATGAACAGCAGGTTGAACTGGCTCACCATCTGGCTCTGGAAGTTGTAGAGCGTGAGCTGCACGGTCGCGTTCTCGTCCCCCGGCAGGAAGTACAGGGGGTTGGTGAAGTCGTTGAACACGTTGACCGCCTGCACCACGACGATCGTGATGATCACGGGCCGCAGCAGCGGCAGGATGACGGCGAAGAAGAGCCGTAGCGGCCCGGCGCCGTCGATGATCGCCGCCTCGTCGAGCTCGCGCGGGATGGTCGCCACGAACGCGCGGAACAGCAGGATGCAGAACGAGAGCCCGAACGTCGCCTCGATGAGGATCAGGCCCGGCATGGTCTTGAACAGCCCCGTCTGCTGCAGCACCCAGATGGTCGGCACCACGGCGGGCGGCACGATGAGCCCCGCCAGCACGAAGAAGTTCACGATCGGGTTGAGCCGGGACTTCCGTCGCTGCAGCAGGTAGCCGACCATCGCCGCGAGCACCACCATGACGGCCACGCTCACCACGGTCAGCACGGTCGAGTTGAGGAAGGCCCGGACCACGATGCCGTCGCGGGTGGTGAGCACCTCGGTCAGGTTGTCGAAGAACGCCCACTGCTCCGGCCAGGAGAACTCCAGGCGCGACGCCGACGACGCGTCCTTGGCCGCCGTCAGGAAGATGAAGGCGAACGGCACCAGGAAGACCACCACCGAGACGACGATGGCGACGACGCCCGTGGCCCACGAACCGGCGCGCCTCATCGGTCGACCTCCTTGCGGTTGAGCAGCAGGGAGACCGGCACCATGATCGCCGTGACCACGAGGAACAGGATCACGTTGCCCGCCGTCGACAGCCCGTAGAACCCGGCCTGGTACTGCTTGTAGATGACGGACCCGATGACGTCGCTGGTGAACCCGGGGCCGCCGCCCGTCGTCGCCCAGATGAGGTCGAACGACCGCAGGCCGCCGATCAGCGACAGGATGATGACGGTGGCCGTCGCGGGCTGGACCAGCGGCAGCGTGATGGAGCGGAACTGCTGCCACCGGCCCGCCCCGTCGACCCGGGCGGCCTCGTAGTACTCCTGCGGGATGGCGACGATGCCCGCGATGTAGATGAGCGTCGCGATGCCGAGCCCTTTCCAGACGTCGACCGCCGCGATGGTCAGCAGCGCCTGGTTCGGGTCGGTGAACCACCCCGGGCCCTCGATGCCGAACGTGGCGAGCATCGTGTTGACCACGCCGTCGAACGGGTCGAGCAGGGCCTTGAAGGTGATGCCCACCCCGATGGTGGAGACCAGCACCGGGAAGAACACGACCGAGCGCAGGTAGCCGCGGCCCACGAGCTGCGAGGTGAGCAGCACCGCGAGCGCCAGCCCGAGCACCACCTTGGCGCCCGAGGTGACGAAGCCGTAGACCAGTGTGTTCACAAAACCGCGCGAGAGCTGCGGCTCCGCGAAGAACTGGACGAAGTTGTCCAGGCCGATGAACTCGGTGTCGAACAGGGTCCAGCGGGTCAGGCTGAACCAGAACGACGCGAACGTCGGCACCGCGAAGAAGACCAGGTAGAGCACGCCGGCCGGCAGGTAGAACCACGACGGGTAGATGCTGCGCTGGGTGGCCGAGGTGGAGCCCGCCGTCCGACGGCGCCGGGCGGGCCGCACCTCGGTCAGGGTTGCCGCCATCGGCGACCTACCAGCCCTCGAGGCCGAGCTGACGGGCCTGGTTCTCGACGTCCTGGTCGTAGAACTCGGCGGCCTCCTCGGCGGTCTTGATGCCGGAGCCCACCTCGACCGTCACCTTCTCCAGGTTCGGGCCCTTGACCGGCGAGAGGAACTCCAGCGCGTTGGCGGCGCGGCCCTCGTCGAAGTAGGCCTGGATGTCGTCCAGCATCGGCGGGGCGGTGTCGAGCACCTCGCACGTACCCGCGTACGGGCCGGCCGGCGGCAGCAGCTCGTTCTGGATGTCGCACCCGGCCTCGCTGTTCGCGAAGGCCACGAACTCCTTGGCCGCCTCCAGCTCGGCGCCCTCCGTGGAGCGCGGGACGTACAGCGCGTTGGGCTGCCAGATCGTGGCCTGCGTGTTCTCGGCGTCCTGCGCGGGGAGCGCGAAGAAGCCGATGTCGTCGACGGCGTCCGGCGTGTTCTGCAGGATCGTCTGGATCACGTTCGACAGCATCGGGTAGTGCGCGCCCTCGCCCTCGGCGACCATGCGGGCGCCGTCGGGGAACGTGGCGGACGGGAAGTCCTCGTTGAAGTACCCCGCCTCGGCCACCTCCTGCTGGTGCTGGAAGCCGAGTAGGGCGGGCTCCTCGGCGTAGGACCGCTGGTGCGCCGTGTACTGGTCGGCCCACTCGGGGTCGACGGCGGTCACGTTGGCGAAGTCGCCCAGCACGAAGAGCTGGCTGGTCCAGGTCTCGCCGTAGGTCTGGATGACCGGGGCGACGCCGTCGCCCTCGGCAGCGATCGTCGCGTTGTTCGCCATGAACTCGTCCCAGGTCTGCGGCACCTCCAGCCCGAGCTTCTCGTACACCGGCTTGTTGTAGACGACGCCGCCGGCGAACGAGGCGCCCAGCGGCGCGCCGTACATGCCGTTGTCGGTGCTCACCACGGGCAGGAACTCCTCGGTGAGCGAGCCGACCCACTCCTGGTCGCTCAGGTCCACCAGCGTGGAGTCCGGGTTGAGGGCCTGGAGCAGGGAGCCCGAGTTGTAGAAGAACACGTCGGCCATCTCGCCGGTCGAGAGCCGGGTCTTGACCAGGTTGTCGCCCTCGGTGCCGCCGGGCCGGATCTCGACTGCCACCTTGACGTCGGGGTGCTCCGCCTCGAACGCCTCGACCAGGGCGTCGGCGGTCTCGGGGTTGGGCGCGTCGTTGGTCGTGAGGAACGTGATCTCGGTGGTGCCGTCACCCTCGGCCGACGCCGAGCAGCCTGCCAGGGCGAGGGCCGTGAGCGCGGTGGCCGCGACGGCGGGGCGGGTGAACCTGCGGGTTCGAAGTGCACGGGACATCTCTCTACCTCCTTGTAGAGACGCATGGAACGATGGGTGTAGAGCGATCTACACTGCCACCGATGAATCCTTTCAGTGGGAGCACGCTAGCGGGGCGCCATTTCTGGTGTCAACCGATCTACACAGGCAGGATGGCCTCACGATGAGCACCCACCCGACGCGCCGGACCCGGCCCTCGACCATCCAGGACGTCGCCCACGAGGCCGGCGTCTCCCGGGCCGCGGTCTCCAAGGTGATCCGCAACGCCTACGGCGTCAGCCCCCACATGCGCGCGCAGGTCGAGGCCGCGATCGAGCGACTGGAGTACCGGCCGCGGGTCGCGGCGCGCGCCATGCGCGGGGCGAGCTTCACGCTCGGGTTCGAGATCCCGCAGGTGGGCAACGACTTCCTGACGATGATCGTGGACGGCGCCACCGAGGCGCTCCAGGGCACCCCGTACCAGATGATCATCGCGCCGCTCGGGCGCGACCAGAAGGGCGACGTGGCGATCAACAGCCTCGCCGACCGCCAGGTCGACGGCATCGTGGCCATCTCCCCGCGCGTCGACCCCGCCTGGCTCGAACGGGTCGCCGAGCGCACGCCGCTGGTGATGATCGGGCGGCACGACCGGTCCGACCGCTACGACACCATCACCGGCGACGACCGCTCCGGAGCCGAGCAGGTCATGACGCACCTGTTCGACCTCGGCCACCGGCGCATCGTCCACCTGACCATCCACCCGTCGCGGCCCGAGCCGCCGTGGGCGGGTCAGGCCGGGGCCGAGCCGCACGTGGTGCGCACCGCCGTCTACCGCGAGCGGATGACGGCGGCCGGGCTGTCGCCGCGGGTGGTGCACACGATGTTCGACGGCTCCGAGGCGCACGCGGCCACGCTCGACCTGCTCGCCTCCCCCGACCGTCCGACCGCGATCTTCGCGGGCAACGACACCCTGGCGATCGGCGTGCTGAGCGCCGTCGCGGAGGCCGGGCTCGACGCGCGCGACGTGTCGGTGGTCGGCTACGACGACGTGCCGATCGCGCGGCACCCGCTGGTGTCTTTGAGCAGCGTCGACCAGAGCGGCATCACGCTCGGCCGGGAGGCGGTGCGGCTGCTGCTGGAACGGCTGGCGGGGCGCACGGAGTCGGTGCGGTACGAGGCGGAGGCGGTGCTCCGGGCGCGCCGGTCTAGCGCGGAGGCGCGGGCGGTGTGAGGGGCTGGCGGTACGGGCGGCACCGGCGGCCGGGCGACCGGCGTCGGACATTCTCTTTGAGGCCCGGGTTTCTTCGCTTTGGGACAGTTCAAAGCGAAGAAACCCTGGCCTCAAAGGGGATCGCGAGGGCAGGCGGTACCTGACCGAGCTAGTCGTCTGGGCTTGTGACACCTGCACTTGCGGCATCCGGGCCTGTGACATCTGAGCCCCCGGCGTCCGGGCCCGTGGCGCCGCCATAGGTTGCGATCTTGTACTCCGTGGCGACCAGCGAGAGGTTCAGCTCCCGGATCCGACGTCGGATCGTGTCCCGGTGCTCCAGCAGGAGGTCGAGGCGCTCGGGCTCGGTCTGCTTCCCGGCGTCGACCAGGGTGATGTAGTGCTGCACGTCGCGCATCGGCATGCCCGACAGCCGCATCCGCGTGACGAAAACGAGCCGGCGCAGCGCCGCGGCGTCGTACAGGCGGTACCCGGCGGCGTCGCGGCCCACCTCGACCAGGCCCGCGCGCTCGTAGTAGCGCAGCGTGTGCGGCGAGACGTCGAGGTAGGCGGCAGCCTCGGCGATCGGCAGGGGTCCGGGCACCGCGTCGGCGTCCGCGAGGGCGTGGATCACGTCGGCCGACGGCGCGCCGTCCTCCCCGAGCGCCGCCAGGGCGCGCGCCATCAGGTCGTCGGTTGCCATGCCCACCAGCCTAGGTGGCCCGGCCTCACCGAATCAGGCCTCGCCGGACCTTGCCTCGCCGAATAGGGTCTTGCCGGACCGGATCTTGCCGGAACGGCTCCGAGCGGGCGGACCCGACGTCGTTCCGAGCTGCCCAGCGTGCGGCTCATCAGAAGGCCCGCACGGCCGCGGGCACGCCAGGGAAGTCCGCCGAAGCGGACGCACTGGCCCACTTCTCGACGTCGTCCGCCGCGACCGCATAAGCACGCCGGAGGTTGCGGACCGCCTCCGCGCCGAGCGGCAGGCGCAGCGGCGCGTCGGGCGCGTCGAGCACGCGGCGGACGACGGCGGCGGCGCGGGCAGGGTCCCCCTCCTGACTGCCGTGGGCCTCGGCCATGTTCGCGCGGACGGCGCCGGCGACGGCGTCGTAGGCGGGGTCGGCGGCCGCGGTGTGGAGGACGCCGTCCGCGTTGAACGCCGTCCGGAACCGGCTGGGCTCCACGATCAGCACGCGGACGCCGAACGGGGCGACCTCGCCGGCAAGCGCCTCGGACCAGCCCTCCAGCGCGAACTTCCCGGCCGAGTAGCTGCCGACTGCGGGGAAGGACATGCGCCCGCCCTGGCTGCTCATCTGCACGATCGCGCCCGCGCCGCGCGCCCGCAGGTGCGGCAGGACCGCGCGCACGTAGGCCGCCGGACCGAACAGGTGCTGGTCGAGCATGTCGCGCAGCGCGGCGTCGCCGATCTCCTCGGCGGTTCCGACCTGTCCCGCGCCGGCATTGTTGACCAGCACGTCGATGCGCCCGAACGTGTCCAGGGCCCGGTCCACGACTGCGGCCGCCCCGGCCGTGTCCCGGACGTCATGCTCCACCGCGAGCAGCCGCTCGCCGTACCGCTCCCGGAGCGCGTCGAACCGGTCGGCCCGGCGCGCAGTGCCGACCACCCGCTCGCCAGCCTGGAGGGCGGCTTCCGCCAGGGCGAGGCCGAGGCCGGAGCTCGCGCCGGTGATGAGCCAGGTCTTGGTGTTCCTGGTCTTTGTCGAAGCGGCGTTGGTGGTGCTGATGTTGGTCGTGCTGATGTTGGTCGTGCTGATGTTGGTCGTTCCGGTGTTGGTCGTGCCGGTGTTCATCGTGTTGCCGTTCGTGGCGGTGCCGTCGGTCGTCATGGTGGCGACGCTAGGGATTGGAGCGCGCTCGAACGCAAGGCGAGGTCGGTCGGGGCCGAGGTCGGCAGTCTCCTTCGAGGTCGGCACTCTCCTTCGACGTCGGCACTCTGCATCGAGGTCGGCACATCTCTGTGCCGACCTCGATGCAGACTGCCGACTCTGCCGTGCAAACTGCCGACTCTGCCGTGCAAACTGCCGCTCTGCCGGACAGACTGCCGACCGTTGCACTGGGCTCCCGTCCGGCCCGCCGGAATCAGGGCAGCAGGACCGTGCGGATCGCCGTGATCAGACCGTTCTCGACGAGCACCCGGATCAGCGCGACGGGCGCGCCGTCCCTCGTCGCGACGAGCGCCACGCCGTCGTCCAGGAGCAGCGGCGCCAGGGTCCAGCCGGACGCCGGCCCGAGGTAGCGCAGCGACCCGGCCGCCACCCGCTCGGCGCCGGTGTCGAAGCCGACGCGCTCCCCGCGCAGCGTCGCCCAGCCCGAGACGTCGGGGTGCAGGATCCGCACCAGGGCCCCGAGGTCTCCCCCGGCGCAGGCCGCGATGAAGGTGTCGACCACGCGCTGCAGCTGGGGGTCGGCGCGGGGCCCGGCGGTTGCGGTCGGCTCCGGATGAGACGACGACGGACGCGTCGACGCGGCCCTCCTCGAAGCTGCCGACGCCCGCCCCGAGGACCCTGGCGCGGTCGATGTTGTCCCCGACGGCGTCGACCCGGTCTGAGCCGGGGCGATCGACGCCGGACCGATCGAACCCGGCGCGACCGACGTCGGACCGTTGGATGCCGACGCTGCAGTGATCGACCCGGCCGCCGACCCGGCGGACGGCGACGCCGCAGCTGTTGACCCGGCCGACCCGGACGCTCCAGCTGTTGACCCGGACGCGGACGCGGACGTCGTCGACTCCGACGCCCGGATCGCCCGCCGCGCCCGGCTGGCGAGCTGGCGGCACGCGGCCGGCGTGCGGCCGACCGTCTCCGCGACGCTCTCGAAGGGGATGCCGAACACGTCGTGCAGCAGGAACGCGGCGCGCTCCCCCGCCGTCAGCCGGTCGAGCACGACGGACAGGGCGCGCCGGATCTCGTCGTCCAGGGTGATCCGGTCCGCCGGGTCCGCGGGCGCGGCCGAGCCCAGGCCCGGCGCCCCCGCGCCGGACCCGAAGTCCCACGCGGCCGGGTCCTGCGGCGCGGACAGTCGCCGGTGCGCCGACCCGATGCGGTCCAGCGCGAGCCGCCGCACCGCGACGACCAGCCAGCCGCGGAGGTCGCGGATGCCGCCGACGTCCTGGGTCGCGAGCCGCGCGAACGCGTCCTGCACCACGTCCTCCGCCTCGGCGGGGTCGGCGACGATGCGGCGCGCGACGGCCAGCAGGTAGGCCCGGTCGTCCCGCGACGCCGCGGCGACACGCTCGGTGTCGCCCCGCGGGCCCCCGACGTCCGCCCCGGCCCTGGCGTCGCGCGCCTTCCCGGCGTCCGTCCCGGCCCTGGCGTCGCGCACCTTCCCCACGTCGCGCACCTCCCCGCCGTCGCGCACTTCCCCGGCGTCGCGCACCTTCCCGGCGTCGGTCCCCGCGTCGGTCCGGGCGTTCGCCCCGGCGCGTTGGCCGGCGGCTCGCGCACGGTCACGTCCAGCTTCGCTCATGCCCCGCACGACGATCGGGCGCCCCGCGTTGTGACGGCGTCACACACCCGGCCGCCGGTTCGTCCTGTCCCGCACCCGGCCGGCGAACCGCCGTCCGACCGACCCGAAGGAGCACCATGCTCACCACCACCCTGTGGGCGGCGCAGATCATCCTCGCCCTGTTCTTCCTGTTCGCGGCGCTGCCCAAGATCGCGGGCCGCGGCATCGACCGCTGGGCCGGGTTCGACGACCTGCCCCGTTCGATCGTCGTCCTGACCGGCGTCGTGGAGCTCGCGGCGCCGTTCGCGCTCGTCCTG
Organism: Promicromonospora sp. NPDC059942; assembly: GCF_042731755.1. Classification (NCBI taxonomy): domain Bacteria; kingdom Bacillati; phylum Actinomycetota; class Actinomycetes; order Micrococcales; family Promicromonosporaceae; genus Promicromonospora; species Promicromonospora sp. NPDC059942. Next base: position 11,215 of record NZ_JBHWLR010000041.1, read on the forward strand.
CCCCTGCTGCTGGGCGCCTTCGAGTGGACGACGCCGCTGGCCGCGGCCGGGCTCGCCGTCGTCACGCTCATGGCCAGCGGGTTCCACATCAGGGCCGGCGAGTGGCTCCCTGCGCTGGAGACGGCGCTGTGGGCTGCGCTGGCCGGAGCCGTCGCCGTCGGCCGCTGGGGCCTCCTGGCCACCGGACCGCACCTGGACGCCGACCTGCTGGTCCCCGTGATCGGCCTCGTCACGGTCGCGCTCACGATCAACCTGATCGCGATCTTCCGGCGCCCGGCGCCCTCCCGCTCGGCCCAGGCCGACCGGGCCACCCAGGCCGACCGGGCCACCCAGGCTGCCCAGGCCGACGACCGGGCCGACGCGCCCGCGTCGGCCGAACGCTGAGCGGCCCGGCGGCGAACCCGGCCGTCGCGATCCCCTTTGAGGCCCGGGTTTCTTCGCTTTGAGCTACCCAAAAGCGAAGAAACCCGGGCCTCAAAGGGAAGGGCCGAGGGCCAACGC
>NZ_JBHWLR010000042.1:0-11177 GCF_042731755.1 Promicromonospora sp. NPDC059942
ACTTTGGGGTCCGGGTTTTTTTCGTTGGGAGGGGGCAAAAAGAAAAAAACCCCGGGCCTCAAAAGGGATGTGGCAGGCGCCGCGTCGTCAGTCGCCGTGCCGGTCTCGCGACTTCCTCGGGGCTCGGGTGCTGGGGCCTCGTTCCTCGGCCCCAGCACCCGAGCCGCGTCGTCAGTCGCGGGTCAGCTTGCGGTACGTGACCCGGTGCGGGCGCGCGGCGTCGGCGCCCAGGCGCTCGACCTTGTTGGCCTCGTACGACTCGAAGTTGCCCTCGAACCAGTACCAGTTCGACGGGTTCTCCTCGGTGCCCTCGTAGGCCAGGATGTGCGTCGCGACCCGGTCGAGGAACCACCGGTCGTGAGAGACGACGACGGCGCAGCCGGGGAACTCCAGCAGGGCGTTCTCCAGCGAGCCGAGGGTCTCGACGTCGAGGTCGTTGGTCGGCTCGTCGAGCAGCAGCAGGTTGCCGCCCTGCTTGAGCGTCAGCGCCAGGTTGAGGCGGTTGCGCTCACCGCCGGACAGCACGCCGGCCGGCTTCTGCTGGTCCGGGCCCTTGAACCCGAACGACGCCACGTAGGCGCGCGACGGGATCTCGACGTTGCCGACCTTGATGAAGTCGAGCCCGTCGGACACGACCTCCCACAGGGTCTTCTTGGGGTCGATGCCGCCGCGCGACTGGTCGACGTAGGAGATCGAGACAGTCTCGCCGACCTTCAGCTCGCCGCCGTCGAGGGGCTCCAGGCCCACGATCGTCTTGAACAGCGTGGTCTTGCCGACGCCGTTCGGGCCGATGACGCCGACGATGCCGTTGCGCGGCAGCGTGAACGTCAGGCCGTCGATCAGGACGCGGTCGTCGAAGCCCTTCTTGAGGTTCGTGGCGTCCAGCACCAGCGAGCCCAGGCGCGGGCCGGCGGGGATCTGGATCTCCTCGAAGTCGAGCTTCCTGGTGCGGTCCGCCTCCGCGGCCATCTCCTCGTAGCGGGCCAGGCGAGCCTTCGACTTGGTCTGGCGGCCCTTGGCGTTGGACCGCACCCACTCCAGCTCCTCCTTGAGGCGCTTGGAGAGCTTGGCGTCCTTCTTGCCCTGGACCTCCAGGCGCGCCTGCTTCTTCTCCAGGTACGTCGAGTAGTTGCCCTCGTACGGGTAGAGGCGCCCGCGGTCGATCTCGCAGATCCACTCCGCGACGTGGTCGAGGAAGTACCGGTCGTGGGTCACGGCCAGGACGGCACCCGCGTAGCCCGCGAGGTGCTGCTCGAGCCACAGCACGGACTCGGCGTCGAGGTGGTTGGTGGGCTCGTCGAGGAGCAGCAGGTCGGGCTTCTGCAGGAGCAGCTTGCACAGGGCGACGCGGCGGCGCTCACCACCGGACAGCAGCGTCACGTCGGCGTCCGGCGGCGGGCAGCGCAGGGCGTCCATCGCCTGCTCGAGCTGGGAGTCGAGGTCCCACGCGTCGGCGGCGTCGATGTCCTCCTGCAGCGTGCCCATCTCGGCCAGCAGCGCGTCGAAGTCCGCGTCGGGCTGCGCCATGAGCTCGGAGATCTCGTCGAACCGGGCCTTCTTGGCCAGGATCTCGCCGACAGCCTCCTGGACGTTGCCGAGGACCGTCTTCTCCTCGTTCAGCGGCGGCTCCTGGAGCAGGATGCCCACGGTGTACCCGGGCGAGAGCCGTGCCTCACCGTTCGACGGCGTGTCCAGCCCGGCCATGATCTTGAGGATCGTGGACTTACCGGCGCCGTTCGGGCCGACGACGCCGATCTTGGCGCCGGGCAGGAAGTTCAGCGACACGTCATCGAGGATGAGCTTGTCGCCGTGCGCCTTGCGCGCCTTGTACATGGAGTAGATGTATTCAGCCACTGCCTGTGTTCCACCGTTCACAGAAGGTACGTCGGATGGGTGCGCTCGCGCGGAGCGGGTGCCAGGGTTCGTCCGCGCAGGAGAACCCTGACACCCGCGGACCGCTGAGCACGACTGGGACCAGCCTACGCGGTCACGAGCTCCCGCGGCCCGACGCCGGCCCCGTCGCCCTGGTCTTCCTCGTCACCCCCGGCACCCGACAGGTCGACGTCGAACGGGTCGGTCTCGCCCGCCCGCACCGTGACCAGCCCGGCGTCGCCCGGGAGGTCCGCCACATCGCCCTCGCCCCGGGAACCGGGCACCGGATCGTGGTGGACGAGCCGCGAGTACTCCACCTTGCCCCGGGTCGCGTCCACGCCGACCCCGGTCGCGGCGATCACGAGGCCGCTCCGGGGCTCGCCCTCCGGGCCCGCCCACTCGTCCATCTCGAGCCGGCCCGTGACGACCACGGGGTCGCCCTTGCGGACCGACCGGACCAGGTTCACCGCCGCCGTCCGCCACGCCTTCACCGTGAACCACAGCGTCGCGCCGTCGGTCCACTCGCCGGCGTCGTTCACGTAGCGCCGCGTGCTCGCCACGCGGAACATGGCGAACGGCTTGCCCGTGCCCGTGTGCAGCGCCGGGGAGTTGCCGGCGAAGCCGGAGACAGTCACCGTCACGTCGTTCATGGAGCCCTCCTGGGTTTCCGGACCGGCCCTCGCGGCCGGCCCGTACCCAGCATCAGGCGCGGACGGAGCGCAGGTCGGTCAGCCCGAAGTCGTCTGTTGACGAAACCCGGATCTGGCTGCCTGTGGTCGCGTTCTCTTCCACACGAAGCGGTATCGAGGGTCCGTCGTCGCGCGCACTCTGTGCGAGCTCACGCACCGCGCGGTGCTCGTCGAGCAGCCGCTGGGTGGGCACGCCGAGGGTCTGGCGCAGCACCCGCTCGAGCGCGGCGCGGCCCGACGCGATGACGGCCTGCGCCCGGCGCGCGGCGAGCGCGCGGCGCATCTGCATCGCCACGAGGAACACCACGAGCGCCGCGACCGCGGCCACCACGGCGGCGACCCCGAGCACGGTCGTCCAGGTGTCGCCCACGGGCAGGATGTCCGTCGAGGCCAGCACCGTGCAGATCCCGAGCAGCACCGCGAGCAGCACCGCCCCGAGCGCCAGGCGGCGGGTGAGCGGCTGCGTCGTCGGGCCGCGGGTGTCCAGGGTGACGCCCTGCAGCGCCGTCGACACGGCGCTCGTGACGTCGCGGGCGCTCGCCACGCTCTCGGCGAGCGAACGCTGCCAGCCCGGCTTGAGCGACTCCCCGGAGCCGGTGAGCCAGCGCGAGCGGGACAGCGCGATCGAGTCCGGGTCCGGGTTGCGGAACTCGGGCGAGCCGTAGCCGTTCCGGACCGCGGCGCCGACCTGCGCGGCCACGGACTCCAGACCGGCCGCCCGCGCGAGGGCGTCGATCTCGCGTTCGAGAACGGTGTCGATGTGCCAGGGCACCTCTGCCGGGGTCTGGCTGAGCAGCAGCGTCGCGGCGGCGTCCAGCTCCCCCGCGGCGCGGCCGGCCGAGACGGACCGGCGGGCCACCGTCTGCTCCAGGAGCCCGCGCAGGTCGTCGATGCCGATGTCGGTCTTGCTCGACGCCGCGATGACCGGCACGTTGTCCAGGCCGTCGTCGCGCAGCAAGCGCTTCACGTCGTTGACCAGGTTGTCGCGCTGGCCCACGGGCACCGTGTCGATCTGGTTGAGCACCACCACGGTGGAGGCCCGCATGCCGGACGAGTCGCGCAGGTAGCCGGTGTGCAGGGCGTCGTCGGCGTACTTCTGCGGGTCCACGACCCAGACCAGCAGGTCGACCAGGGGCAGCACCTTGTCCACGACGTCGCGGTGGGCGGGCGCGACCGAGTCGTGGTCGGGCAGGTCCAGCAGCACGAGGCCGCTCAGGGCGGCCTCGTCGGCCGAGTCCAGCTCGCCGGCCCGGGTGATGCGGCGCTCCCGCTCCACGCCGAGCCAGTCAAGCAGCGTGGCGGCGTCGTCGCTCCACGAGCAGGCGGTGACCTTGGCCGTGGTGGGGCGCTTGACGCCGACGTCGGCGAAGGTGAGGCGGGAGATCTTGTTGAACGTGCTCGACTTGCCCGACCCGGTGCCGCCGGCGAGCGCCACCACGGTGTGGTCCACGCCGAGCGCGAGCCGTTCGCGCACCCCGGCCACGGAGCTGGCGACCTTGCCGAAGACCGTGTCGTCGAGGCGGGATCCGGCGATCTGGAGGGCTCGGCCGAGGTCCTCGGTCCGAGCGCCGAGGGTCGCGTCGTGGCTCGTCATGTCAGCCTCCTGAGCTCGGCCAGCCGCACGCGGAGCGGAGCGGCCGCGTCGTCGGCTAGCGCGGGGACGTCAAGGGCACTCTGGACAGAACGGGCCTCTTCCGCAACCGCTAGCGCGACCTGGTCGGCAAGTTCGCCCTGCAGCTCCTCGATCGAGTCCCCCGCGCTGTCGCCGAGCACGCGGTCGACCAGCGCCATGGAGTCCTCGTTGCCGAGCGCGGTGGCCTGCAGGAGCGTCGCCAGCCCGGCGTCGCCGAACGCCTTGCGGGCGCCCGTGGCGCGGGCCACCGCCTCGGGGTCGGACGTCGCGGGGTCGGCGTCCGCCATGCGGCCGACCACGTCGTCGGCCAGGCGGGACCAGGCCGCGGCCGCCTTCTGGCCCCAGGCGAGGCGCTCCTTGGCGCGGCTCGACGCCGACGGGAGGATCGTCTCGCCGGCGGGCGGCGCCCCGGGGCCGGCCAGGACGCCGCGCAGGCTCTCCTCGGTGCGCACGCCGGCGGCCACGAACGCGCGGGTCGCGGTGGCCTCGACCTCCTCGCGCAGCCGGAGCAGGGCCGTCTCGCGGGCCTTCCCGGCGCGCTTGGTGGTCCGCGCGATGCCGTCGCGGACCGTGACCCGGGAGATGTGGTCGGTGCTGGCGATCTCGGCGAACCGCGCGGCGACCGTGCCCTCGCCGGACGTCCCCGACAGGACGGCGGTGCGCGCGGCGAGCTGCGCGTCCGGGACCACTGCCTGGACGGCGTTGCGGAGGTCGAACGCGGCGGTGCCCTGCTGCTCCACCGCGGTCACCAGCCCCGTCACCCAGTCCGGGAGGGCGCCGATCGCGCCCTTGAGGGTGCGCAGGATGACGGTGCGCGAGCGCTCGGGACCGGCCATCAGGTTGAGCCAGCGCTGGATGGGCGCCACCAGCTTGGGGTCGAGCAGCCCCTCGTGCGGTCCGACGTCGGGCACGATGAACAGCGGGACGTCCTTCATCCCGCGTTCCTTCATGCGCGTGTTGAGGTCGGCGCGGATCGTCGTCAGGTTCTCCTTGGGCACCCGGTTGAGCACCATGGCCACGCTCGCGCCGCGCTCCTTGGCGCGGTCGAGGGCCTGCCACGGGAGCGCGTCGCCGTAGCGGGCGGCCGTGGTGACGAAGAGCCAGAGGTCGGCCGCCTCCAGCAGCTGGTGGGCCGTGGAGCGGTTCTCCTTGAGGAGCGAGTCGAGGTCGGGCGCGTCCATCAGCGCGGTGCCGCGCGGCACGCCCTCGTGCTTGACCAGCCGGGCGAGCTCCGTGACGGGGCCCGCGGTGAGCGTGTCGACGTCGCGCGGGTGCACGCCCACGACGGGCTCGCGGGTGGTGGGCCGCAGCACGCCGGCCTCGGACACCTCCTCGCCCAGGAGACTGTTGAAGAGCGTGGACTTGCCGGCTCCCGTGGAGCCCGCGAGCACGACGACGGCGGGGCTGGAGAGCTCGGCGAGGCGCGGCAGCAGGTGCTCGTCGAGCTGCGCCAGGAGGCGTTCCCGGGACGCCTCGGCCTCCTCGGCGCCGTCGACGGGCAGGGGCAGGGTGGCCGCGGCGACGTCGCGGCGCAGGTCCTGCACGACGTCGTGCACCGTGAAGCCGAGCTGCTCCGCAACGTTCGGGTCCACACCACCCCGACGGCCGAGCACTGCGGAGCGTGTTCCTGGAGTCACGGCTTCATCCTGATAGGTCAAGATCGTTCTGCCAAGCCGTAGCGGCTGGTGGGTGTGCAGAAACAAGGGTTTTGTGCAGGCCGTCGGAGGGTGTCTCCGACGCCCGACGACAGCAGATCAGTGCCCCCGGCAGGATTCGAACCCGCGACCTAGTCATTAGAAGTGACCCGCTCTATCCAGCTGAGCTACGGAGGCAAGCGAGCCGAGTTTAGCCTAGGCCGGGCCGGTCTTGACCATGCCAAATGAGGGCGTCACGGGGAGGTCGGGGTGGACGACGCCGTCCCCGGCGCCAGGGTCGCCGCCAGGAGCGCCACCGCGATGGTCAGCACGGAGACGCGCGTCACCCTGCCCGGTCGGGTCGGCCCGGGCCCGTCGGCCTCGGGCCGGTCGGCGCCGGGGGTGTCGGCGCCGGGGCTGTCGGCAGAGTTCGCTGGTGTCGAGGTCATGCCTCGATCCCACCGGTCCGGGCCCGTACCTGCCAGTGTGACGGCGTCACCGCTCCCCCATGACATAGCGCAGGGCCCTGCATGACACGGCGTCACTGGTGGGGCGGGGCTCGCCCGGGAGACACTGCGGTGTCGGGCCCGGCACCGACCCCACGCGGGTCCCGGTGAGTGTCACAGGCGCGACGTACTCTTCCGGCATGCCCTCCGGACCCACGGACCTCGCCCCCGACGCCGCGCGCCGGCTGCGCCTGCGCACGCAGGGACTGGCGCTGCCCGACGACGGGTCGAGCTCCGCGACGCCGGGCGACGTCGTCCGCCGGATGGTGGCCCTGCAGGGGCAGGACCTGCCCGCGGTGCTGCGCGCGATCGCCGTCCGCTCGCGCCCGGGCACCACGGTCGACGACGTGCGCGCCGCGTTCGACGGCGGCGAGCTGGTGCGCGGCTGGACCCAGCGCGGCACCCTCTTCGCGACCACGCCTCGGGACCTGCCCGCGCTCGTCTCGCTGACGGGCGAGCGCGTGACGCACCTGGGCCGGCGCGTCCGCGAGGCGGAGGGCCTGGACGACGCCCTCGTCGACCGTGCGGAGAAGATCACCCGGGAGGCGCTGGCTGCGTCGGACGGGTTCACGCGGGCCGAGATGATCGACCTGTGGCAGCAGACCGGGGTGCCCATCGAGGGGCAGCGCGGGTACCACCTGATCGTGACGCTGGCACTGCGCGGGGTGCTGCACTGGGGCCCGTTCGCGGGGGCGCAGCAGAAGATGGTCGCGTCGCCGGGCGCGGGTGGTTCCGGGGGCGTGGGTGATGTCGCGGGCGGTCCGGCCGAGGAGCCCGACGCCGCCCTGCGCCGCATCGCCCGGTCCTACTTCGCGAGCCGCGGACCCGCCACGGTGGACGACCTGGCCTGGTGGCTCGGCCTGCCGAAGACCCCCGTGCGCGCCGCCGTCGCCGCGCTGCGCGAGACCGAGCCGGACGCCGTCGTCGACGTCACGGTCGACGGGAAGGGGATGCTCGTGGGCCGCGCGGCGGAGGGGCCCGAAGCCGGGGTCGCGCCCGAGCGCCTGCCCGGGCTCGCCGAACCCGGCGGTGTCCGACTCGTGCCGGGGTTCGACGAGATCGTGCTGGGCTACCAGGACCGTGACCTGGTCGCGGACGCCGAGGCGATGCGGACCGTCGTCCCGTTCACCAACGGGATCTTCCGGCCGGCGGTGCTCCTCGACGGGCGCCTGGTCGGCACGTGGCGCCGCGCGCCCAAGTCGGGCGAGGCCCCGTACGAGCTCGTGCCGGGGATCGCGGGACCGGTGCGAACCGCCGTCGAGCAGGCGGTGGCGGCGTGGCCGCTGGGCTGAGGCCTAGTTCCCGACCGGGTCCGTGCCGGAGTCGGTGACCGCAACGTCGGTGAAGTAGGCGGCGCTCTCTTCGTCGGCCGGGTAGTACGACTCGATCGCCACCTCGTCGAGCGTGATGTCCATCGGGGTGCCGAACGTGGTGATCGTCGAGAAGAGCCGCAGCTCCCGCCCGTCGATCCGGATGACCATGGGGATCACCACGTCCGACTCTGCCGCGATCGACCGGCCGGGTTCCGCTCGATCGGGTTCCGACGGGCCGGCGTCGTCGCGGGAGCCGGGCGTGCTGTCGTGCGCGCCTGGCGCCAGCAGCTCCTCGTAGAGGGCGGTCAGCCCGGCGTCGGGCACGGTGGCGAGCTGGCGCCGCACCCGCGCGCGGAACACCGCACGCACGTCGGCGAGGTTGACGACCAGCGGCGCGAGCCCGCGCGGGTCCAGGCCCAGGCGCACAAGGTTGACCGGCGGGCGCAGCAGGTCAGGCGCGACCCCGGCGAAGAAGCGGTCGACGGCCCGGTTGGTCATCAAGATGTTCCACCCGCGGTCGAAGACCAGCGCCGGGTACGGCTCGTGCGCCCGCAGCACCCGCGCGACGGCGTCCCGGGCGGGGGCCAGGGCGTCGGTGCCGAGCGGACGCTCGTCGTACCGGGGCGCAAACCCCGCGGCGAGCAGCAGCCGGTTGCGGTCGCGCAGCGGCACGTCGAGCTGCTCCGCGAGCCGCAGCACCATGTCGGCGCTCGGCCGGGACTTCCCGGTCTCCACGAGGCTGACGTGCCGCGCCGAGACGTCGGCGGCGATCGCGAGATCGAGCTGGCTGAGCCGACGGCGCTGCCGCCACTGCCGCAGCAGCTCGCCCACTGTTCCCATGGACGTCGAGTGTCGTGCACGGCGGGCCGGAGCGCCATGAACTCCCAGTTCATCGACAACCGCCGCGGCCGGGTCGAAGACTGCGGGGCATGACGACACAGGACACGACGGCACAGGACATGGCCACGCCGAGCGCCACGGCCGACAACACGAGCATCGTCACCGCCGCCTTCGCGGCCCTCACCGAGACGGGCGACACCGACGCCGTCGCCCGGGTGCTGACCGACGACTTCGTCCACCACCGCCCCGACGGGACGGCGCGGACGAGAGCCGAGTGGCTCGCCGCCGTCCGCGGCTCGCTGGAGCACATCGCGGGCATGGAGGTCACGGTGCTGCACCTGCTGGCCGACGGCGACCACGTGCTGCTGCACTCCCGGCGTCGGCTCCCCGCCGGTCCGGAGATCACGGTGGTCGACATCATGCGGTTCGAGGACGGCCGCATCGCCGAGGCCTGGGAGCTCATCGAGCCGACGGCGGAGGCCCAAGCCCACCTGACCTGGTGGTCCTGACGGGTGCCTCGGGCCGCGGCTGGTCGGGCGGCGGGTCAAGATGGAGCATGCTGCTCGCCGAGGTCGCCGCCACGTCCGACGCCGTCGCCGCCACGCGCTCGCGCCTGGCCAAACGTGCGGCCATCGCCGACCTGCTGCGCCGGACGGCGGACGGCGGCGCCGCCGTGGCCCCAGCGAACGCGGCCGACGGCCCGGTGACCGGAGGCACCTCCGACGTCGGCGCGGCGTCCGACCCGGACCGTGGAACGGTCGCCGACGACCTGGAGATCGTCGTCGCCTACCTCGCCGGCGCACTGCGCCAGCGCCGCACGGGCCTCGGTTACGCCTCGCTGCGCGACCTCCCGCCGCCCGCGGCGGAGGCGACGCTCACGGTCCGCGACGTCGACGCCGCGTTCGCCGCGATGGCCGCCCTGGAGGGCGCGGGCTCTGCGCAGGCGCGCTCCGCCGCGGCCGCCGAGCTCTTCGGCGCGGCGACCGAGCGGGAGCAGGCGTTCCTCCGCGGCCTGGTCGCGGGCGAGCTGCGGCAGGGCGCGCTCGACTCCGTCGTCGTCGACGCCGTCGCGGAGGCAGCGGGAACGCCCGCCGACGCCGTCCGCCGCGCCGTCATGCTGCGCGGGGCCACCGGGCCGGTCGCGAGCGCCGCGCTCCTCGCGGACGACCCGCCAACCGCGCTGGCGGCGTTCACCCTGGAGGTCGGGCGGCCGGTGCGGCCGATGCTCGCGCAGTCCGCGCCGGACATCGCGGCCGCCTTCGAGAAGCTCGCGTCCGGCGACGAGCCCGCCGAGCTGTGCGTGGACGTGAAGCTCGACGGCATCCGCATCCAGGTGCACCGCCTGGCCGACGAGGTGCGGGTGGTCACGCGCTCCCTGGACGACATCACCGAGCGCGTGCCGGAGATCGTCGAGGTGGTGCGGGCCCTGCCGTCGGACCGGCTGGTGCTGGACGGCGAGGCGCTCGGCGTCGGGCCGGACGGCGTCCCGCGGCCGTTCCAGGAGACGGCCGCCCGGTCGGCGACCCACGAGTCGACGCGCGGGGCGGCGCGCGGATCGGCCCGGGCGCCGTCGGCGGAGGAGGCGCTGGCGGACCGGTTCGAGCTGACCCCGTTCTTCTTCGACGTGCTGCACGCCGACGGGCGCGACCTGCTCGACGCCCCGCTGCGCGACCGGCTGGCGGTGCTGGACGAGGTCGCGGCGCCGCACACGGTGCGCCGCCTGCTGACGTCCGACCCGGAGGCGGCGGCGGAGTTCTTCGCGGGCGCGGTCCGCGAGGGCCAGGAGGGCGTGGTGGTCAAGTCGCTCGACGCCCCCTACGCGGCCGGACGGCGCGGCGCCGGCTGGGTCAAGGTCAAGCCCCGCAAGACCCTCGACCTCGTGGTGCTCGCGGTCGAACGCGGCTCGGGCCGCCGCCAGGGCTGGCTGTCGAACATCCACCTGGGCGCGCGCGACCCCGAGGGCGGCTTCGTGATGCTCGGCAAGACGTTCAAGGGCATGACCGACCAGATGCTCCAGTGGCAGACCGAGCGGTTCAGGGAGCTGGAGATCGAGGACAACGGCTGGGTCGTCACTGTCCGGCCGGAGCAGGTCGTGGAGATCGCGTTCGACGGCCTGCAGCGCTCGACCCGCTACCCCGGCGGCCTCGCGCTGCGGTTCGCGCGCGTGCTGCGCTACCGCGACGACAAGACGGCCGCGGAGGCAGACACGATCGACACGGTCCGCTCGCTCGCCGTGGTCAGTAGTCCGGCGGAGTGAGATCGAGCTCGGCCAGCTTGGCCTCTCGCTCAGCCCCGGACAGCCATGTCACGGTGTAGCGGCCCCGGTGTGGTTCCTCGTCCTCGTTGAACTCGCCTGCGCGAATCGACGGCACCACGCCGTCCCACGGCGGCTGGTCGGCGTACACATCCTGTTCGCCGTCGGCCCACACCACCGTGAGCCAGACCTGTTGCTGGATCCTGAAGGGGTTCCAAGTGCGCCACCAAGTGCCGAGCTCGGTGGAGATGTACCCGGCGATCGCCCCGTCCTTCCACAGCACGAGACACCCACGATCGAAGACGTCGAGCGACGGGTCGTACTCACGCTTGAACACTCCGGAATCGTGGCACGGGTCGAGACCTGCTTCCTCCCCTTTGAGGCCCGGGGTTTTTTGTTTTTCTCTGTCCTGGAACGAAAAAAACCGGGGCCCCAA
>NZ_JBHWLR010000043.1:0-10805 GCF_042731755.1 Promicromonospora sp. NPDC059942
GGGAAAAGGGGGGGGGAGGGACCTCCCCCCCCCTTCCTCTTCCCCCTGGGGGGGGGGTGTGGTGTTTTTCCCTTTCTTCCCCCCCACCCCCCCCCCACACCCGCGTTCACCTGCGGCCGGGAAACTTAGGGGCGGGCTATGCCCGTCAGCACGTTGTGCACCAGGGCGTCCGCGAACGACTCCGTGACCGGCTCGTCCGGGACCAGCAGCCGGTGGTAGACGGCGCCCCAGAGCTGGTCGACCACCACCTGCACGTCGACGTCGTCGCGCACCTGCCCCGCCTCCTGCGCCGCGCGCAGCCGCTCGGCCGCGAGGCGACGCCGCTCCGACGAGTACAGCGTGCGGTAGGCGACGGCGAGGTCCTGGTCGGTCTGCGACTGGCCGATCAGCTCCGCGAGGATGCGCCCCGCGGGCGTCGTCGTCATCAGGTGCACGAACGCCCGGAGCTGGTCGCGCAGGTCCACGCGGATGTCGCCGGTGTCGGGGAACGCGAGCGTCTGCTGCACGGCGTGGAAGTAGCCGTCCAGGGCCAGCGCCCCCTTGGAGGGCCACCACTTGTAGAGCGTCGTCTTGCTGACGCCGGACAGGCGCGCGACCCGCTCGAACGTCAGGTCGGCGATGCCGTCGGCCAGCAGCACCTCGCCGACGGCCCGCAGCACGTCTGCGCGCACGTCGTCGGCCGGCCGCCGCCCGCGCCCCCGGCTGCGCGCGGGCGCGTGGCCGTCGGACGCCGTCACCTGGTCCGTCATGTCCCCTCCTCCTCAGCTCCCGCGAGTCTAGGTGGGCTCGGCGTCGCTGATCGGCGAGGCCGCCGCCCTCACCGCGAGCAGGTCCGGCAGGTCCACGCGCTCCAGGAACTCGCGGCGGGTGCGGTCGGCGAGGTCCGAGACCGCCTCGGAGCCGTCGTCGGCCGGGTCGATGTGCACCCGGTACGGCCGCTGCCCGGCGGGCAGGGCCACGATGCGGGCGATCTCGTCGGCGACCAGCGACACGTCGGCGTCGGGCGCCAGGGCCGCGAGCTTCTCCGCGACCTGACCCATCAGCCCGGCGTACCGGGTCTCGTACTCGGCCTCCACCGCGGCGTCGGCCGGGTGGCCCGCGTGCGCGAAGTGGTTGGTGCCGCTCGTGAACGAGCCGGGCACCACGATCGACGTCTCCACGCCCCAGCGGGCCAGCTCCGCGGCGTACGACACCGCGAGGGAGTCCATGCCCGCCTTGGCCGCGAAGTACGGTGCCAGGTACGGCGGGGTGCCGCCCTTGACGCTGGAGCTGGACACCCAGACCACCAGCCCCGCGCCGCGGCGGCGCATGCCGGGCAGGACCGCCCGGTTCACGCGCTGGGTGGACAGCACGTTGACGTCGTAGAGCTGCGCGAGCTGCTCCGGCGTGAAGGCCTCGGCCGGGCCGACGACCATGTGCCCGGCGTTGTGGATCAGGACGTCCACTTTCCCGTGCTCGGCCTCGATCTGCCCGACGGCGCGGTCGACCGACTCCTGCGAGCTCACGTCGAGCTCGACCGGCCGCAGGTCAGCCGCGTGCTCGGCAGCCCAGGCGCGGGCGGCGTCGACCTGCGGCGCGTTGCGCCCCTCGGTCTGCCGCATGCCCGCGTAGACGGTGTGGCCCGCGGCGGCCAGGGCCCTCGCGGTCAGCGCCCCGAATCCGCTCGACGCCCCGGTGATGACGACGACGGCGCTCATGCCAGGCCCCCGTTGGTGTAGATGACCTGACCGTTGACCCAGCGTGCGGGGCCGGCCAGGAACGCGACCGTCTCGGCGATGTCCTCGGGCTGGCCGAGGCGCTCGAGCGGCACGGCGTTCGCCAGGTTCTGGATGGTCTGCTCGTCCTTGCCGTTCAGGAAGAGCGGGGTGGCCGTAGGGCCGGGCGCCACCACGTTGACCGTGATGTCCTTGCCGCGCAGCTCGCGGGCCAGGATCAGCGTCATGCCCTCGACGGCGGCCTTGCTGGCCACGTACGCGGCGTAGGCCGGGAACTGCGCCCGCACCACCGACGTCGAGAAGTTGATCAGGGCGCCGCCGGCGCGCAGCCGGTTGGCGGCGAGCTGGGCCACGACGAACGTGCCGCGGATGTTGGTGCGGTGCATGCGGTCGAGGTCGGCCAGGTCGAAGCTCGCGACCGGGCCGAGCAGCATGATCCCGGCCGTGTTGACGACGACGTCGACGCCGCCGAACGCCGCCTCGGTCGCGTCGAACGCGGCGGCCATCGCGGTCTCGTCCGCGACGTCCCCGCCGACGGCGATGGCCTGGCCGCCGGAGGCCTGGACCTCGGCGACGACATCGTCGGCCCGGGCCTGGTTGCCCGCGTAGTGGACGGCGACGGCGTAGCCGTCGGCCGCGAGCCGCCCGACGACGGCGCGGCCGATGCCGCCCGACCCGCCGGTGACGAGCGCGACGCGTCGGGTGCCGCTGGTTTCCGTGCTGGTGCTCATGGGGTGCTCCCTGATCTTGGCCGGTCTCGATGTGGACTGTGCGTTCATATAAACACAGAAGTGCACGCGCCGTCCATATATTCCCGCACACCGGCCCGGAGGGAACGACGAAGGGTCCGCCTCCGGCAGGCGATCCCGCATGCTCCGCGTCGCAGAACATGCCTGATCACCTGCCGGAGGCGGACCCTTGTGTCAGACGGCGGCCGGGGTACCCCCAGAGTTCCCCGGCCGGCGTCGGTCCTTGGTCGGCGCCGTCAGTGGCCGCACGCCGACGACGCCGTCAGACGCCCGTCGGCTCCGGCACCCGCGGGCGCGAGCCGCCCGTGCGGTCGGCGTCGTCGCCGGCATCGTCGCCGGCGCCGTCGTCCGTCGAGCCGGCGGCGTCGTCCGGCGCGTGCAGGTCGTCCGCCGCGCTCTCGTCGAACGGGAGCGCACCGGACAGCACCTCGGTCACGCGGTCGCGGTCGATCTCCTTGGTCCAGGTGCCGATGATGACCGTGGCCACGGCGTTGCCGGTGAAGTTGGTCAGGGCCCGCGCCTCGGACATGAAGCGGTCGATGCCCACCACGATGCCCACGCCGTCGACCAGGTCGGGACGGTAGGTCTGCAGGCCGCCCGCGAGCGTCGCCAGGCCGGCGCCGGTGACCCCGGCGGCGCCCTTGGAGGCGATGATCATGAAGGCGAGCATGCCGATCTGCTCGGGCACGGACAGCGGCGTCCCCATCGCGGAGGCGATGAACAGCGACGCCATGGTCAGGTAGATGGCCGTGCCGTCCAGGTTGAACGAGTAGCCGGTCGGCACCGTGATGCCGACGACCGGCTTGGACACGCCCAGGTGCTCCATCTTGGCGATGAGGCGCGGCAGTGCCGCCTCGGACGACGACGTGCTGACGATCAGCAGGTACTCCCGCGCCAGGTACTTCATGAGCGAGAAGATGTTCACGCGGGCCACGAACCAGAGCACGGCGCCCAGCACCACCACGATGAACAGGATGCAGGTCAGGTAGAAGCCGACCATCAGCGTGCCCAGGGCGACGACGGCGCCCCAGCCGGTCTCGCCGACGACGCCCGCGATGGCGCCGAACGCGCCCACGGGGGCGACCCACAGGATCATCGTCAGCACGCGGAACACGATCGCCTGGACCAGGCGGATCGCGTCGAGCGCGGGCTTGCCGCGAGCGCCGAGCTGCTGGATGGCGAAGCCGACGAGCAGCGCCACGAACAGCGTCTGCAGCACGGACTCACCGGTCAGCGGCGAGACGAGCGTGGTGGGGATGATGCCGAGCACGAAGTCGACCAGGCCGGCGGCCTCGCCCTCCGCCTCGTAGCTGGCGTCCGCGATGTTCAGGCCCTGGCCCGGGTGCAGCACGTTGCCGACGACGAGGCCGATGAACAGCGCGAACGTGGACATCACGATGAAGTAGAGCAGCGCCAGCCCGCCGACCCGGCCGACGGTGGCGGCCTTCGCGATCGAGCCGATGCCCAGCACGATGGTGCAGAAGATGACGGGCGAGATCATCATCTTGATCAGGGCGACGAACCCGGTGCCGAGCGGCTTCAGCGCCACTCCGGTCTCCGGGGAGGCCAGGCCCACGATGACGCCGGCGACGACGGCGACGATCACCGCGATGTACAGGTAGTGACTCTTGTCGAGCCGGCGGCGCGGGGTGGTCCCGGCGCCGGCGGGCTGCGTTACCGCCATGGTGTGTTCCTCTCACAACGCTGTGTGGTCAGCGACAAGAGTGCTGGCCAGGGCGGCGAACCCCACCATTGCGTACATAGTGTTCTCGCGGCGGTCGGAGCAGCCGCGCGGGCGGTCCACAATGGACCCCGTGGCGCAGCGACGGGGTGCGAGTATCGCGAGGTGGTTCCTCGCCGTGCACACGGCGCTGCTGTTCGCCGGGGCCGTCATCGTGTTCGGCCTGTTGGCGCTGGACGCCCGGTCCTCGGCCGAGACGCACGCGGCGAAGGAGAGCACCGACCTGGCGGCCACGGTCGCGGCGGAGTCGCTCGTGATCGACACCGTGGCCCGCGCGCACGACACGCTGGAGACGGACCGTCCGGGCGCCGTCGCCGAGGCCTCCGGGCTGCTGCAGCCGTACGCCGAGCGGGTCATGGCCACGACCGACATCGACTACCTGACCGTGATGGACACCGACCGGACCCGCTACACGCACCGCAACACGTGGCAGATCGGCCGCCCGTTCGTCGGCACCACGGGGCCGGCCCTGCGCGGGCGGACGTTCACCGAGGTCTACGACGGCACGCTCGGCCCGTCGGTGCGCGCCGTGGTCCCCGTCGTGACGGACGACGGCGAGGTGGTGGGCATGGTCTCCGCCGGCGTCACGCTCGACCGGCTGTGGGACAGCATCGTCCCCCGCCTGGTGGTGGTCGGCGTCGGCACCCTGCTGGCGTTCGGTACGGGCGCGGTGGCCGCGACCCTGCTGTCGCGCCGGCTGGACCGGATCACGGAGAGCAAGGGCCCGGACGAGCTGGCGCACCTGTTCACCGCGCACGAGGCGGTGCTGCACTCCGTCGAGGAAGGCATGCTCCTGGTCGAGGACGGCACCGTGGTGCTGGCCAACGACGAGGCGCTGCGGCTGCTCGACGTCCCGGACCTCACGGCGCCGTTCGCCGTGGACGACGCGCGCCTGTCCCCCGCCGTGCACGACGTGCTGGTCGGCACCGCGCCCGAGGGTCCGGTCCGCGTGGGCGACCGCGTGCTGCTCGTGGGCCGCGACACCGCGGCGGCGTCGGGCCGCAACGTCGGCGAGGTGGTCTCCCTGCGCGACCGCACCGAGCTGCAGCGCGTCACCGGCGAGCTGTCGTCGGTGCGCACCATCTCCGAGGCCCTGCGCGCCCAGACCCACGACTTCAGCAACCGCCTGCACACCATCGCGACCCTCATCGAGCTGGGCCGCAGCGACGAGGCGCTGCGGTTCATCGCGGGCGAGAAGGACCTGGGCCAGCGGCTCACGGACCGCGTGGTCCAGGCGATCGAGGAGCCCGTCATCGCCGCACTCGTGCTGGGCAAGGCCGCCCAGGCGCGCGAGCGCGCCGTCGAGATGCACTTCGAGACGCACCTGACGCCGGGCACGCACTGGCTGGAGCCGGTGGACGTGGTGACGATCCTGGGCAACCTGATCGACAACGCGATCGACGCCGCGTCGGCCCGCGCGCTGGCCGGGGCGACCGAGGCGTGGGTCGAGATCTACCTCGCCAACGGTGACGACGGCTCGCTGGTCTTCCAGGTCTCCGACAGCGGGGCCGGCATCGCCGACGCCGACCTCGGGCACATCTTCGACCAGGGCTGGAGCACCAAGGACGCCGCGGCGGGCGGGCGCGGCTACGGCCTGGCGCTCGTGCGCCAGGTGGTCGAGAGCCTCGGCGGCGACGTCGAGCTGACCCGCGGGGCGGGCACCGGCGCGGTCTTCACGGTCACGCTCCCGCGCCCCGAGGGGGCGACGCCGGGCGGTCTGCCGGACGACGGCGCCGTCGTCGGACCGCCCGCGCCCGCCGGACCGCCTGCGCTCGCCGGACCGCCCGCACTCGCCGGACGGACCGGACGGACCGGGCCGACCGGGTCGGGCGGGCCCACCGGGTCGGGCGGCCGCGGATGATCCGGGTCCTGGTCGTGGAGGACGACCACCGCACCGCCGACGCGCACGGCGAGTACGTGCGCCGCGTGGACGGGTTCGAGCTGGCCGGGGTGGTGCACACCGCGAGCGAGACCGTGCGTGCGCTGCGCGACGCCCAGGCCGCCGGCCAGGAGGTGCACCTGCTCCTGCTGGACATGAACCTGCCCGACCGGCACGGCCTGGTGCTGTGCCGGCAGCTGCGCGCGGCGGGCCTGGTGGTGGACGTGATCGCCGTGACCGCGGCGCGCGAGCTGGAGGTGGTGCGCGAGGCGGTCGCCGTCGGCGTGGTGCAGTACCTCATCAAGCCGTTCGCGTTCGGGCTGTTCGCCGAGAAGCTCGGGGCGTACCGCAAGTACTTCGAGCAGATGCGCTCGCCCGTCTCGACGATGAGCCAGCGCGAGGTGGACACCGCGTTCGCGGCGCTGCGCACCTCGAACGCCGCGGGGCTGCCGAAGGGGCTGTCCCAGGACACCCTGGACACCGTGTCCGACCTGCTGGCCCGGGCCTCCGGCGCGCTGTCCGCGAGCGAGGTGGCCGAAGCGCTGCATCTCGCGCGGATCACGGCCCGCCGGTACCTGGAGTTCCTCGCCGACCGCGGCGTCGCGACCCGCGCGCCCCGGTACGGCACGCGCGGCCGGCCGGAGCTGGAGTACGCCCGCCGCCGCCCTCAGGGCTGACGCCTGCCGAAATCCGGATCGCAACTTCCCTTTGAGGCCCGGGTTTCTCCGCTTTCGACAGGCTCAAAGCGGAGAAACCCGGGCCTCAAAGGTGATGGCGGACGGCGGCGGCGCGGACGACGGCGTCGGGCCGAGACGACGGCGGCGGACGGCGCGGCTCGGACGGCGGCGTCAGCTGCCGATGGCCGCCGTCAGTCGGTCGATGAAGTCCTGCTCCCCCGGGCTGACCTTGACGCGCTTGCTGAAGAAGCCGCCCACCTTGGAGCCCGAGGCCTCCGCGACCTGCTCGGCGATCCGCAGGATCCACTCGCCGTAGGCGACGGCGTCCTTCTCGTCGCCGCGGGCGCGCAGGAGCGTGATCGCGGCGCCGGTCAGCTCGACCGCGCGGGCGGTCTCGCCCTCCGGGTCCGGGCGCGCGCCCTCGGTGGCCGCGCGCTCCGTGGCGGCGGCAGCGGCCGCCACCCCGACCTGCGAGGCGGGGTGGGCCGCCGCCTCGGCCTCGGCCGCGTCCTGCTCCTTGAGCCGGTCGCGCATGCCGATCGCCACCGACCGGACGAAGTCGTTCTCGTGCTCCTGGGCCTCGCGGAACACCTTGGCGCCCGAGGTCATCTCCTTGAGGAACTGGAACGCTCCCGGGCGGCCGTCGGCGAGGGTCGCGCCCTTCAGCACGGCTCCCGGGGCGTCCAGGATCGGGGCGAGCTCGTCGGCGGTGAAGTCGGCCAGGTTCGTCATGCGCACGCTCTCTGTCGGGGTCGTGAATACGGGGAACGCCTCAACCTACTGTGCGGTTCCCGCGCGGTGCGCCCCTTCCCGCAGGTCAGGCCGCGCCTCAGGCCGCGCCTCAGTCCCGCACCTCAGTCCCGCACCGCCGCCAAGTACCGGTCCGCCAGCTCCCGGGTCGCCGCCACGAGCTCGGGCGGACCCACCACCTCGAACGGCACGTCGTAGACGCTGAGCCGTCCGGCCAGCCCGGCCCAGGACCACGAGCCGAGCACCACGCGGCACCGGGGCTCGCCGTCGACGTCGGGCAGCGGTTCGCACAGCCCGTTCGCACCCACCCAGGGCGCGAGGTCGGCGGCCCGCGCGTGCAGCACCGCCTCGCCCCGCACCGGCGAGCGGGAGCCGTTGATCCGGGAGCCCACGAAGGCGGCGACGTCGCCGCCGGGCACCTCCCGCGCGACGAACCGCGGGCCGGTGCCCGAGCGCAGCGTGACCCGGTCCACCCGGAACATCCGCCAGTCGTCGCGATCGAGGTCGAACGCGACCAGGTACCAGCGCCCCTCGGAGGTCACGAGGTGGTGCGGCTCGACCCGGCGCGGCGGCCGGAACGCGGCGTCGCCCTCCCCGACGGGGGCCATGGTGCCGCCCGCGTAGTCGAACCGGACGACCTCGCGGGCCTGGCAGGCCGAGCCGAGCGCCAGCAGCAGGTCCGGGTCCACGGCCGGTTCCTCGGGCCCGAGCCGACGCCGCACGGTGGTCACCTCGAGCGCGTCCAGCCGCGCCCGGAGGCGGGCGGGCATGACCTGGCGGATTGTCGCCAGCGCCCGCAGCGCCCCCTCCTCGGCCCCGGGGATCGCGCCCGTGCGCAGCGCGACGGCGACGGCGACCGCCTGCTCGTCGTCGAACAGCAGCGGGGGCAGCTCGGCCCCGGCGTCGAGGCGGTAGCCGCCGTCGGGCCCCTTGGTGGCGGTGACGGGATAGCCGAGCTCGCGCAGCCGGTCGACGTCGCGCCGCACCGTGCGGGGGCTGACGTCCAGCCGCTCGGCGAGGAGCGCACCGGGCCAGTCGCGGCGGGCCTGGAGCAGCGACAGGAGGGCGAGGAGGCGTCCGGAGGTCTCGAGCACGAATCCAGGATCGCACGCGGTAGAGGCCAGGATCTGACCTCTACCTCGGGAAGGCTGAGGGGGTACCGCAGAGCAGGAACCGACCGAACGCACGGACCGCAAGAAGGAGACATCGTGATCCGCACCCGAGCACTCACCAAGGACTTCGTGGTGAGCCGCACCCGCACCGTCCACGCCGTGCGTGGCATCTCGCTCGACGTCGAGCCGGGCGAGCTGGTGGCCGTGCTCGGCCCCAACGGCGCCGGCAAGACCACCACGTTGCGCATGCTGACCACCCTCATCCAGCCGACGTCCGGCACCGCCGAGGTGGCCGGGTACGACGTCGCCGACCGCCCCGACCGGGTCCGCGCGGCCATCGGCTACGTGGGCCAGGGCGGTGCCGGCGGCGCCGCACAGCACGTCCGCGACGAGCTCGTCACCCAGGGCGAGATCTACGGCCTGGACCGCCGCACCGCCCGGACCCGCGCCGCCGAGCTGCTGGAGGCCCTGGACCTGACCGAGCAGGCCGACCGCAAGGTCGAGAGCCTCTCGGGCGGGCAGAAGCGCCGCCTGGACGTGGCCGTCGGGCTGGTCCACGCGCCGTCGCTGCTGTTCCTCGACGAGCCATCGACCGGGCTGGACCCGCACAACCGCGCCAACCTCTGGGAGCACATCCTGCGGATGCGCACCGCGGCCGCCGAGCCGATGACCATCGTGCTGACCACCCACTACCTCGACGAGGCGGACACGTTCGCCGAGCGTGTCATCGTCGTGGACCACGGGCAGGTCATCGCCGACGACACCGCCGACGCCCTGAAGGCCGAGCTCGCGGGCGACCTGGTCACCCTGCGGGTCCCGGCCGGGCAGACGGCGGCCCTCGCGGCGATCGCCGAGCGCGCGCCCGGCACCCGGTCGGTCCGCGTGTCCGACGGTTCGGTCCCCGCGGCCGACGCCGCGGTGCGCGCCCAGGGCGCCGGGCGAGCCCAGGCCGCCGGGCGGGCGGACGGCGTCGAGCAGACCGTCGAGATCCGCACCGCGGACGGGCCCGGCGCCACGCCGGGCCTGCTGCGCGCCGCCGACGCGGCCGGCGTCGAGGTGCGCCGCATCGACGTCGCGCGACCCACGCTCGACGACGTCTTCCTCGGCCTGACCGGCCGCAGCCTGCGGGAGACCGGCGTCGACGGCGCCGGAGCCGACCCGGACGAGCCCGCGAGCACCCCCGCCACCACCTCCGGCACGACCACCTCCGCGACGACCACCTCCACGACGACCAAGAAGGAGGTCCCGGCATGAGCGCCGCGACCCTGACCCCCGCCGCGCAGGCCGCCGCCGAGCGACCCCTCGCGCGCCGCAGCTTCGTGCGCGACACCCGGATCGTGCTCCTGCGGGAGCTGCGCCCGGTGGCGCGCGACCCGTTCTCGATCCTGTTCGGGCTCATCCAGCCGCTCGTGTTCCTCGGGCTGTTCGGTCCGCTGCTCGTCGGCTCGGCGGGCGCGACCCTCGGCACCGACGTCTGGCTCTGGTTCGTGCCCGCCGTGCTGGCGATGACCACGCTGTTCGGCAGCTCGGTGACCGGCTCCAACCTGCAGCTCGACATCTCCTCCGGGGTGCACGAGCGGATGCTCGTGACCCCGCTGTCCCGGCCGGCGCAGCTCGTGGGCCGCGCCCTGAAGGAGATGGTGCCGGTCCTGGCCCAGTCCGCGGTGGTGCTGCTCGTCATGCTGCCGTTCGGCCTGCGCCCGGACCCGCTCGGCGCTGTGCTCACGCTGCTGCAGCTCGCCGTGCTCGGCATCGGCGTCGGCGCCCTGTCGTACTCGCTGGCGCTCGCGGTGCGCAAGCAGGAGTGGATGTTCTGGGTGGTGCAGCAGACCGTGCTGTTCCCGGTGATGCTGCTCTCGGGCATGCTGCTGCCGCTGGAGACGGGGCCGGCGTGGATGCGCGCCCTCTCCACGGTCAACCCGCTGCGCTACGTCGTCGACTCGGGCCGCGCCGCCTTCGCGGGCGACCTGGCGTCCTCCGCCGTCGCGTGGGGCTGGGTGGCGGCGCTGGCCACGGCCGCCGTCGGCCTGACGGTGGGCGTCCGGGCGATGGTGCGCTCGGCGGACTGACCGCCGTCGCGCCGGACTGCGCAATCCCCTTCGAGGCCCGGGTTTCTTCGCTTTGACGGCGCCAAAGCGAAGAAAACCGGGGCCCTGAGGGGACCCGGGAGGAGGGGACGGGC
>NZ_JBHWLR010000044.1:0-9981 GCF_042731755.1 Promicromonospora sp. NPDC059942
GGGTTGTGTTGTTGGTGTGTTGCGGCTGAAGGAAACCGCACAACCCCGGGCCTCGAAGGGAATCCGGCAGGCGGGCCCGCGCGGCACAATGTCTCCGTGCCCACGACACCTGACGATCGCACCGCCGCCCTGCGGCGGACCGTGCTGATCGTCGCGGCCCTCAACCTCGCCTACTTCTTCGTCGAGCTCTCCGTGGCGCTGGCCGTCGGGTCGATCTCCCTGCTCGCCGACAGCGTCGACTTCCTCGAGGACACGGCGATCAACCTGCTGATCCTCGTCGCGCTGAGCTGGCCGCTCGCCCGGCGGGCCGTCATGGGCAAGGTCATGGCCCTGATCATCCTGGTGCCCGCGGCGGTGGCGGCCTGGCAGGCCGTGGACCGGTTCGCGGATCCGGTGGCGCCCGACGTCGTCCCGCTGGTCGTCGCCTCGCTCGGGGCGATCGTCGTCAACGGGACCAGCGCCTGGCTGCTGGCCCGGACCCACCACCACGGCGGCGCGCTGGGCCGGGCGGCGTTCCTCTCGGCCCGCAACGACGTGCTCGTGAACGTCGCGATCATCGCCATGGGTCTGGTCACCGCGTGGACGGGCTCCGGCTGGCCCGACCTGGCGCTGGGCTGCGTCATCATCCTCCTGGCCGCCCACGCCGCCCACGAGGTCTGGGAGGCGAGCGAGGACGACCGCCTGGCCGCCCACCTCACTCGTTGAGTGCTGGGTGTTTTTTGTCTTTCAACGGTTGTCGGGGAAAAAGGGGCAAAAACCCAAGGGGGGGGGGGGGGAGAGGGGGAACACCCCCCTGCCCCCCCCCTGCGCTGGTGGGGTGTGGGTTGTGTGTCCCGGAAAGCGGGTGAAAAAAAACAAATACCCAGCACTCAACGGAGGGGACGTCACCCTGGGATCACCCTGGCGTCGGCGCGCCCCGCATCTGGGGCGGTCGTAGTGTGCGAAACATGACGGACGCACTCGTACTCGGAGGAGGCGGCGTCGCCGGCGTCGCGTGGGAGCTGGGCGTGCTGCAGGGCATCGCCGACAAGGACCGTGAGCTCGCGGCCCGACTCGTGGGCGCCGACCGGGTGATCGGCACCTCCGCCGGGTCCGCCGTGGCAGCCCAGGTCACGAGCGGGACGCCGCTGGAGGAGCTGTACGAGGCACAGCTCGTCGACGACGGCCTCGACTTCGTGGTCGAGTTCGACGGGCCGGCCATGCTCGCGGGCTGGGCCGCGGCGCTGGAGCCGGCGGCCGACGGCACCCCGCCCGACCCGCTCGTGATCCGCCGCCGGATCGGCGCGATGGCGCTCGCCGCCACCACGACCGACGAGGCGACCCGGCTCAAGGAGCACGAGGCGCACCTGCCGAGCAACGAGTGGCCGGACACCGACCTCGCCATCCCGGCCGTCGACGCCGAGTCGGGCGAGCTGCGCGTCTTCCGCCGGGACTCGGGCGTGCGGCTCCTGGACGCCATCGCCGCGAGCTGCGCGGTGCCCGGTGTGTGGCCGCCGGTGACCATCGGCGTCCGGCGCTATGTCGACGGCGGCATCCGGTCGGTGGCGAACATCGACCTGGCCGCCGGCGCCGACCACGTGCTGGTCATCACGCCGCAGCGGCCCGGGTCGCCGTCGCCGTTCGGCCCGTCGGCCGCCGAGCAGGTCGAGGCCCTGGCACCCGCGAAGGTGCTGATGATCGGGGCGGACGACGCGTCGCTGGAGGCGTTCGGCATCAACCCCCTCTCCCCCGCCACTCGGGGGCCGTCGGCCATCGCGGGCCGCGCGGTGGGGCGCGCGCAGGCCGCGGAGCTGGCCGCACTGTTCGCCTGACCGGGCCGGGGCCGGTCGCCGGGCCGGCCAGCCCGGGCGTGGGGAGAGATCAGGCCGACGTCGGCCCGCCCAGGTGCTCCGCGAAGAACGCGAGCGTCCGCGCCCAGGCGTCCGCCGACGCCTCCGGGTCGTGCGACATGCCCTGGACCCGCATCAGCATGCCGAGCGCCCCGGTGTACTGCGCGAGGAACGAGTGGGTCGCCTCGGGATACACCTTGAGGTCCACCGGGACGCCGCTGCGCTCCAGGCCGGCGCGCAGCTTGTCCACCTCGGCGACGTCGACCACCCGGTCCCGGCCGCCGTAGCTGGCCACGACCGGGCAGGGGGCCGACAGCATCCGGTCGAGCTCCGCCGGTTCCTGCTTGCCGGCCGGGAGCAGGCCGTAGTTCACCGCCGCGGCGTCGAACCCGCCGCGCCCGGCGGCGACCAGCGCGAACCGGCCGCCCAGACAGAAGCCCATGACGCCCACCTTGCCGGTGCAGTCGGGCCGGGCCGCGAGCGCCGCCCGGGCCTCCTCCAGGCGGTCGTAGGCGGGTCCCTGGTCGGCGACGAAGCTCGCGAACGTCTGCCGCAGGCAGCGTCCGCGCTGGTACATCGACGGCGCGTGCACGAGGTAGCCCCGCGCGGCGAGGTGGTCGCAGACACGGCGCAGCTCGTCGGTCATCCCGTAGGCGTCGTGCACCACGACGACGCCGGGAAAGGGGCCGTCGCCGGCGGGGACCGAGGTGTGTCCGGGGTGCACGCGGAGCCTCCTGTGCGCTGGGGCGTCCGGACGCGCGGCCCGGACCTCGCTGCCGACCGTACCAGTCGTTGTGCATCGTGCATATGCCCTGGACGCGCCATGATGGGCACCATGTTCACCAGCACCGACGGGACCATGGACCTGCGGGTCTCCGCGTACGCGGTCATCACCGACGAGGCGGGCCGGATGCTCCTGCCCCACTGGTCCGAGGGGACGCACCACGGCTGGACGATGCCCGGCGGCGGCATCGACCCGGGCGAGCACCCGGCCGACGCCGCCGTCCGGGAGGTCTACGAGGAGACGGGCTACCACGTGGAGCTGGCCGGGCTGCTCGGCGTCGACAGCATCGTGTTCCCCGCCGCCGAGCGCGTGCACGCGGCGGACCGCCCCGGACAGGCCCTGCGCATCGTCTACCGGGCGCGCATCACGGGCGGCGAGCTGCGCGTCGAGGAGGACGGTTCCACCGACGGCGTCGCCTGGCACACCCAGCAGGAGATCGACGCGCTGAACCGGGTCGCGCTGGTGGACCTGTCGCGCCGCTGGGCGGGGTTGATCCCCTAGACAGCGCAGGACCGGGGCCCGTCAGGGCCGCGCCGACGGCGGGAAACCCGTCCAGCGCAGGTCGGCGGGCAGGTGCCCCATGTCGTTGAACAGCACGACCGTGGGCGGCAGGCCGTCGCGGTACTCGATCACGGTCAGCGCGGCGTTCCCGCTGTTCAGGCCGAGCCAGCGGGCAGGGGGCGCGTCGAGCGCGTGGCGCAGCAGCCACGCGACCTGGAACGCGTGGGTGACCAGCACCTCGTGGGTCTCGACGTCGGCGGTCCGCGCGAACCGGTCGACCAGCGCGGCCGCGAGGCGTTCGCCGGGGGCGCGCTCGGCGTCGTCGAACCCGTCGAAGAAGCCGGCCCAGGCCGGCGGGAGGTCCGGCGCGGCGGGCACGTACGGCACGTGGTCGACCAGCTCGGCCGCCTCCGCCACCGGAACCCCCGGCAGGTGCTCGCTGAGCACCCGCGCGCTCGCCGTGGCGCGCGGCAGCGGTGAGTGCCACACCGCGTCGACCGGCAGCGCGGACAGCCGCGCCCCCAACAGCTCCGCCTGCCGCCGTCCGACGTCGGTCAGCTCGCCGAACGCGTCCGCCGCGCCGTGCCGGGCCAGGTACAGGTGTCGGGTCGCCATGCGACGAACCTAGCGGCCGGACCAGGTACTACGCACCGCGCGGGATCCCCAGCGTCGAGAGCAGGTCCTCGTGCAGCTCCATCCACACGGCGTGGCACGACGCGATACCGGTCCCGGCCACCCACTCGCCCTGCCCGGCGCGCGCCCGGTCGAGCGCCCGCTCGAACCGCGTGTCGTACCCGTCGAACCGGGCCAGCACCGCGGCGAGCGAGGCGACCAGCGGCGCCAGCTCGGCGCCCAGGGCCGCGAGCTCGTCGAGCACGCGCGCGTCCCAGTCCGCGTCGGTGTGCGTGTTCGGCGCGAGCCGGTCGTCCTCCGCGGGGAGCAGCTGCCAGTCGGTGCACGCCTGCAGCAGGCGGGCGTTCAGCGGCCCGAAGGCCTCGTGCACCTCCTCGACGACGGCCCGCGCTCCCGACTCGGCCAGCTCCAGGGCGAGGAGCCGGTCGTCCTCGGCGCGGCCGCGCTCCGTCAGCGACCAGCCCGCCGTGGTGCCGAACGCCGCCCGCCGGACCCAGCCGTACGCCTCGTCGTCGAGCAGCGTCTCGCTGGTCTCCGCCGGATCGAGGCCGAACCGCGCGGCAACGGCGTCGTCGTCCGCCATGCCCTGGATCCGGACGGAGTGGAGAACGAGCAGCTCGGGCTGAGAGGATCGGCCGGGCACCGGGATACGGGTCACACGGTGCACCGTGCATCGTCCGGTGGAGAGTGTCAACGCGAAACGGTCGCCGAAGGAGAAAGTCATGTCGGACAGCTTCGTCGTCGAACTGGCCGGAACCCCCGGCAGCCCGGGCCGGGCGTCCGGGCCCGCACGCGTGGTGCACGGGCCGGACGACTTCACCCGCGTGCGCCCCGGTGACGTGCTCGTGTGCCGCTTCACCGAACCGTCCTGGACCGCCCTGTTCGGCCTGGTCGCGGCCGTGGTCACCGAGACCGGCGGCGTCCTGTCGCACGCCGCGATCGTGGCCCGCGAGCAGGGCATCCCCGCGGTGCTCGCGGTACCCGGCGCCACGACGACGCTGCGCGACGGCGAGACCGTCACCGTCGACGGCGGCGCCGGCCGGGTCACCGGCTGACCGGCCCCACACCCACCGGCGAGCCGTCCACGGGCAGTACTCCCCATGGGCACCGGCCCGGCGCCGTGCCAGCCTTCCTGCGTCAGACCAAGAGTCAGACCTCAGGATGGAGAGCACCAATGACAGGCAACTCCCCGTTCCGCAGAAGATCCGCCAGGCAGTGGGCGCTCGCGGCCCTGGCCGCGCTCGCCCTGGTCGCCTCGCCGACGGCGACGGCCACCGCCTCCCCGACGACGCCGGGTGGCGGCGCCGGCGTGCTGGCGATCTCCCACAAGTCGCCCTTCAACTGCAGCAAGACGTTCTACGCCAACAACTGGAGCGGAGGCCACAGCCCCAACGGCTCCATCGACTGGCAGACCTACGGCAGCGACGCCATCAACGGCGAGACGGTCCGGGCCACGGCCGGCGGCACCGCCACCTTCGACGACGAGGGCAGCACCAGCTACGGCAAGTGGGTGCAGATCGTGCACAGCGACGGCACCCGCACGCGCTACGCGCACCTCGCCACGATGGTGCGCAACCCGGGCCAGACGATGTCGGTCAGCCAGGGCACCGTCATCGGGACCGTCGGCTCCACCGGGGGCTCCGAGGCGCCGCACCTGCACTACGAGCAGCGCAGCTCGTCCGGCGTCGTGGACACCTCGCCGACCGTCGACGGCGTGACCGTCTCCGTGGGCCAAAAGAAGGCCGTGACCAGCACCAACGCCTGCGGGTCGAGCAACCCGTACACGCCGGCGGAGGTCTGCGGCAGCGGCTTCGCGGTGGTCGACCAGGCCGCGCTCGGCACGGTGGGCCGGACCTACCTGCTGTACAACTCCGGGACCGGCAGCAACTGCGTGGTCACGCTGAAGTCGACCAACCTCGGCACGCCGAGCGCGGTCTCGGCCTTCCTGGAGCCGCAGGGCGCCTCGCGCACCACCGACTCCGGCAGCTACGGGTACTACGCCGGCCCGGTCAAGCGGTCCGCGCCCGGCACCTGCGTCAAGTGGGGCGGCTCGGTGGGCTCCACGAGCTACACGAGCCCGTTCGAGCACTGCGGCTGACACCCGCTCCGCCACGCCGAAGGCCCCCGGGGTAGGCCCCCGGGGGCCTTCAGTCTTGACGCGGCCTGAGGGTTCACGCGCCCGTCGGCGGCTCGATCAGGTCCCACGGCATGCCGTACAGGTCCTCGAAGACGGCGACCGTCCCGTACGCCTCGTAGCGCGGCTCCTCGCGGAACCGCACGCCCGCCGCGACCATCCGCGCGTGCTGCGCGGCGAAGTCGTCGGTCTCGAGGAAGAAGGCGACCTTCCCGCCCGCCTGCCGCCCGACGACGTCGTCGGCGCCCGGCAGCGCGAGCACGAGGCCGGTCCCGCCCTCCGCGGGGCCGACGACGACGCGGCGGCGGCCTGCCGCATTGGTCTCGTCCTCCCGCAGGGCGAACCCGAGGATGTCGACGAAGAAGGTGATCGCCTCGTCGTGGTCGCGGACGAGGTAGGTGACGTCGGAGAGTCGCAGCACCCCGTGATCCTAGGCCGCGCGCGCACCCCGGGCCGCCAGGACCACGGCCGACGCCAGCCGGCGGAACTCCGGCCGGTCCCCGGCGGGCAGCGTGGCCAGCAGGCCGTCGAGCGCGCTGGTGACACCGGCCTCGAAGGCGGCCACCGCCTGGGTCCCGGCGTCGGTCAGCGACACCTGGACGGCGCGGCGGTCGCCGGGAACCGGGCCGCGCTCCAGCAGCCCGCGCCGCTCGGCCCGGTCGACGAGGCCCGTGAGCGCCGCCTTCTCGATCCCCAGGAGCTGCGCCAGGTCGACCATGCGCTGCGGCTGGTCGCCGAGGCCGCAGAGCAGCCGGCCCTGCATGGGCGTGAGCTCGTGCTGCTCGGCGACGCGCGCGACGGTCGCGGTCAGCACCACGGCGAGCTCCACGAGCTCGGGCATGCCCCCAATGCCGTGCGCGGCGCAGCCCGGCAAGCCGTCGGGAGTCTCATCGGGCATCACTCGTCAAAGGTACACAGCCAACATAGTTCGTGCCATGTATAGTCAATGGCACGAACCTTTTCGCGGACGCCCCACCGGAGGCAGCACCATGAGCTTCACCCATCCGACCGGCACGCGCGGCGCGCGGCAGCCGGGCCGGTCCACCCGCTTCTTCAACAGGCTGATCGCCCGCCGTGCCCGGCGCACGGACGGCAAGACGATGGGCATGTCGCTGCTGGTGCTGACCACCGTCGGGCGGAAGAGCGGGCAGCCCCGCGAGAACCCGGTCGGCTACTTCGTCGCGCCCGACGGCGGCTGGTTCATCGCGGCGTCGGCGGCCGGCGCGCAGGCCAACCCCGCCTGGTACCTCAACCTCGCGGCGCACCCGGACCAGGTGACCGTCGAGCTGGCGGGCCGCAAGGTCGCGGTGACCGCGCGCGAGCTGCACGGCACGGAGCGCGCGCAGGTCTGGAAGCAGATCACGGACGAGTCCCCGGGCTTCCGCAAGTACGAGCAGACCACCGACCGGGAGATCCCCGTGATCCACCTGACGCCGAAGCCCTGACCTCTGGCATGATTCCCGGCGGCCGCACCCGACCACCGACGAGGATCGCTCCATGAGCTTCTCCCACCCGACCGGCACCCGCGGCGCACGAGTGCCCGGGCCCGTGTTCCGCTGGCTGAACCGCCTGATGGCAGGGCACGCCCGGCGCACCAACGCTACGACCATGGGTAAGAACCTCCTGGTCCTGACCACCGTCGGGCGCAAGAGCGGACAGGCCCGGCCGACGCCGCTCGCGTGGTTCCCCGGGCCGGACGGCTCCTGGCTCGTCGTCGCCTCCGCCTGGGGCGCGGCGACCAACCCGGCCTGGTACCTCAACGTCGCCGCCCATCCCGACCGGCTGACGGTCGAGCTGGGCGGCCGCAAGGTCGCCGTGACCGCCCGTGAGCTGCACGGCGCCGAACGGGCCGAGGCGTGGCGGCGGATCACCGCCGAGGCGGCCAACTTCCGCCGCTACGAGCAGACGACGGACCGGGAGATGCCGGTCATCCGGCTGACGCCGAAGGACTGATGCCGGGTGTCGGTGGGTCGTGGTTGACTCGCGCCCGTGACATCACAGGATGCGGGTCTGCCGTCCGAGCTCTTCCGTTTCGAGGGTGACGGGAACGTCGTGGTTCTCCGCATCGACTCGCTGGATCGCCGGCCCGACGGGACCGCCAGTCAGGCGCGCGGCACGATCGAGATCGACTGCGGGGACGTCGCGGCCGGGCGCGGCGTCAGGGGCGTGCAGCCGACGTTCGTCGGTGATGTGGACCTGGACGCCTGGCGGGAGGCCCTCGACGCGCTGGACCTGGGGCAGGACGTCGCCTGGCGCGAAAGCCTGCGGGCCCCCGAGGTCCACGTCCGCTGGGAGGACGACGACGCCCTCATCGTCACCGTCCGCGACAGGATGGGTCTGCTCACGGACGTGACGACCGCCGTGCCCGTGTCCGACGAGTGGTTCGAGGAGGCCTACGACCGCCTGGACCGGGTCTACGAGCTGTTCGAGGGGCGCTGACCAGCAAGCCGCCCGGCAGCGTGTCAGCGGCGGTGGGTAGTGTCGGACGCATGACGCACGCCGCCACCACCTCACCGGCCATCACAGCGCTCCAGACCGCGGACTGGCGGCGGCGCGTCTTCGCGCTGTACGCCGAGGCCCGCACCCGCGCCGTCGTGAACCCGGCCGCCGCGCACGCGGGCTGGATCGCCGCCCGGGACGAGCTCTTCGCGACCCACCCGGTCTCGCCGATCCTGCCGGAGGAGCGGCCCGGCTTCACCGGGCTGACCGTCACCCCGTACGACCCGGCCTGGCGCCTGAGCGCCCCGATCGTCCCGGCCGAGCCCGGGCCCGACGGCGCGCCGCGCCGCCTCGACGTCCCCACCGGGACCGACGGCGTCGTGCCGTTCGAGCTGCTCGGCACGGTCGCCCTGGGCTCCGACGCCCTGGGCGACCTCGGCACCCTCGACGTCTGGCGCCTCGCCTCCTACGGCGGCGGCCTGTTCGTGCCGATCAAGGACGCGCTCGCCGGCCCGCCCGGCGGCACCTACGGCGGCGGCCGCTACCTCATCGACACGATCAAGGGCTCCTGGCTCGGGCACACCGGCGGGTCCGACGGCGGCGAGGGCGGCGGCCCCGACGACTTCGGCGTCGGCGACCTGGTGCTCGACCTCAACTTCGCCTACAACCCGTCCTGCGCCTACGACCCGGCGTGGACGTGCCCGCTCGCCCAGGACGGCAACACCCTGGCGGTCGAGGTCCCGGTCGGCGAGCGCACCCCGGACAAGCCGGCGTACTAAGGCGTCAGCCCTGCACGACGACGAACTCGTCACCGAAGTCCGCGATCACCCGCAGCCGGCCGCCGAGGGCCTCCACGTACGACCGCAGCGTGCCCAGCTCGGTCGAGTCGAGTCGGCCGTGCTCGATCGCGGACACCCGTGGCTGCGCTACGCCCATCCCCTGCGCGATCACGGCCTGCGTCACGTGCTGGGACCGGCGGATGTCAGCGAGCTTGTACGCGCGCACCTGCTCGCGCATCTCGGCCATGATCTCGGCCGTTCGCGCTTCGTCCAGGCCGGTCGCGACCGCGTCGGCCTTCACTTCGTTCCATGAACGAGCCATCTGTCACACCTCCTCGTCGTACTCACCGATGAGCCACTGCTCATATCGGTGCTCAGCCACCGGGATGGTCGCCCGGTACCACTCATCCCATCGCCCCGCCTTGTCCCCCGCGACGAGCAGAACCGCCCTACGGGCTTCAGGTTGTGGACCGTCGACCTCTTGATCGAGTCGACCGCGGGCCTTCCGAGGGAGGGGCCGGTCCGGGCGAGCAGTTCGATCGCCGCGGCGACATGCTCAGCCACCGGGTCCTCCGTCCGGACCAGGTCGAGGAACCAGGCATCAACTTCCTCGAGCAGGACGATGTTCCACATCCATGCCTCCACCATAACGCAAGTGTTATGAGCACACCGCGGCGTCGACCCCGGGCACCCACTCTTGATGGGTTGACTTTGTCAGGAAGACATCCCTTCGCAGGGGATGACAGACATCAGTGCGTATACGCAACGGCAGGCCGCCACGCGGCCGACCGTCTCGCCGCCATGAGCCGCACCGCCGCCGGCTGTCCCTCCCCTTTGAGGCCCGGTTTTCTTCGCTTTGCCCCGGCGCAAAGCGAAGAAACC
>NZ_JBHWLR010000045.1:0-8064 GCF_042731755.1 Promicromonospora sp. NPDC059942
GAATAGGGGTATCAGATACATACTTTTTTAAATTTACAAAATTTTCTATGCTCATAAACTTTTCATCTTCTTTTTGAGCAGGTATTCGACCTTTAACCATCACTTTATACGTTGGATCCTTGTGAATCAATCCTTCTTGTATAGCGTCGTCTATAGATTGTTTTAAACAATTGTGTATCTTCCTTACTGTTTCTGTAGCGTGGTCATCTCCATACCATTTAATAAATTTACGGTAAAACGTTGTATTCAAATCTGATAGGGTGACATCACTTAAATTTTCATTTTCTAAGAATAACTTAAATTGATTAATAGCATTGTTAAATGTTGCGTAAGCTTTGTCAGAAACCACATTCTCTTTGTTAACCTTTATCCAATCGTTATAGTATTTAATGAATGATGTCTTGTTGTTAATAACTAAACCTCTCATCACTTTGTTTTTGGCTATAGATTCAGCTTCTGTAGCTTCACGTTTAGTTTTAAAACCTTTCTTTTTATATCTTTTGCCTTCATATCCAAAGTCGTAATACCATTTACCATTCGGTTGTTTTCTTACTGACATTTCATTTCCTCCTCGAAAAAAGTAAAAAAATAATAAGGGTACGGTGGTGTACCCTTTATATAAATATATTAACTATTAATCCGATAGCACCGATTATTAAACTCAACCCTCCAATTGCTGTACTTATAGTTATTCCTACGAACCATTTTGTTTGTTTAGCTTCTAAACCGCTTATCTTAGCGTCCATTTTATCGGCCATTCTATTAGGCAATGAATCCAGTTTATCGTCGATACGCTTTTCAAATTGTTCGAACATTTCTTTAGTAATATAGTTTCCGCTCATATTACCACCTCCAGAATCATTTGTTCTTAATTTCGTTGTATCATGTGCATCTGGAATAGTTTTATTAAATTTATTTGCTAGTTCGTTATACTCAATTAATTTATCCATTCTACTCCTCCGACTCAGGAATCATTGGTATTTTAACGCATAGTAATTCATTATGTTGTGACCAAGTCATCCAGTGTGACAAAGTTTCTTCATCTAATTCTGTAAAATCAAACTTTTCAGGTAAAGTGATTATCTTAATTAAAGGATAGTTTAAATACATATCATATTGTCTTTCGACTAGATTCAAGTAGGTTTTTGTAAGAGTTAATTTGAAAGTTTTATAGGATTCTTTCATATCCTCATCATCCAGATTTACTGACCATAAATTATTTAGTTTAAAACCTTTTTGTCCAACTCTCTCGTAATATAATATAACCATAGATATAGCATTACTTTCATCATTTTTATATACTCTATTTAGTCCACTAACTGTGAACTCTATACCCAGTTCAGAACCGTCTTTTAGTCTGTTGAAATCTAATAAAGGATGGTCTTCTTCCTGTCCCGTTTGACCTATATAGAATTTAAAATTGCTTAAACATGGTCTTATTTCACCATCACTATTTGGTGTTTTCATTAATATTCCTCCTTTCGCCCCAAAGTGGAGGGGGATAAAAATAGGGCAAGTGAATGCCTATGTAATAATTAATTGATTGGTTCTACTTCATCTAATATTTCGTTTTGACGTTTTTCCATTGCATTATATTCTTCATCGCTTACATCTTCTTCAAACATTTTATCGGATAACTCGAGGTATTCTTTCTGAAGTTCAGTCTTTTTTTCAGCTTGAGCTTTTTTATTTTTTTCTAATTGTTTATCTACTTCATCGTAATCTATCATGTCTGCTCTGTACCTGAAGAAGATTTAGAAGAACTGGAATTATAATATAAGGATACTAGGTACCCAGTGGAATTATTCTGTGTCTTGTGGGACAGCATCATCTTTAGGTAATCCAGTTTCGGGGTCTAATTGATCATTAGAGTAGGCTTTGTCAGAAGTAGGAACGCCACCCATATCTCCATTGGGTATACCTGTATAACCGTTTTGTTTAGCAACTTTTGCATTAGCACGCATTTGTTCTTCATATGACGGTTCTTGTTGTTGGTTTGCTTGCTGTTCTTGAGCTTGTTGTTGTTCATTTACTTGATTATCTTGCTGTTCATTGCTTTGTTGGTCATTATTATCTGTGTCTTCTTTAGTTTTATCCTCTTTATTTTCTGTTTTCTTTTGCGTTTCTTTTTTCTCGTCTTTTTTAGTTGTTTCTGTCTTATTGTCTTTCTCTTTCTTTTCTTCTTCTTGCCCACATGCGGTTAATACTAATAAACTAGCAAAAATTAAAAAAAGAACCTTTTTCATTCTACATTTCTCCTTTGTTTAGAATTTGCTTTAAAAGTTTGATAATTTCATCATTTTGTTCTAGTAATTTCTTATTTTGTTTTACTATCTCATCATTTTGTGCTATTTGCACATAAGTATTTGTTTTCATATCTTTATAATGAACAAATTTAGCTTGTTCTTTTTGGCTAATATGAGTACCTATACCTATAAGATTGTAAATATCGTCGAAGCTATTCGCTTTATTTTGGTAATAAAAAGCATTAGATGTAATTTTAGTCGGATTATTTATTCCTTGTTTTTCAATGCTTTTTTTATTGTAAGCTTCACTTTTTTCTTGAATGCTAGTAAAATTACTATCCATTCCGATTGCTTTCCTTACTTCTTCGTTAAGCGTAGGGTCATTATTCTTTTGTAAATTAGCCAATCTTATCTGTTCTTCAGCGCTTAGTGAGTCGATTGCTTTTTTACCTTCTTTAGATAAACCACTTTTTATTAGGCCTATAGCGTAACCATTTTTAAAACCTATATTTTTAGACATAAACTTCCTCCTTTTTTATATTTCTTTATATTTAAAAACCCTCAACGGATCAAATGTAATTAGGTATTCTCCGTAGTGAGTACCAATACCATATTTATTTTTGTAATGTTTCAATATTTCTACTATATATTCTTCGCTTAATTGAACATATTCAGCTAGTTCATATAAGTTACTAATACCATAGTTATGCGCCTCCACAATAATGCGCAAAGGTAGGGCATTTTCATACCCGTAACGCCTAGCGTAGTTTTCAAATTTACGGTTGTTGAATTTAGATTGGTCTAAGATGTTTCCATATGTAAGTTTATGGTGTGTTAGTTCTTCGTATAATACCTCAGCTTTACGTGTTTCGGAAAGGTTTCGCTTAATTAAAATTAAATCACCTAACCATAGACCGTGTAGGTCATTAGGCATAACATTTGTTTCTCTGACTTCTATATAATCATGTTTTATTAACATTTTTTCATATAACCCCATAAAAACACCCTTTATTTGCGTTTGCTTCTTATATAATCTGCATAATCTAGCACACGTTGCCATTCTTCATCTGTTAATTCACCTTCAAGATGTGCTGCACGATGTTTTGGTTGTTCATCTTGTTGTTCACTTTTGTCAAAACCAAGTAAGTATTCTGTACTGATACTAAGTGCTTTTGCAAAATCTTCTGTACGATTTAACGGAAATTCTCTAGTTAAGTTTAAATAACGTGATACAGCAGATTTAGCAACTCCTACACGACGAGCTAATTCACTAAGTGACATATCTTGTTCTTTCATAGCTGATTTAATTATTGTGATTATTTCATCATTATTTCTCATTTTAAGTATCTCCTGAATAAATTATTTGTTCTTTCATGTGAACAATTAGATTATAGCATCGTTCCCAAATGAATACAATATATAGGTAGAAAAAATCTTTTTGAATTTTTTAGAGCAAAAAGTGTCGACTAACGGGAACGTAAGATGTTAAGTTATATACAGTTCTCAAAAGAGAACGAACGGAGGTGACGACATGGTACTTAACTTAAAAAGATTGAGAGCAGAAAGAATAGCTTGCGGAATAACTCAAGATGAGATGACACAAATGATGGGGTGGAAAACAAGAACTCCATATGCTAAAAGAGAAAACGGGATTGTAGATATTGGAGCGAATGAGTTTATTAAAATGGCAAAGATATTAGGCTACGAAACAAATAATTTAGATATTTTTTTACTCAAGACGTTCCTGAAAAAGAACAACAAACAAATTAAGGAGGAATTCAAATGAAAGAAGAAAAATTAAATGGGATTTTAAAAATAATAGAAGGCATGCCTAAATACGAGTGGGACAGAATTGCACATGAAGTTAACAAAGCTTACAGCCATAAGACCGTCAAGGTAGAGCTTGACAGTCATAGCTGTAAAACAATTAGAAAATCACTTAGTTAAAACTTGAACGAAACTAGGGTGGATTCGGTAATTCACATTATCAATTTTAATGTTGATGTAGTTGAAATTGAACAAGTTATCGATTTGTTCTTTATACCAAAGGTTTACATCTGTATATGCGTTATCAATTACAACATCATTTGATTCAGATAGATTTACCCATTCGCCAAGTAAACAAGCATAAACGTTTTTCATAAAACCACCTCCTTTTATAAGGAGTATAGCAGAAAGGAGTAATAAAAATATGCAAGCATTACAAAAAATTCAAATTGAAAACAACTCAGAAGTAGGAGCAGTTGTTTCTAGTCGAGTGATTGCTCAAGAACTAGAAAAAAAACACGCTCATGTAATTAGAGATTTAGAAAAAATTTTACTCAGCCCAAATGTGGGTTCAGTAATAATTCCTAACGAATATAAAGATAGTACTGGTAGAAAATTGAAAGAATATTTACTAACAAAAGATGGTTTCACTTTATATATGTTCAACATTCAAGGTCATAACGATTTCAAGATGGCGTATATCAATAAATTTAACGAAATGGAAAAACAACTCAAACAACCTGTTGCAAGTTACATGATAGAAGATCCTGTAAGACGTGCTGAGAAATGGATTGAAGAACAGAAAGAAAAAGAAAAGTTGCTTGAGCAGAACTCAATACAACAGCAACAAATTGGCGAGTTAAAACCCAAAGCTGACTATGTGGACGAAATATTA
Organism: Promicromonospora sp. NPDC059942; assembly: GCF_042731755.1. Classification (NCBI taxonomy): domain Bacteria; kingdom Bacillati; phylum Actinomycetota; class Actinomycetes; order Micrococcales; family Promicromonosporaceae; genus Promicromonospora; species Promicromonospora sp. NPDC059942. The sequence continues at coordinate 4,909 of NZ_JBHWLR010000045.1, forward strand.
AAATCACCCGGAACGATGACTATCACACAAATTGCAGCTGATTATGGTTTGTCTGCACAAAAGCTTAATAAATTATTACATCAAGCGAGATTACAACGTCGTGTAGGTAAACAGTGGGTGCTATACATCGAAAATATGAACAGAGGATATACAAAGTCGCACACAATTGAAATAGTCCGTTCATATGGACATCCGGACACTCAACCACAGACGCGTTGGACTCAAAAAGGCAGATTAAAAATTCACGAAATCATGACTGATTTTGGTTATGAAGCAGAAGTTACGGAGGTATGAGACATGACAAAAACATGGTGGACTATGGAAGATTTGGAATATGAAACAGGTCGCAATAGATATTAGTTAAAAAGAAACATTCTAGAAAATCCACAATTTAAAAAAGAAATAGAATAGTTTTCACATTATCCAATCAACAACAATAATCAATTCAGATTCATAGGTAGCAAGATGAAACAATTTCTTGAGGATAATTTCAAAAAGATATTTGGATAGGAGGTGTATAGCCATGTTAAAGAAACTAAAAATAGCACTCCTAATCGTCATCTTGGCGGAGGAGATTAGAAGTGCTACTAATAAACCGACATATAAAGTAAATGTTGATACTGATGAATTAATTAAAAAACTAAAGCCCTTTGAATAAATTATTAAAAGTATATTCACCTAGAGCTTTTTCGTACATCTCGTGCCAAGAATTAAACCTAGTATTTCTTTTTACGTAATGATTCCAATCGTTAGTTTGCATTACTACATTGAAATCTTCTTGGCTATGAACGTCAAGATTGCTTGCTTCTATAAATTCATATATATCAGTTTTGTTTGTGTATTTTTTCATGAATTCTGTAGAAAATAAATCATTAAAATCTACATTTGAAGTGCCATTCATAGACTGCGCATTAGAACCCATTCGCTTTAAAGCTCTAGAGAAATCTTTATTGTTTTTACTCATCATTACCCCCCAATCTAACGCAATAGCGATAACCACATTATACACGAAAGGAATGGTTATTATGCCTGAACATATTCAACAAATGTTATTTGATTTCGCATTAGAAAGAGGATATATCGAAAAACTTTTAGAAATGAAAGAAGAGGATGATAAATGAAATATCTACTAAGCTACATGACGATGTTCATTGCAATGATCATCACATTACTTTTAAGGTGGTTTCACAACAGTATTAGGAATTGCAATGTTAACACTTATCTTTAGCACATTCTTTTGGGAAAAGTGGCTTGAGATAACAAAAAAGACTGAAAGACGTGCCAACGCCTAACAGTCAGAATTTAATCAAAATATACGGGGTAGTCAATATGAAACAGCTGAAAATAAAGAAAATATCAATTGAAAATTTTGCAGGTTTAAAAAATCAAGTTTTTGAATTTAATGGCAATGATGCAAGAGTATACGGTGTTAATGATACAGGAAAAACTACAACTGCTACAGCACTACAATGGCTTTTATTTGATATAGGGCTTGATGGTTCAACTAAATCATTCACCCCTGTTCCTTTAGACGAAAACAACAAAGAGGAATACGAGTTAACCCGTACTGTTTCCGTTCATTAGTAAAAATCAGTTTAATTCTGATTAACTAAATTACGCTAGAACGTTGATGTATCAACGTTCTTTTTCTTTATACAATAATAAAAAAGACAATTTCTATATTATTTCAATAGAAATTGTCTTTATTTACTTATCCTAGAACTTTATCTTCCGGACTCTTTCTATGCATATCTATGGTTTATATTCTATTGTCTTAAACTTAACCAAAAAATAAACATCAAAAGTAACAATAACAAACTTGATTTTTGTAAAATATAGATATCTTCAAATTTTTTAAATCATTCAAGCTAATATATTTATCTATCCTTATTTTAAAAAAGAACGTTATTCCTATATAGGATCAAGTCAAGAAGAAACTCGTTTTCAATCGTTTCAAAACCCTCTTAAATTTTGGGCTTACTTTTATTTATTTTTCCTACTTTTACAACTAAATAAATAGCATTAACAACCATCACAATAGTATATGGAATTAATATATATGGATTATCAGATTGATATACAAAAATTAACCCAAGTAAAAAAATGGAATTTAAGATAGTTGCTATAAAATAACCTTTATCTAATACTGTGTTTTTATCCAAAATAAGAACTCCTTTTTTAGGCAATGTTAACATAACTGCTTTATTGACGTTGAGCCTTCGAAAACTCTTAACAAACTAAAAACTTGTCGAATCGTTGGCTTAATAGCTCACGCTATGCGACATTTGTCTTCAAGTTTAGTTAAGAGGCTTCTTCTCAACATTAATAAATTTTCTCGGCATAAATGCCTAGTCTTTATTTATTCAGTAGATTTAAAAACTAAGATAAATAAATTTTTCATTCAAAAAAAGCATCTGAATATTGAATTATCCCAGAAGTTTTATCCAAAGCATTTTTCTTTAATTCAATAGCCATTAAAAATTCGTCTGGTACTTCAAAAGGGGCTTTAATACCCCAGTTAGAAGCTTTTTTAAACTCAAATTTTGGATAATACTCTGAGTGTCCCATCACTATAACCGAATCAAAATTAAGCTTTTCTGCTACTTCTAAAGATTTTTGTATCAAACTTTGACCTACGCCTTTATTTTGATAATTAGGTAAGACAGAAACAGGCGCTAAAGCTAATGATTCTATAGATTTCTCACCTTTAACAATAAAAATTTTAGATACCAATATATGACCTATAATTTTATCTCTATGTAATGCTACTAAAGATAAATCTGGAATAAACTCATCAGAATTTCTCAAACTCGCAACTAATCTATGTTCACTCTGATCACTATATTCTTCATTAGCAAACGCTTCTTTTACAACTTCTTCAGTAATCTTATAATCTTCCTTTTTTTCTTTCCTAATAAAAAAATTCATTCTCTCTCTCCTTATCCTAACTCTTATTTAAGTTAAAAGATTTATAAAATAAATATCAATTTATCCAAGAAATATATCAATTAATACTTTTAGAACTAGAAGATTTATATAATAAAATTTATTTACATAACCTAGTTTTATTAGATAAATCAACAACTAATATTTTAGTAAATTAAGAATGAAGAAAATAAGAGAAACGTACCAAAGATGTAGTTCGATAAGTTGAGC
>NZ_JBHWLR010000046.1:0-6112 GCF_042731755.1 Promicromonospora sp. NPDC059942
TGGGCTCTTCAACCTTTTTTTGGGCGCGCTGCTCTTCCGCAAGATCGAGGTCAGGGCGGAACCTTGGCGCCGAGTCAGCGCTGTAGTCCGACCAGCGCGCTGACTCGGCGCCTGAACAACCCCGAGTCAGCGCCGTGGTCGGACTACGGCGCTGACTCGGCGCACAACCTGAGGAGTCCCCATGGGGCGCTACATCCTTCGCCGTGCCGTCCAGGCGGTCGGCACCCTGCTGCTCGTCATGTTCCTGCTGCACCTGCTCACCACCGTCGCCATCCAGCTCAACGGCAACCCGGCGCAGGCGTTCTTCGGCGACAAGGTCGCCACCCCGGCGCAGATCGCCGCCGTCGAGCAGCGCTTCAACCTCGACGACCCCTGCTACGACCAGGTGGGCAACCCCTGCCTCGGGCCGTTCGTCGAACGCCTCGGCCAGTACGCCCAGGGCGACTTCGGCACCAACCTGCGCGGCCGCGAGGTCTCGGAGATCGTCGCCACGGCGGCGCCGAACACCATCCGCCTGTTCTGCGTCGTGCTCATCACCTGGCTGGCGCTCGGCATGCTGCTCGGCTCGGCCGCCGCCCGCTGGCGCGGCTCGGCCGGGGACCACGGGATCCGGCTCACGTCGGTGCTGATCGACGCCTTCCCGGTCTTCGTGCTGCTGATCGTCTACCGGTACGTCGTCGCCGTGCCGCTGAACCGCTGGGCCGAGGACACGTTCGGCGAGAACAGCTGGCCGCCGTACTGGTTCAAGCCGTCCTTCGACGCCGACCACCCGTGGGCCACCGTCGTCGTGCCCGGGATCCTGCTGGGCCTGGCCGGTTCCGCGGCGTTCATCCGCCTGGTCCGGGCCAGCCAGCTCGAGTCCTACCAGGGCGACCACGTGCGGACCGCCCGGTCGAAGGGCCTGACCGAGGGACGCGTCGTGGTGCACCACGTGGTGCGCAACTCGTCGGTGCCCGTGGTGACCGCCGTCGGCCTCACCTTCGCCGAGGCCCTCGGCGGAGCCGTCATCACCGAGGGCCTGATGAACATCTACGGGATGGGCGGCGTCCTGTGGGGAGCCGTCCAGAACGACGACGTCGGGCTCGTGCTCGGCATCGTCACCCTGCTGGCCACGGTGACCGTCGTGGTGATGATCGTCGTCGACATCGCCTATGCCCTGCTCGACCCGAGGATCCGCTATGAGTGACGCCGTGACACCCGCACCGACCGCGCCGCGCACCAGCGCGTCGTCGAGCCCGCTCGCCGACGCCTGGCGTCGGCTCCGCCGCCGGCCGGACACGATCGCCGCCGCCGTCGTGCTCGTGTTCTTCGGGCTGATGGCGGCGTTCCCCACGCTGTTCACGACCACCAGCCCTCGGACGTGCCCGATCCGGGAGGCCCGCACGACGCCGCAGGGCTGGGGCGCCGAGCACCCGCTGGGCACCGACTCGCTCGGCTGCGACGTCCTGGCCACGCTGGTGCACGGCATCCGGCCGTCGCTGCTGCTGGCCGTGGTCGTGGTCGGCGTCTCGCTGCTGATCGGCGTGACCCTCGGCCTGCTCGCCGGGTACTACCTCGGCTGGGTGGACTACCTGGTCTCCCGTGCCGTCGAGGTCTTCCTGGTGGTCCCGCTGCTGCTGGCCGCGCTCCTGGTGCTGTCCCTGTTCAAGGGCGTCGACCTGGGCAGCGGCACGTTCAACGTGATCCTGCTGCCCGCAGTGGTGCTCATCCTGTTCGGCTGGATGCCCTACACCCGCTACGTGCGGGCCAGCACCCTGGAGGCGAAGAACCTGGACTACGTGACCGCCGCGCGCTCGCTGGGCGCGTCGGACCTGCGCATCATGGTGCGGCACGTGCTGCCCAACGCCATCGGCACCGTCACCGCGCTGCTCCCCACCTCCGTGGCCGGGGTGATCAGCGCGGAGGCCGTGCTGTCGTTCCTGGGCATCGGCGTCCGGCCGCCGGCGACGAGCTGGGGGATCCAGATCGAGCAGGGCTCGGAGTGGGTGCTCGGCGGCGCCCCGCACATCCTGCTCGCGCCCCTGATCTGCCTGATCGCGACCGTCCTCGCGCTGGTGGTGCTCGGCGACGCCCTGCGCGACGCCCTCGACCCGAGGCTGAGCGCATGAGCGCCCCCGAGCAGGTGCCGGGCACCCCCCTCCTGGAGGTCACCGACCTCGCCGTCGAGTTCCGCACGCCCGACGGCGCGGTGCGCGCCGTCGACGGGCTGTCCTACCGCGTGGAGGCGGGCCGCACGCTCGCGATCGTGGGCGAGTCGGGCTCGGGCAAGTCCGTCTCGTCGCTGGCCGTGATGGGCCTGCTGCCGGACACGGCGCGGATCACGCGCGGCAGCGTCCGCCTCGCCGGCACCGACCTGCTCGGCCTGAGCCGCAAGGAGCACCGCGCACGCTGCGGCGAGCAGGTGGCGATGGTGTTCCAGGACGCGCTGGCCGCGCTCAACCCCGTGCACACCGTGGGCTACCAGCTCACCGAGGCGCTCCGGGCCCGGCGCGGGCTGTCCCGCGCCGACGCCCGCAAGCGGGCGGTCGAGCTGCTCGACCTGGTCAAGGTGCCGAACGCGAAGGCCCGCGTCAAGGAGTACCCGCACCAGTTCTCGGGCGGCATGCGCCAGCGCGTGATGATCGCGTCGGCGCTGGCGATGGACCCCGACGTGCTCATCGCGGACGAGCCCACCACCGCCCTCGACGTGACGGTCCAGGCGCAGGTGCTGCGGCTGCTCGCCGAGATCCAGGCGGAGCGGCACATGGGCCTCGTGCTCATCACGCACGACCTGGGCGTGGTGGCGGGGGTCGCCGACGACGTCACGGTCATGTACGCAGGCCGCGCCGTCGAGCAGGCGCCCGTGGTGCCCGTCTACACGACGCCCGCGCACCCGTACACGCGGGCGCTGCTGCGGTCGATCCCGTCCGCGGCCGGGACCGGCCGCCTGCCCGTGATCCCGGGTCGCCCGCCGAGCCCGGCCGCGATGCCGGCGGGCTGCCCGTTCCACCCGCGCTGCGACGCGGCGCGCGACGTCTGCCGTACCGACGCGCCGCCGCGGGCGACCCCGGCGCCCGGCCGGATGTCGGCGTGCCACTTCGCGGAGGACATCATGGCCGGACGGGAGCCGGCCCCCGAGGCCGGCGTATCTGTGTCCGGCGTGCCGGCGTCCGGCACCTCGGTGCCCGGGCCGAAGGGAGACTCCGATGACTGAGTCGCGACCGGCGGGAGCCGAGCTCGTCGACGAGCGGCCCGAGCCCGGCGAGTCCGTGCTCGAGGTGCGCGACCTCGTCAAGCACTACCCGGTGCGCTCCGGGCTGCTGCGCCGCTCGACGGCCGCGGTCAAGGCGGTCGACGGCGTCTCGCTCACCCTGGACCGGGGCCGCACCCTGGGCCTGGTCGGCGAGTCCGGGTCGGGCAAGTCGACGCTCGCCCGCGTGCTCGTCGGCGTCGAGACGCCGACCAGCGGCCAGGTGCTGGTGGACGGCGAGGACGTCACCGGCCGGTCCCGGGCGGGCCGCAAGCAGCTCCGCCGGGACGTGCAGATGGTGTTCCAGGACCCGTACACGTCGCTGAACCCGCGGATGTCGGTGAGCGAGATCGTGGGCGAGCCGTTCGCGATCCACGGCATCGACCCGGCGGGCGGACGGCGGGCCGCGGTGGGCGAGCTGCTGGAGCTCGTCGGCCTGGACCCCGACCACGCCAACCGGTACCCGCACCAGTTCTCGGGCGGGCAGCGGCAGCGTGTCGGGATCGCCCGCGCGCTCGCCCTGCGGCCCAAGATCCTGGTCTGCGACGAGCCGGTCTCGGCGCTCGACGTGTCCGTGCAGGGCCAGGTGATCAACCTGCTGGAGGACCTCCAGGAGGAGCTGGGCCTGTCCTACCTGTTCGTGGCGCACGACCTCGGCGTGGTGCGGCACATCGCCCACGACGTCGCCGTCATGTACCTGGGCCGCATCGTGGAGCAGGGGCCCGAGGCCGAGGTGTACGACGCCGCGCAGCACCCGTACACGCAGGCGCTGCTGTCCGCGGTGCCCGTGCCCGACCCGTCGGTGCGGCTCGTCCCGGCGGGCGCGGCCGTCGGCGCGGGCTCGTCCGGTGACGCGGTCGCGGGCGCCGGGCGGCCCGGCGTCGGCGGGATCGTGCTGGAGGGCGACCCGCCCTCCCCGGTGGACCCGCCGTCGGGCTGCCCGTTCCACACGCGCTGCTGGCTCGCACCGACGCTGCCGGAGGCGCGGCGCGAGGCAGCCTCGGGCGTCGACACGGGCGCCGTCGGCGGCACAGAGTCCGGCCTGCGGCTGATCCCGCACGCGTGCGAGACGGACGTACCGGCGCTGGTCGCCCGGGGTGCGACGGGCACCGGGGCCGACGGCGCCGCGGCGCACGTCGCCGCCTGCCACTTCGCGCGCGAGCTGACGGCGCCCGAGGCCCCGTCCCGGGGCGGCGCATGACACGCGTCCTGGTGGTCCTGAACTCGTCCACCAGCTCCATGGGCCGGCTGGAGCAGTGGCTCCCCGAGGCCGGGCTCGACCCGGTCCTCGTCCCGGGCGCGGAGCTGCCCGGGACGCTCGACGGGTTCGGGGGCGTGGTCCTGCTGGGCGGCGGCTTCATGCCGGACGACGACGCCGGCCACCCGTTCCTGGCCCGCGAGCGGGCGCTGACGCTCCAGGCCCTGGCCGACGGCGTGCCGCTGCTCGGGCTGTGCCTCGGCGGGCAGCTCCTGGCGCACGTCACGGGCGGCGGCGTGACGGCGCGGTCCGGCGAGACGGAGCGCGGCATGTGCGCGCTCACGGTGCTGCCGGCCGCGGCCGACGACCCGGTGTTCGGCTACCTGCCGGGCGTGACCGGCGTCGGCGGCGTGTCCGGCGGCGGCGTACCCGGCGTCGGCGGCGCGCCCGGCGGCGGCGCGCCCGGCGGCGGCGGCGTACCCGGCGGGCCGCTGTGGATGATCGAGAACCACGAGGACTCGGTGACCGCGCTGCCGCCGTCGGCCACGCTGCTGGTGACGAGCGAGGCCTGCCGCAACCAGGCGTTCCGCGTGGGCGAGACCGCCTGGGGCCTGCAGTTCCATCCCGAGGCCCGGCCGGAGCGGGTGGCGACCTGGGACGAGGCCGCGCTCTCGGAGCAGGGCATCGACCGCGCGGCGCTGGCCGAGGCGGCGCTCGCCCACGCGGCGGAGAACGCGGCCCAGTCGGGTGCGCTGGTGCGCGCCTGGGCCGACGTCGTGCACGGCGCGGCGAAGTAACGACGAGAGGACGAGCACGCACATGGTGTCGACAGGGACGCACAGCGACGGGGTGCCGGTGGTGGCCTACCGGATCGCCCGGGCCTCGGGCGAGGTGCTGGCCGCGCGGCAGGACGACCTGGACTTCTACGCCGCCTCGACCGTGAAGCTCGCGGTGCTGGTGGCGGCCGCGCGGGAGCTCGACGCCGGCACGGCGCGCCTCGACGAGACGTGCACCGCGACCCGGACCTTCACGTCGCAGGTGCCCGGCGCGGGTGAGTACACGATCGAGCCCGACGACGTCGACGAGGGCCTGCCGCCCGACGGCACGCCGATGCCGCTGGGCGACGTCGTCGACCGGATGGTCACCGTCTCCTCCAACGAGGCGACCAACATGGTGGCCGAGCGCGTGGGCCTGGCCGCCGTGAACAAGGTGCTGTCCGACGTCGGGGCCACGCGGTCGATCTTCGGCCGCAAGTACTCCGACCTGGCCGCCGAGCAGGCCGGCGCCTCGCACCGCACGACGGCGGCCGACCTGTGCCTGCTCATGTCCGGCGTGGTCACGGGCGCGCTCGCGAGCCCGGAGCGGACCACCTGGATGTGCGAGCTGCTCGGCCGCCAGACCGACCGGCAGCTCACCGCCGCCGTCCCCGGCCCGGGCGAGCCGGGCGCCGTCCCGTTCGGCTCGAAGTCCGGCTGGGTGGACGGCATCCGGCACGACGTCGCCTTCGTGGGCGAGCCCGGTCCCGACGCCCTGGTGATCGCGGTGTGCACCCGCGGCTACGACGAGCAGGCCGCCGAGGAGACGCTCAAGTCGCTGGGCGCACTGGCGGTCGCGCTGGCCTGACCGGGGTCTGTCCCTGATCTGGACCCCGCCCACACAGTCCCCTTTGAGGCCCGGGGTTTTTT
>NZ_JBHWLR010000047.1:1474-3458 GCF_042731755.1 Promicromonospora sp. NPDC059942
GTTTTTTATGGAGAGTTTGATCCTGGCTCAGGATGAACGCTGGCGGCGTGCCTAATACATGCAAGTCGAGCGAACAGACGAGGAGCTTGCTCCTCTGACGTTAGCGGCGGACGGGTGAGTAACACGTGGATAACCTACCTATAAGACTGGGATAACTTCGGGAAACCGGAGCTAATACCGGATAATATATTGAACCGCATGGTTCAATAGTGAAAGACGGTTTTGCTGTCACTTATAGATGGATCCGCGCCGCATTAGCTAGTTGGTAAGGTAACGGCTTACCAAGGCAACGATGCGTAGCCGACCTGAGAGGGTGATCGGCCACACTGGAACTGAGACACGGTCCAGACTCCTACGGGAGGCAGCAGTAGGGAATCTTCCGCAATGGGCGAAAGCCTGACGGAGCAACGCCGCGTGAGTGATGAAGGTCTTCGGATCGTAAAACTCTGTTATTAGGGAAGAACAAATGTGTAAGTAACTATGCACGTCTTGACGGTACCTAATCAGAAAGCCACGGCTAACTACGTGCCAGCAGCCGCGGTAATACGTAGGTGGCAAGCGTTATCCGGAATTATTGGGCGTAAAGCGCGCGTAGGCGGTTTTTTAAGTCTGATGTGAAAGCCCACGGCTCAACCGTGGAGGGTCATTGGAAACTGGAAAACTTGAGTGCAGAAGAGGAAAGTGGAATTCCATGTGTAGCGGTGAAATGCGCAGAGATATGGAGGAACACCAGTGGCGAAGGCGACTTTCTGGTCTGTAACTGACGCTGATGTGCGAAAGCGTGGGGATCAAACAGGATTAGATACCCTGGTAGTCCACGCCGTAAACGATGAGTGCTAAGTGTTAGGGGGTTTCCGCCCCTTAGTGCTGCAGCTAACGCATTAAGCACTCCGCCTGGGGAGTACGACCGCAAGGTTGAAACTCAAAGGAATTGACGGGGACCCGCACAAGCGGTGGAGCATGTGGTTTAATTCGAAGCAACGCGAAGAACCTTACCAAATCTTGACATCCTCTGACCCCTCTAGAGATAGAGTTTTCCCCTTCGGGGGACAGAGTGACAGGTGGTGCATGGTTGTCGTCAGCTCGTGTCGTGAGATGTTGGGTTAAGTCCCGCAACGAGCGCAACCCTTAAGCTTAGTTGCCATCATTAAGTTGGGCACTCTAAGTTGACTGCCGGTGACAAACCGGAGGAAGGTGGGGATGACGTCAAATCATCATGCCCCTTATGATTTGGGCTACACACGTGCTACAATGGACAATACAAAGGGCAGCGAAACCGCGAGGTCAAGCAAATCCCATAAAGTTGTTCTCAGTTCGGATTGTAGTCTGCAACTCGACTATATGAAGCTGGAATCGCTAGTAATCGTAGATCAGCATGCTACGGTGAATACGTTCCCGGGTCTTGTACACACCGCCCGTCACACCACGAGAGTTTGTAACACCCGAAGCCGGTGGAGTAACCATTTGGAGCTAGCCGTCGAAGGTGGGACAAATGATTGGGGTGAAGTCGTAACAAGGTAGCCGTATCGGAAGGTGCGGCTGGATCACCTCCTTTCTAAGGATATATTCGGAACATCTTCTACGAAGATGAGGGATAACGTGACATATTGTATTCAGTTTTGAATGTTTATTAACATTCTTTGTACATTGAAAACTAGATAAGTAAGTAAGATTTTACCAAGCAAAACCGAGTGAATAGAGTTTTAAATAAGCTTGAATTCATAAATAATCGCTAGTGTTCGAAAGAACACTCATCAAGATTAATAACTAGTTTTAGCTATTTATTTTGAATAACAATTCAAAATATGGTGGAAACATAGATTAAGTTATTAAGGGCGCACGGTGGATGCCTTGGCACTAGAAGCCGATGAAGGACGTTACTAACGACGATATGCTTTGGGTAGCTGTAAGTAAGCGTTGATCCAGAGATTTCCGAATGGGGGAACCCAGCATGAGTTATGTCATGTTATCGACATGTGAATTC
>NZ_JBHWLR010000047.1:3556-5496 GCF_042731755.1 Promicromonospora sp. NPDC059942
CGATATGCTTTGGGTAGCTGTAAGTAAGCGTTGATCCAGAGATTTCCGAATGGGGGAACCCAGCATGAGTTATGTCATGTTATCGACATGTGAATTCATAGCATGTCAGAAGGCAGACCCGGAGAACTGAAACATCTTAGTACCCGGAGGAAGAGAAAGAAAAATCGATTCCCTGAGTAGCGGCGAGCGAAACGGGAAGAGCCCAAACCAACAAGCTTGCTTGTTGGGGTTGTAGGACACTCTATACGGAGTTACAAAAGAACATGTTAGACGAATCATCTGGAAAGATGAATCAAAGAAGGTAATAATCCTGTAGTCGAAAACATATTCTCTCTTGAGTGGATCCTGAGTACGACGGAGCACGTGAAATTCCGTCGGAATCTGGGAGGACCATCTCCTAAGGCTAAATACTCTCTAGTGACCGATAGTGAACCAGTACCGTGAGGGAAAGGTGAAAAGTACCCCGGAAGGGGAGTGAAAGAGAACTTGAAACCGTGTGCTTACAAGTAGTCAGAGCCCGTTAATGGGTGATGGCGTGCCTTTTGTAGAATGAACCGGCGAGTTACGATCTGATGCAAGGTTAAGCAGCAAATGTGGAGCCGCAGCGAAAGCGAGTCTGAATAGGGCGTTGAGTATTTGGTCGTAGACCCGAAACCAGGTGATCTACCCTTGGTCAGGTTGAAGTTCAGGTAACACTGAATGGAGGACCGAACCGACTTACGTTGAAAAGTGAGCGGATGAACTGAGGGTAGCGGAGAAATTCCAATCGAACTTGGAGATAGCTGGTTCTCTCCGAAATAGCTTTAGGGCTAGCCTCAAGTGATGATTATTGGAGGTAGAGCACTGTTTGGACGAGGGGCCCCTCTCGGGTTACCGAATTCAGACAAACTCCGAATGCCAATTAATTTAACTTGGGAGTCAGAACATGGGTGATAAGGTCCGTGTTCGAAAGGGAAACAGCCCAGACCACCAGCTAAGGTCCCAAAATATATGTTAAGTGGAAAAGGATGTGGCGTTGCCCAGACAACTAGGATGTTGGCTTAGAAGCAGCCATCATTTAAAGAGTGCGTAATAGCTCACTAGTCGAGTGACACTGCGCCGAAAATGTACCGGGGCTAAACATATTACCGAAGCTGTGGATTGTCCTTTGGACAATGGTAGGAGAGCGTTCTAAGGGCGTCGAAGCATGATCGCAAGGACATGTGGAGCGCTTAGAAGTGAGAATGCCGGTGTGAGTAGCGAAAGACGGGTGAGAATCCCGTCCACCGATTGACTAAGGTTTCCAGAGGAAGGCTCGTCCGCTCTGGGTTAGTCGGGTCCTAAGCTGAGGCCGACAGGCGTAGGCGATGGATAACAGGTTGATATTCCTGTACCACCTAGTATCGTTTTAATCGATGGGGGGACGCAGTAGGATAGGCGAAGCGTGCTGTTGGAGTGCACGTCCAAGCAGTAAGGCTGAGTGTTAGGCAAATCCGGCACTCATAAGGCTGAGCTGTGATGGGGAGAGGAAATTGTTTCCTCGAGTCGTTGATTTCACACTGCCGAGAAAAGCCTCTAGATAGATAACAGGTGCCCGTACCGCAAACCGACACAGGTAGTCAAGATGAGAATTCTAAGGTGAGCGAGCGAACTCTCGTTAAGGAACTCGGCAAAATGACCCCGTAACTTCGGGAGAAGGGGTGCTCTTTAGGGTTCACGCCCAGAAGAGCCGCAGTGAATAGGCCCAAGCGACTGTTTATCAAAAACACAGGTCTCTGCTAAACCGTAAGGTGATGTATAGGGGCTGACGCCTGCCCGGTGCTGGAAGGTTAAGAGGAGTGGTTAGCTTCTGCGAAGCTACGAATCGAAGCCCCAGTAAACGGCGGCCGTAACTATAACGGTCCTAAGGTAGCGAAATTCCTTGTCGGGTAAGTTCCGACCCGCACGAAAGGCGTAACGAT
>NZ_JBHWLR010000048.1:0-5468 GCF_042731755.1 Promicromonospora sp. NPDC059942
GCGTTCCACCTGGCGCCCGCGTGGGTGCCGGGCGGTTTCCTGGGCGTGGACGTGTTCTTCGTGGTCAGCGGCTTTCTCATCACCACGCTGCTGCTGCGCGAGGTCGCGGGCACGAGCTGGATCCGGCTGCCGCGGTTCTGGGTGCGCCGGGCCCGCCGCCTGCTGCCCGCCCTCGCGCTGGTGCTCGTCACGAGCATCCCGGTGGCGCGGCTGGTCGAGCCGGACCTCACGGTCGGCATCGGGCGCCAGCTCCTGGGGGCGGTGACGTTCAGCACCAACTGGGTGGAGATCGCCGCGGGCACCGACTACTTCGACGAGGCCCAGCCGGAGCTGCTGCGCATCCTGTGGTCGCTGGCCATCGAGGAGCAGTTCTACCTGGCCTGGCCGGTGCTGCTCGTGCTCCTGCTGATCACCGTGCGCTCGGCCGCCTGGCGGGTGCGGATCGTGGTCGCGGGCGCGCTCGTCTCGGCGGCGGCGATGGCGCTCCTGCTCATGCCCGCGTACGGCACCGGCGTGGACCCCACCCGGGTCTACTACGGCACCGACACCCACGCGTTCGGCCTGCTCCTGGGGGCCGCGGTGACGCTGCGCTGGGCCAAGGCCGGCCCGGCGCTGTGGGGTGCCCGCGCGCGGGTGCTGCCGCCGCTCGCGCTGGCCGGGCTGGTCGCCCTGTTCCTGCTGCTGCGCAGCGAATCGCCGCTCACCTACCCGCTCGGGCTGCTGGCCGCCTCGCTGCTCGCCCTCGTCCTGGTGCAGGCGTGCGGCGCGGCCCGCGCCGAGCCCACCTGGTTCACCGCCGCGCTGGAGGCGCCCGCGCTGCGCTGGGTGGGGGAGCGGTCGTACGGGATCTACCTGTGGCACTGGCCGGTCGCCTGCGTCGTCACGGCCGCGGTCGGGGCGCAGCCCGGGACCGTGTGGTGGGGCGTGGGCATCGGCCTGACCGTGGTGCTGACCGTCGTGCTCGCGGCGGCGTCGTACCGCTGGGTCGAGATGCCGGTGCGGCGGCTCGGCTTCCGGGGCGCGCTCCGGGCGCTGCTCGGCGCGGTCCGCACCGCCGACGTCGTGCCGAAGGCCGCCGTGGTGGTCGCCGTGCTCGCCCTGGTCGGGACGGGCGCGGCGGTCACGTCGGCCCCGAGCCGGACGGCGACCGAGCTCGCCATCGCCGCCGGGGTCCAGGCCGCGGCGGGGCAGGCCACGGCGGCGCAGGCCGCAGCCGGGCGGAGCGCCGCCACCCCCGCGGCCGACGGCGAGCCCGCCCCGACGTCGCGCACCGGGGCGCCGGCACCGGAGCCCCTACCCTTCGGGACGCGGCAGGGTGCCCAGGTCTCCGCCTTCGGCGACTCCGTGCTGGCGGCCGCCGCGCCGGCGATCCTCGCCCGCTACCCGCGCGCCCAGGTCGAGGGCGTGGTGAGCACGGACTGGCTCGACGCCGAGCGGATGATCCGCACGGCGAAGCACGAGGGCCGCCTGCGTCAGACGGTGCTGCTGAACTTCGGCACCAACGCGGGCTTCCAGCTCGAGGGTTCGGCCGACGCCGCGCGGCACGTGCTCGACATGATCGGGCCCGACCGCCGCGTGGTCCTCGTCAACAGCGTGGGGATCAGCTACTGGGTGCCGGACGCGAACAAGACCCTCGACCAGGTTGCCGCGGGCCGCGAGAACGTCGCGGTCGCCGACTGGCACACGCTGGTCGACGAGCATCCCGGCCTGCTGCACGCCGACGCCACGCACCCGAACCTGGACGGCGTCGAGGCCTACACCGACCTGGTCGAGGAGACGTTCGCGGCGCTGGAGTGACGCCGGAATGACACGGCTTGGCGCACCATGCCCGCTTTAGGCCACTATGTGTCGCCATGAGGATCCTGGTCTCCGCCGGTCGCCTGTTCGTGGCGCACTGGCCCGCGCTCCTGACGCTCGGCCTGCTCGGCGTCGCCGTCCGGAACGGCGCGATGTGGGGCGCGGTCGAGCTGAGCCAGTGGAACTCGTTCGTGGCGCAGCTCCTGCTGATCCTGAGCCCGCTCGGGTACCTCGTGCCGGTGGTCGGGATGCTGTGGGTCTGCCGGAACAGCCTGCCGAGCCTGGGCGGCAACGATCTCAGCCGCCGGGAGCGCGCCGCGCAGGCGGCGATCCCCGGCATGCTGCCCACCCGCCGGGCCCCGATGATGCCCTCGGAGCGGCGCGAGCGGCGCCTCATCGACATCGCGCTGTCCGTGCTGGTGCCGTTCCTGGTGGTCTACGAGGTCGAGGGCCTCATGGACGCCGACCAGCTGAGGTTCACCAACGAGGCGGCGGCCGACGAGCTGTTCAACGACCTGTTCAGCGCGGAGGGCGTCGACTTCATGTCCCGGCTCGGCGTCTGGTCCGGCTGGACCGTCGTCGCGATCGTGGCCGGGGCGTTCGTGCTGCGCTGGCTGCTCGGCCGGCTCGAGGGCAAGCTCCAGTTCCTCGGCATCGCGGTGCTCGGCGGCTGCCTCGAGATCTACTGGACCAGCCAGGTCGCCAAGCAGGTCGAGTCCATCGAGCTGGGACTGTGGAACATCGCGGCGGACCGCGAGCTCGTGGCGGCGGCCGTCGGCACCGTCGGCGCGGCGCAGGAGAGCGTGGGGGACGCCGGCAACGACGCCGCGGCCTTCGTGGCCGACGGCTTCGTCACCGTCCTCGAGTCGCTCGACGTCGTCCTCGTCGCGCCCCTGGCCTGGCTCGCCATCGGCGCCGTCGTGCTGGGACACAAGCTCATGGAGCCGCCGTCGAGCGAGCACCGCTGGCTCGACCGCATGACCTGGATCCCGGCGGGGCTGCGGTCGCTCCTGGAGTCGCTCACCGAGGACCTGCGCGCCCGCTTCTCCGCCCTGTGGAACGGGCTGAAGATGATCGTGCACGGCGGCCTCGGCCCGATGCTGGTCTTCTGCCTGGGCTACCTCGTGGTCATGCGGGCGCCCCAGGGGATCGGCTGGCTCGTCCGGGCCGCCGTCGGCCCCGTCGAGACCAACGCGTGGATCGCGTTCAGCCCCTTCGAGGCGGCCGCCGGGCTCGTGGTCTCCCTGGCGCTCGCCGCCGTGCTGATCGCGGCGACGGTCGAGGTGCTGGTCGAGCGCGGCCTGGCCGTCCGCGAGCTGGACGACGACGCCACCCCCGTGGCCGGGAACCGCGCGGTCCCGGGAGCGGCCGTCGCTCGCTAGGGCAGCTCGACCGTGAGGTAGTCCGGGCCCCCGAACGACAGCCGGGCCTCGGTGATCGTCGCGTCGGGGTCCACCAGCATGAACGAGCTGACGTCCCACTCGGGCTGCTCGCTCACGAACCCCTCGGCGTCGGGCGTCGAGCACCGCTTGTTGTTGCCCAGCACGTCCGGCGTCGACTCCCCGTACCGCGTGCCGTCGTCGGCCACGAGGGCGATCTGGCACAGCGAGAGGTCGGTCTGCGGCTCGGCCGCGAAGTGCAGCCGTACCTCGTAGGCGACCGAGCCCTCGGGGATCGGCACGGGCATGCCGTAGGCCGGCTCGGGCAGCTCGTCCACCTGCTCGACGCCGGTCACCGTCGCGTCGATCTCGCGCACCACCCAGGTGTTGGCGCGCTCCGGCACGTCGAGCCCCATGTCGAAGTACTCGCCCTCCAGGTGCGCCGGCTCGCCCAGGGCGACCCGCTGGGACTCGTAGTGCAGCCCGTCCGGCCACCAGTAGGCCACCACCCGGAACGACGTCGCCCCCGTGGCCACCACGAGCGCGAGCGGCAGCAGCACCAGCCAGACGGCGTTGCGCCGCCACCAGCCCCGGGGCCGGCCCGCCCGCGGGGCGTCGGGCGGCACCGAACCGGGCAGCAGGCCCGGCCGCAGGCTCGGCGCCCCGCCGGGGAACGCGCCCTGACCGGGACCCTCGTACGAACCCGGACCCGGCACCGCCGGGGTCACCAGCGTCGTCATCCCTCACTACCTTCCGCACTGGCCGTGGCGTAGCCCGGCGCCTCCGTCGTCACCGTGTCGGTCGCCGCCCACAGCTCCTTCGCCTGCTGGGCGGAGATGCCCAGGTCGACCACGCCGGCGGCGTCCCGCCGCTGCTCGGCGTAGTCCTCGGTCTGGCCGCCGCGCGCCAGCCGCACCGTCGCCCCCGCGAGCGCGTCCTGCGGCACGTCGAAGCAGTAGGTGACACGCCACGCGTACCCCGGCTGGGCGTTGGCCGAGATCGAGCACTCGGCCTGGTCGGTGGGCCAGAACCGGCGGCCGTCGGCGTCGGTGATCTCCGCGCCCGTGAAGGCGGTCGCGCCCTGCGTGGCCCGCCAGGTCGCGTCGACCACCACGAACGTCCCGTTCGCCACGGCGGTCTCCGAGAAGCTCTCCAGGGTGTCGGCGACCCGCACGTCGGTCACCGTGAGGTCCGCGTACGTCAGGTCGAGCGTCTCGCCCACGGCGCCCTCGACGACGAACGGCGCCTCCACGACGGTCTCCTGCGGCACGGCGGTGACGAGCGCGCAGCCCGCGACCACCCCGCCGACGACGAGGGCCGAACCCTGCCACGTGATGCGGCGCCGTCCGTGCCTCACGACTGACCCTCCTCGCTCATGCCCCGGTTGTCCTTCACCTTGATCGGGCCCTCGAACGCGAGGTCGGTGGGCAGCCAGTACCCGTTGTCCAGGGTCAGCCGGCTCTCGTCGATCCAGGACAGCTCAAGCACCCGGAGCGGGATCTCGTCGCCCTCCCAGTCGCCGCTCTGCTCCCAGATCAGCGCGATCTGGTAGGTGACGCCCGGGTTGAGGATGCGGGCGCTGGTCGCATCCTTGACGTAGAGGATCCTCGCGGAGGGCAGCTCGGGCTCCTCGGCCTCGTCGGGGGAGGCGCTCGCGGAGGGCTCGGCGTCCGGCCCGGTGCCGCCGTCATCACCTGGGCCGGTGTCGAGGCCCGCGAACGGGTCCACCGCCACGATGCCCACGTCCTCGGGGGCGGGGACGGCGCTGCCCAGCGTCGCGCTGAGCTCGGGCACGTCGCTGGTGTTCACGACGTCGGCGACCACGGCGAACATGTGGTTCCCCGGCGCGGGCACGAGGCTGCCGAGCTCGTCGGCCATCACGGCGCGCAGCACCGTCACGTCGAACGGGCCCACCTCGATCGCCGTCCCCGCCACGATCGGGTCGGCGTGCGCCTCGACCTTGTTCCACGCCCCGAACGGGGAGACGGCCACGAGGGCGGCGACGACGCCGGCGCCGACGCGCTGCATCGTCGACATGTCGTCGGCGACGGCCGAGACGACGCGGCGGCCGACCCGGAACGCGATGTCGGGGCCGCCGGTGCGGGCATGCTTCATGGCGCACGATCGTAGCGGTGCATCCCGGACCAACCGGGCGAAAGTCCACGACTGCGACAAGCCGGGGACGCACACACCTTCGAGGCCGGGGTTTCTTTGCTTTCCGGCCCCTGAGGGCGGAGAAACACCAAACTCAAAAGGGAGAAGATCAGGGAAGCAAAGGAATCGGCACGAAGA
>NZ_JBHWLR010000049.1:0-1687 GCF_042731755.1 Promicromonospora sp. NPDC059942
CCTTTGGGTGGGTGTGGATGTTTCTCTTTTACGGAGAGTTTGATCCTGGCTCAGGACGAACGCTGGTGGCGTGCTTAACACATGCAAGTCGAACGGTGAAGCCCAGCTTGCTGGGTGGATCAGTGGCGAACGGGTGAGTAACACGTGAGCAACCTGCCCTCCACTTCGGGATAAGCCTTGGAAACGAGGTCTAATACCGGATACGAGCACTTACCGCATGGTGGGTGTTGGAAAGTTTTTCGGTGGGGGATGGGCTCGCGGCCTATCAGCTTGTTGGTGGGGTAATGGCCTACCAAGGCGTCGACGGGTAGCCGGCCTGAGAGGGCGACCGGCCACACTGGGACTGAGACACGGCCCAGACTCCTACGGGAGGCAGCAGTGGGGAATATTGCACAATGGGCGAAAGCCTGATGCAGCGACGCCACGTGAGGGATGACGGCCTTCGGGTTGTAAACCTCTTTCAGCAGGGAAGAAGCGAGAGTGACGGTACCTGCAGAAGAAGCGCCGGCTAACTACGTGCCAGCAGCCGCGGTAATACGTAGGGCGCAAGCGTTGTCCGGAATTATTGGGCGTAAAGAGCTCGTAGGCGGTCTGTCGCGTCTGGTGTGAAATCCCATGGCTCAACTGTGGGCTTGCATCGGGTACGGGCAGACTAGAGTGCTGTAGGGGAGACTGGAATTCCTGGTGTAGCGGTGGAATGCGCAGATATCAGGAGGAACACCGATGGCGAAGGCAGGTCTCTGGGCAGTTACTGACGCTGAGGAGCGAAAGCATGGGGAGCGAACAGGATTAGATACCCTGGTAGTCCATGCCGTAAACGTTGGGCACTAGGTGTGGGGCCAGTTCCACTGGTTCTGTGCCGCAGCTAACGCATTAAGTGCCCCGCCTGGGGAGTACGGCCGCAAGGCTAAAACTCAAAGGAATTGACGGGGGCCCGCACAAGCGGCGGAGCATGCGGATTAATTCGATGCAACGCGAAGAACCTTACCAAGGCTTGACATGTACGAGAAAGCCCCAGAGATGGGGTTCTCTTTGGACACTCGTACACAGGTGGTGCATGGTTGTCGTCAGCTCGTGTCGTGAGATGTTGGGTTAAGTCCCGCAACGAGCGCAACCCTTATCCTATGTTGCCAGCGGGTTATGCCGGGGACTCATGGGAGACTGCCGGGGTCAACTCGGAGGAAGGTGGGGATGACGTCAAATCATCATGCCCCTTATGTCTTGGGCTTCACGCATGCTACAATGGCCGGTACAGAGGGCTGCGATACCGTGAGGTGGAGCGAATCCCAAAAAGCCGGTCTCAGTTCGGATCGGGGTCTGCAACTCGACCCCGTGAAGTCGGAGTCGCTAGTAATCGCAGATCAGCAACGCTGCGGTGAATACGTTCCCGGGCCTTGTACACACCGCCCGTCAAGTCACGAAAGTTGGTAACACCCGAAGCTCACGGCCCAACCCGCAAGGGAGGGAGTGGTCGAAGGTGGGACTGGCGATTGGGACTAAGTCGTAACAAGGTAGCCGTACCGGAAGGTGCGGCTGGATCACCTCCTTTCTAAGGAGCTCATCTCCACCAGGCCCCGGACACCGGGGACGCCGTGCCGCCTGTTGAGGTGGTGGGTGCTGGTGGCAGAGGCCATGCCCAGGCCGTACGCGTCTGGGGTGGTTGCTCATGGGTGGAACATTGACGAAG
>NZ_JBHWLR010000049.1:1787-5200 GCF_042731755.1 Promicromonospora sp. NPDC059942
CGGTGTTGGTGGTTGCGGTTTGCCTGGTGGGTTCGTCCGTTGCTTGAGAACTGCATAGTGGACGCGAGCATCTTTGAATTTTTCCAAGACTGCTCCATGGTGATGACTGGTCGGCGGGGTTTTGCTTCGTCGGGTTGGTTGTCTCGGGAGTATGTTGTCTTGGTTTCTGTGATTGTAGTGTTGCTGAAGTTTTTAAGGGCACATTGGTGGATGCCTTGGCACTAGGAGCCGAAGAAGGACGTTGTAGCCTGCGATAATCCTCGGGGAGTTGGCAGACAAGCTGTGATCCGAGGGTCTCCGAATGGGGGAACCCAGCCGAAGTCATGTTCGGTTACCCGCGCCTGAATGTATAGGGCGTGTGGAGGGAACGTCGGGAAGTGAAACATCTCAGTACCGACAGGAAGAGATATTCCGTGAGTAGTGGCGAGCGAAAGCGGATGAGGCCAAACCGTATGCGTGTCAAGCTGTCAGGCGTTGCGTGTGCGGGGTTGTGGGACCTTCTGACCAGATCTGACAGTCTGGTAGCCAGTAAGAAAGTCGTGTCATAGTCGAACCGGGTTGAATACCGGACCGTAGTGGGTGGGAGTCCCGTAGACGAAATGGTGCGGCCTGGTGGAGGGGATCCCAAGTAGCACGGGGCCCGTGAAATCTCGTGTGAATCTGGCAAGACCACTTGCTAAGCCTAAATACTACCTAGTGACCGATAGCGGACAAGTACCGTGAGGGAAAGGTGAAAAGTACCCCGGGAGGGGAGTGAAATAGTACCTGAAACCGTGTGCCTACAATCCGTCGGAGCCTCCTTGGTAGGGGTGACGGCGTGCCTTTTGAAGAATGAGCCTGCGAGTTAGTGCTCGGTGGCGAGGTTAACCCGTGTGGGGTATCCGTAGCGAAAGCGAGTCCGAATAGGGCGATTCAGTCGCCGGGTCTAGACCCGAAGCGAAGTGATCTAGCCATGGGCAGGTTGAAGCGCCGGTAAGACGGCGTGGAGGACCGAACCCACCAGGGTTGAAAACCTGGGGGATGACCTGTGGTTAGGGGTGAAAGGCCAATCAAACTTCGTGATAGCTGGTTCTCCCCGAAATGCATTTAGGTGCAGCGTCGCGTGTTTCTTGCCGGAGGTAGAGCTACTGGATGGCTAATGGGCCTCACCAGGTTACTGACGTCAGCCAAACTCCGAATGCCGGTAAGTGCAAGCGCGGCAGTGAGACTGCGGGGGATAAGCTCCGTGGTCGAGAGGGAAACAGCCCAGATCACCGGCTAAGGCCCCTAAGCGTGTGCTCAGTGGGAAAGGATGTGGAGTTGCACAGACAACCAGGAGGTTGGCTTAGAAGCAGCCACCCTTGAAAGAGTGCGTAATAGCTCACTGGTCAAGTGATTCCGCGCCGACAATGTAGCGGGGCTCAAGCACACCGCCGAAGCCGTGGCACTCACATTGCGTTTGATCGCAAGCCCAGCACCAGACTTGTTCTGTGTGTTCAGGTGTGTGGGTGGGTAGGGGAGCGTCGTGTGGGCAGTGAAGTCGCAGGGTGACCTAGCGGTGGAGCCTACACGAGTGAGAATGCAGGCATGAGTAGCGAATGACGGGTGTGAATCCCGTCCGCCGAATGACCAAGGGTTCCAGGGCCAGGTTCATCCGCCCTGGGTAAGTCGGGACCTAAGGCGAGGCCGACAGGCGTAGTCGATGGACAAGGAGTTGATATTCTCCTACCGGCGAAGTACCGCCCATACCGAGCCCGGTGATACTAACCACCCCAAGCCACCGCCGAGACCTTCGGGTCTCACTGGTGGGGAGGCGTGGGACCTGATCCGGTAGTAGGTAAGCGTGTTAACAGGGGTGACGCAGGAAGGTAGCCAGGCGTGGCGATGGTTGTCCACGTCCAAGGTTGTAGCCCGACACCTAGGCAAATCCGGGTGTCATATAAGGGTGAGAGCTGATAGTGACCGTGTATGCGGGAATCTGGTGATCCTATGCTGCCTAGAAAAGCCTCGACGCGAGGGACTAGCCGCCCGTACCCTAAACCGACTCAGGTGGTCAGGTAGAGAATACTAAGGCGATCGAGTGAATCGTGGTTAAGGAACTCGGCAAAATGCCCCCGTAACTTCGGGAGAAGGGGGGCCTGAACCGTTAACCCACTTGCTGGGGGACGCGGGGAGGGCCGCAGAGACCAGGGAGAAGCGACTGTTTACTAAAAACACAGGTCCGTGCGAAGTCGCAAGACGATGTATACGGACTGACGCCTGCCCGGTGCTGGAAGGTTAAGAGGACGGGTTAGCTTCGGCGAAGCCCAGAATTTAAGCCCCAGTAAACGGCGGTGGTAACTATAACCATCCTAAGGTAGCGAAATTCCTTGTCGGGTAAGTTCCGACCTGCACGAATGGCGTAACGACTTCTCCGCTGTCTCAACCGCGAACTCGGCGAAATTGCACTACGAGTAAAGATGCTCGTTACGCGCAGCAGGACGGAAAGACCCCGGGACCTTTACTATAGCTTGGTATTGGTGTTCGGTGCGGTTTGTGTAGGATAGGTGGGAGACTGTGAAGCTCGGGCGCCAGCTCGGGTGGAGTCATTGTTGAAATACCACTCTGATCGCTTCGGATGTCTAACCTCGGTCCGTAATCCGGATCAGGGACAGTGCCTGGTGGGTAGTTTAACTGGGGCGGTTGCCTCCTAAAATGTAACGGAGGCGCTCAAAGGTTCCCTCAGCCTGGTTGGTAATCAGGTGTCGAGTGCAAGTGCACAAGGGAGCTTGACTGTGAGACCGACAGGTCGAGCAGGGACGAAAGTCGGAACTAGTGATCCGGCGGTGGCTTGTGGAAGCGCCGTCGCTCAACGGATAAAAGGTACCCCGGGGATAACAGGCTGATCTTGCCCAAGAGTCCATATCGACGGCATGGTTTGGCACCTCGATGTCGGCTCGTCGCATCCTGGGGCTGGAGTAGGTCCCAAGGGTTGGGCTGTTCGCCCATTAAAGCGGTACGCGAGCTGGGTTTAGAACGTCGTGAGACAGTTCGGTCCCTATCCGCTGCGCGCGTAGGAAACTTGAGAAGGGCTGTCCCTAGTACGAGAGGACCGGGACGGACGAACCTCTGGTGTGCCAGTTGTTCCGCCAGGAGCATGGCTGGTTGGCTACGTTCGGAAGGGATAACCGCTGAAAGCATCTAAGCGGGAAGCCTGCTTCGAGATGAGGTTTCCATACACCTTGTGTGTGAGAGGCACCCAGCAGACCACTGGGTTGATAGGCCGGATGTGGAAGCAGGGACTGAAGACCTGTGGAGCTGACCGGTACTAACCTGCCGATAACTTCACAACCACACTCACACGAGCTAAAAATCAAGTTCAAAGCGTGTCGCGTCCACTATGCGGTTCCCGAGTCACGGGCACCAACCCCTTCCAACACCACTGGCTTCATCGC
>NZ_JBHWLR010000050.1:0-3581 GCF_042731755.1 Promicromonospora sp. NPDC059942
CTTCTATAGCATTTCTCATAGTCATCACCTCAATAATTTACTCTTTCCTTACACTTCATATACTACATCATTTTAGGTAAATTAAAAGCATTTTGTGATACATTTCACAAAAGTATCACTTATTCACTATCACAAGCTTTTGTTTTCGCAAATTTCTCATAGTACTTTAAATTATGTCTTTTCAAATAATTGATACGTTCAGAAATCATAATTTCATTGTCTAATTTATTATTTGAATGCATATCTAAATAATCATCAGAAACCTCATCACTAAAAATTGGATTACCATACTTATCAAAAGTCATTTTGTAAGAATCAAAGTATTGATCGGTGTTTTTTTCTAATAAGATAGTATTTTTATAATCATATGCTGCTTCATCGTCTCCTATTTTCATTGCATCATTAAAGCTCCATATATGTGAAGCAGTTAGACCTTGAAGTGATTTCTTAGTAAAATAACAAACTTTTTTACCATATATTCTTTGACTTTCAGCATATAGTTCCTTACATGTTAGCCTCCATTTATATTGATCTCTAGTTGTGTCAAATGTAGTAGGAATTTCCTTTTCATCATCTATTTCAAAATACTTAATAACTCGTTTTCCAACTTTATTACCTATTACCTGAACACCATCAACATATTTTAAAAATGTATAAACATATCTAATTTGATTATACTTCCTATCTTGAAACTTTATTTGCCTAGCATATATTTTTTTTTGATCTATTTCTTTTTTACTTAAATACCCCTTAGTATAACTAGAAATATTAGGTGTGACCATCAATGCATTTAGTTCATCTTCAGTAAGCGATTTTTGAGGATGGTATTGTAAAGTTTTAACAAGAAATTTGATTTGATTTTGGGTTGTATTATCAACACTATATGAAGTGTTAAAAGATGCGTTAGAATAAAATATATTGGAAAATATTAATTCTCTTTGCTCATCTGTATTAGCATTAAGAAACTTTTTAGCGTCTTTATGATAACCATTATAAAAAGGTTTTACAAATCCTAATTTTATAAACTGATTTATACCTTTTCTTGTTGAACCGTAATCTTTCTTTTGGAAAATTTGATTGACTCTTTTCTGTAAAATTTTATTAAAAGTTGGATTAGGTTTATTTAACTTTAATTCTTCATGATTCTCATCAATAAAATCTATAATGATTCTTAGTGTATCAATAAATTGAGAACCATGTATATTTGTAGTTTCTACAGTTAATTTCCAGTAATTTTCATAATTTTGTGTAACACTAGCTTTTTTTGAATTTTGATTCATTTTTGTTATTATATCCCCCTTTTTTATTTAATTATAAGAGAATACATCATATTGTACAATATTAAAATTTTATTATTGCTATCAATTCTACATTTTTATTTTTATTTTTTTTTCCACTAATTTGATAATTATGTTTCCTACTTTTAATTTCAACTGAACCATATTTCTGTAAAATAATTTTGATTTCTTCAACTGAAGGTTTAACATTTGCATTCAAACTTATTACTAAATATCTAGAACATTTTCTACAAAGCTTTATAATCTGTTCGAATTTCGACAAAAATGTTTTATAATTAGTCAAATCATCAAATTCTATTTCCTTGTTGAAAATTTGATCAAAGACCCCATAAAATTCCTGATACTTATTCATAGTTCCGGGATAAGGAGGATCCAAATATATTAAATCAATTTCGTCTTTATATTTCACAATAGCATCTTTAATATTCATCTGCGTACTAAGGTTATTCTTATTATTAGTGAACACAGAATCATTGTATTCGTCAATATTATGTAACATATGATACGAAAAACTCATATTATGATATGCTCTTCTTCTACCATATTTCTTATATGAATAATCCTCGTCTCTTAACTTAACAATATTTTCCCAATTAACATTCATTCTTGAATATGGCAATTTTCTAATCATTGCCCTTCTTAAAAGTGCTAAAAACATAAACCTTTTATAACCTTCAAGTCTATAAGAATATCTTACTAATCTTGCTAATTCATCAATTTCGTCTTCAAAATATAAATTATTTCCAAGACATCTTATCCTGTTATAGGTCGTTTTATAATCTTTTTCATTTAATGCTTCATAGATCTCTTCAATACCTATTCTAACGTCTGAATTTTCTATAAAAGATTTTGAAATACAGTAAGAAGAATAGAGCGCATCGTTAGAAATAACTTTAAACCCGGATTTCTTTAACTCATAAGATACTGAATTTCCTCCGGAGAAACCATCTAAAACCACTCCATTCTTAATAGGCAATGAATCTATAATCCAGTCAGCTAATTTTTCTTTATTGCCAATATAATTTACTTTTGGAAACTTCTTTTTCATTATCTACCCTCACTAAGTGCTAAATTTACTTGATAGGCTATAAGTTTGGCGAGCTTTGGTGGTACAGCATTACCAATTTGTTGTTGAACGTTTATGCTTGTACCTTTAAATATAAAATCATCTGGAAAAGTTTGTATTCTTGCTAACTCTCTGCTTGTAAGCGCTCTATTTTGACTGTAATGAAACACTTTACGCATATCTCCTGTGACTGGGATTGATGGTTCGTCACTTTTATACTTTATATATTTTCTAGCATCACCACTTTTAGGTCTTATTTCTTCTGGTATTTGCAATCTATTACCACCATCACTTATAAAACTCATTTTATAAAGCATTTCTTGCGAGTGATTCATTGCAAAATGATTAGGTATTTTAGATTTTTCCCCATTTTTTAAGGGGGGTAAATCGCTTATTGCCTCTTTTATTGTAACTTTTCTTTTTAATTTTTCAGGGTAATTAAATTCAATGTTTTTATACCCTACTATAAAAACTCTTTGTCTTTTCTGAGGGATGTTATAATCTGAAGTTTGTAAAATTTCATACTTAACCTTATAACCTAGTTTTTCAATTGATTCTTGTATTTCTCGAATAGTTTTTCCTTTATTATGAGATACTAATCTAGCAACATTCTCAATAATAAAGATTTTTGGTTTTAAAATTGATACAAATCTTAAATATTCTTTAAATAGTTGATTTCTTGGATCATCAATAAATGTTCTACCAAATTTCCCTGCTAAACTAAAACCTTGACATGGCGGTCCTCCTATAATTACATCAACTGTATTATTATTAATTATTTTTTTTATTTCATTTGTTGAAATTTCTTGTATATCCTTATTGATTAAAACATGATTCGGAAAATTATATCTGTATGTTTGAGCTGTTTGAAGATCATATTCGACTGAAAATACATTTTTAAATCCTTCTAGATCAAAACCTAAAGACATACCACCAGCTCCACTGAATAGATCTATATAATTATATTTCATTTATTGCACCTCACATTTTCGTTAAATAATGTAACATAGTTCTAACAAATTGTCACCTATATATAAACGAATTATAAACGATTATTACTTTATTTTAAGTAATTAATACTAATATGAACACATGAGATCCCTAAAATAATTTACTCTTACTTAATATAGAATTTAGCACTTTCATTTCCTTAATTGAAAAAAGTTATTTGAACATAAAAGTAAACACGCAGATATAGTGTTTAATCTGCGTGAAAT
>NZ_JBHWLR010000051.1:0-3527 GCF_042731755.1 Promicromonospora sp. NPDC059942
TTTTAGTTACGCGAGGGGGTGCCCCTGGCGTTTGGTGCCGCACAGTGGACCTGCACCAAAGGAGAAAAGAGGCGGGCCGGCCTTCCCCCAAGGACCGGCCGACCCGTCAGCCACCTCCAGGATCCGGCGTCGAGACGACCAGAACCCGCTACCGCCTACTTCCCACCCCGCCCCAGCTTCGACGGCCACCAGACCTTCCGGCCGATGTCGTACGTGAGCGCGGGCACCAGCAGCGAGCGGACGGCGAACGTGTCGAGCAGCACGCCGAACGCCACGATGAACGCGAGCTGCGCCAGGAACAGCACGGGGATCACCGCCAGCGCCGTGAAGGTCGCCGCGAGCACCAGGCCCGCCGACGTGATGATGCCGCCCGTCAGCCGCAGCCCGCGCAGCACGCCCTCGCGGGTGCCGTGCACGAGCGACTCCTCCCGGACCCGGGTCATCAGGAAGATGTTGTAGTCGATCCCGAGCGCCACCAGGAACACGAACCCGAACAGCGGGACCGCCGGGTCCGCGCCCGGGAAGCCCAGCACGTCGTTGAAGACCAGCGCGGAGACGCCCATGGCGGTCCCGAACGACAGCACGGTGGTCAGGACGAGCAGCACGGGCGCGAGCACCGCGCGCAGCAGCAGCATGAGGATGACCAGGATCACCACGAGCACGATCGGCACGATGACCGTGCGGTCGCGGATCGACGCCTCGTTCGTGTCCAGGTCGGTCGCGGACTCGCCGCCGACCAGGGCGGCGGGCAGCTCGTCGGCGTAGGCGGCGCGCAGGTCGCGCACCGTCTGCTCCGCGGCCAGCGAGTCCGCGGCGTCGCCGAGCGTGCCCTGCAGCAGCACCGCGCCGTCGGACACCACGGGTTCGGGGGCCGGAGACCCTGGCGGGCCGAAGGGCTGGACGCCGTCCTCGGTCACCGTGGCTGTGTTGCTCGCGGTGTCGGCGGTGACCGCGACGCCCTCGATCCCGTCGTCCGCCAGCAGGACGTCGGCCGCGCGCTGCAGGTCCTCCTGCGGCGCGATCACGTAGACCGGGCTGCCCGAGCCGGCCGGGAAGTGCTCGGCGAGCACCTCCTGCCCGTCGCGGGCCTCGGAGGAGCCCAGGACGAGCTCCGACTGCGGCACGCCCGAGGCCTGGAGCTGGGTGATCCCCACGCAGCCGAGGGCGAGTACGGCCGCCGTCGTGATCCAGATGGTGCGGGGCCTGGCGCGGATCGCGCGCGAGACCCGTCCCCACAGCCCGACCTCCTCGGCGCCGGACTCCGCCGCGGCGGGGTCGTAGACGGGGCGTCGCGGCCAGAACGCCGCCCGGCCGAACGCCAGCAGCAGGGCCGGGAGCAGCGTGAGCGCGGCGAGCATCGAGAAGGCGATGCCGACGGCGGCCACGGGTCCCAGCGTGCTGTTGGACCGCAGCTCGCTGAACAGCAGGCAGAGCAGGCCGGCGATGACCGTGCCGCCCGAGGCGAGGATCGGCTCGACCGAGCCGCGCAGCGCGCGCAGCGTCGCGGTCCACTTGTCCGGGGTGTGCAGCAGCTCCTCGCGGAACCGCGCCACGTACAGGAGGGCGTAGTCCGTCGCGGCGCCGATCACGAGGATGAAGAGAATGCCCTGCGTCTGTCCGCTGAGCAGCAGCACGCCCGAGTTCGCCAGGTGCCAGACCGTCAGCAGCGCGATGCACAGCGCGAACATGCTGGTGGCGAGCACCGCCAGGGGCAGCAGCAGCGACCGGTAGACGATGATCAGGATGACCAGCACCGCGGCCAGCGCCACGCCGAGCAGCAGCCCGTCGATCCCGGCGAACGCCGAGACCAGGTCGCTGGAGAAGCCCGCGGGGCCCGTGACGTACAGGTCGACGCCGGCGGGCAGGTCCTCGGCGAGGGTCGCGCGCAGCTCGGCGGTCGCCTCGCCCACGTCGGCGTCGCCGGACAACGGTATGAAGGCCTGGGCGGCGACGCCGTCGTCGGACGGGATCGCGGGGGAGACGTCGCCGTCCACCACGTCCAGGTCGCCGGCGGCGGTCAGCCGGTCGCCGATCGTGGTGAGCTGGTCGTCGGTGAGCTCGTCCGGCGAGACGAAGACGACCAGCGCCGGGATCGCGTCGCCCTCGGTGAAGCCCGACAGGCGCTCCTGCACCTCGGTCGCCTCGGCGGTCTCGGGCAGGTAGGCGGTGCGGTCGTTGGACGAGACCTCGTCGATCCGGCCGAAGTACGGGCCGCCCACGGAGGCGCCCACGAGCCAGACGAGGATGAGGACGGCGGGCAGGGTCACCCGCAGCCAGCGCGGTACGCGCGACGTCGTGGTGCGGGGCGACGGGCCTGGGTTGGGTGCGGTGCTCATGCGACGACCCGCTCCCAGCTCGCCACGTCGCCGGGCACGGCGACGAACAGCGGGTGGGCGGCGGGCGTGCCGGTCGAGGCGAGACCCGGCCGGTGCTCGGGCGAGCGGACGGCGACCTTGCGCAGCAGGTGCTGCCGCTCGAGGTCGAGCTGCCCCGTGGTCACGACGATCCTGCGGACGTCGCGCGTGCTCGGGTCCAGCGGCCGGGAGATGCGCTCGACGTCGAACTGGTAGCCCCGCCGCGTCGCCTCGTCCCGCACCCCGTGGAGGTAGCTGGAGATGGCGGCGACCGGGTCCGGGTGCGCGGTGAAACGTTCGAGCTGGGGGTGTGCGGTGTATCCCGCGGTCCGGCCGAGGAGTACGGCCTGCGCGAGGAGCGCCTCGCGCCAGCAGGCGACGAGCCCCTGGCGGTCGAGCAGTGCGGGATCGAGCGACCAGAGCCTCATGGGCGTCGTCGGCTCCTTCTCTGAGAGGGGGCGCCCGCACCCAGCACCAGCCGCGGAGACGGGGGTGCGGGGCACAGGCATGCCAGGGATGCCCGGAATTTAGCTAGCCAGGCTATATTCAAGTGTATGACGCAGTATGTGCAGGGGTAAAATCCGAGCGTGGAGCCAGAACCCGTGCCGGATGCCGAGACCCAGCCGTCGATGCTGGACCCCCGAGTCATGGACCCGGACGAGGAGATCGTGCACCGGGCCGGCATGGACGAGCGGGACGTCGACCAGGTCGTGCGCGTCCTGGAGGCCCTGCGCGGCTGGCACGAGACCGAGCGCCGTATGAGCGAGGCGTCGCGTCGGTACATGAAGCTCGGCGAGACTGACATGCGGGCCCTGCGCTACATCATCGCCATGCAGAACCACGGGCGCATCGTGACGCCGGGCGCGATCGCCGAGCACCTGGGCATCACCACGGCCTCGACCACCAAGCTGCTCGACCGGCTCGCCGCGGGCGGCCACGTGCACCGGTTCCCCCACCCGTCCGACCGGCGCAGCCTCGCGATCGAGGTGTCCGTCGAGACGCGTCGGGCGGCGCGGGAGACCGTGGGGCGCAGCCACGCCCGGCGGTTCGACGCCGCGGCGCGGCTGACGCCCAAGGAACGGGAGATCGTCGCGCGGTTCCTCGACGACCTGGCGAGCACGGAGCACGAGCCGGACTAGGGCCAGGCCGGCCCCGGCCCGGCCGGGCCCGGCC
>NZ_JBHWLR010000052.1:0-2952 GCF_042731755.1 Promicromonospora sp. NPDC059942
CACCGGCGCGGCCGGCGGGCTCGACCTCGTGTTCCTCGACCCGCCCTACGACCTCGCCGAGGACGACCTCGCCGTCGTCCTGACGCACCTCGCGACGCCGGGGGTGCTCGCCGACGGCGCCGTCGTGGTCGTCGAGCGCTCGACCCGCACCCCGGAACCCGCCTGGCCCCAGGGCCTGGCCCCGTTCGCGCGCAAGGACTACGGCGAGACGGCGGTCCACTACGCGGAGCCGTCGCGTCCCGCACCCGACGACGAGGGCACCGCGCCGTCGGATAGCGTGGGCGCGTGACCACCGTCGTCTGCCCCGGGTCGTTCGACCCCATCACGCTCGGCCACCTCGACGTGGTCCGCCGCGCCACCACGATGTTCGACGACGTCGTGGTCGGCGTCGCGAAGAACCCCGGCAAGTCCGGCCTGCTGGACCTCGAGACGCGCGCCGGCCTCGTGCGCGCGGCCCTGGCGTCCGCGGCCGAGACCGAGCCGCAGCTGGCCCGGGTGCGGGTCGCCGTCGTGCCCGGGCTGCTCGTGGACTTCTGCCGGGAGATCGGCGCGGTCGCCGTCGTCAAGGGCCTGCGCGGCGGCGGGGACTTCGACGCCGAGCAGCCGATGGCGCTCATGAACCGGCACCTGTCGGGCGTCGAGACGATCTTCCTGCCGGGCGACCAGCGGTACGCGCACGTCGCGTCGTCGCTGGTCAAGGACATCGTGCGGCACGGTGGGCCGGTCGACGACCTGGTCCCGGCGGGAGTCACGGAGGCCCTGCGGGCCGCGCTGGGGCAGCCCGCCGCGGGCTCGTGAGCCCCGTCACCCCGCACAGGCGCGCGTACCGCCCGTTCCATGTCGTAGGATTGCTTTTTGGCCCCTGGCGTCAGCCTCCTCTGCGAGGCTGAGAGCCGGTCCACCCCCCTCATCGTCCATCCGGACGCTGTCCTCGTTCTGCCCTATCGGAGCCTGTTATCTCCCGCGAACCGAAATCGCCGCTCGTGCTCGACACGCACGAGCTCTCTCGGCGTGCCGGAACGATGCGTACGCACAGCTTGACCGTGCAGGCGCCGTCGGACCTCGGCACCGCCGTGATCGGTATCCCGGAAGGCTCTGACCTGGAGCTGGACCTGAGGCTCGAGTCCGTGATGGAGGGCGTGCTGGTCTCCGGCACCGTCCGCGGCACGGTCAAGGGCGAGTGCAGCCGCTGCCTCGACGACATCTCCCGTGAGATCACGGTCGACGTCACCGAGCTGTTCGCCTATCCCGAGAAGGCCGCCGCGTCGGCCGAGGCGGGGGACGACGACGTCCAGGACGAGGAGTCCGTGCTGGAGGACGACATGGCCGACCTGGAGCCCTCGCTTCGGGATTCGGTCGTGACTGCACTACCATTTCAACCGTTGTGCCGGGAGGACTGCCCGGGCCTGTGCTCCGAGTGCGGAGCCCGCCTGGCGGATGACCCCGGTCATCACCATGACGTGGTCGACCCTCGTTGGTCGGCGCTACAGAGCATGCTCGAACCTACGAGCGTGTCGGACGAGACGAAAGAGAGCTAGCCGTGGCTGTTCCGAAGCGCAAGATGTCGCGCAGCAACACCCGTGCGCGTCGCTCGCAGTGGAAGACCACCGCAGCGACCCTCACGACCTGCCCGCAGTGCCAGGGCAACAAGCTGCCCCACACGGCGTGCCCGACGTGCGGTACCTACAAGGGTCGCACCTACCGCGACGCCCTGAAGACCGTTCACGCGGGCTGACGTGGCCAAGGGCGGGACGGCCCCGGCAAGGCCGGAACCTACCGCGCTGCTCGAGAAGCTCGGGGTCCATCTGGACCCCGAGCTTCTTGTGCTGGCACTGACCCACCGGTCGTTCGCGCACGAGGCCGGGGGCATCCCCACCAACGAGCGCCTGGAGTTCCTGGGCGACACGGTGCTGGGGCTCGTGGTCACCGAGGCGCTGTACCGGCGCCACCCGGACCAGTCGGAGGGCGACCTGGCGCGCATGCGCGCCGCCACGGTGTCGCAGCGTGCGCTCGCCGCGATCGCGCGCACCCTCGGCCTGGGCAAGTACGTGCTGCTCGGCAAGGGCGAGATCCGCACGCGCGGCTTCGAGAAGGACTCGATCCTGTCCGACACGGTCGAGGCGCTGATCGGCGCCACCTACCTGTCGCACGGCCTGGAGACCTCGCGCAAGCTGGTGCACCGGCTGGTGGACCCGACGCTCGACGTCGCCGCCGGGCTGGGCGCGGGCCTGGACTGGAAGACCTCCCTGCAGGAGGCGTCCGCCGAGCGCGGCCTGGGCGCCCCCGACTACATCGCCACGTTCGAGGGGCCCGAGCACGCGCGCGTCTTCCACTCGACCGTCGTGATCGACGGCGTCACCTACGGGTCGGGTTCCGGCACCGCGAAGAAGCACGCCGAGCAGGGCGCCGCGGAGGAGACCTACCGGGCCCTGCTGGAGAGGTTCCCGATGCCCGACAAGACCGACGGCGCCGACGCGTCGGCCGCGCACAAGGCGGCCGGGAGCAAGGCTGACGCGGGTAAGTCCGACGCGGGCACGTCTGACGCGGGCACGTCTGACGCGAGCAAGGCGCCGGCCGCCGGTGCCTGAGCTCCCCGAGGTCGAGACCGTCCGGGACGGTCTCGACCGGCTCGTCGTGGGCGCCGTGGTGCGCGAGGTCGAGGTCTTCCGCGAGTACAGCGTCCGCAGGCACGACGGCGGCCCGGACTCCTTCCGCGACCAGCTCACCGGACGGCGCCTGGCGGCCGCGGTGCGCCGCGGCAAGTTCCTCTGGCTGCCGCTGACGGAGCCTGCGGTCCCGTCGACGGCCCAGGCCCAGGCGCCGACGCCCGCCGCGGCGCTGTCGGCGAACTCCGCTCGGGCGGCCGAGCCCGCCGGGCCCGCGGCCCCCGCCGAGCCCCGTCCCGCGGCCGCGCTGCTGGCGCACCTCGGGATGTCGGGCCAGCTCCTCGTG
>NZ_JBHWLR010000053.1:0-692 GCF_042731755.1 Promicromonospora sp. NPDC059942
TGGGAGAGCGCCTGCTTTGCACGCAGGAGGTCAGCGGTTCGATCCCGCTAGGCTCCACCAACGTGTCCTTTGAAAACTAGATAACAGAAGTAATTCACATTCAATTAGTAATGCAAGATATCACGTAGTGATTCTTTTTAACGGTTAAGTTAGAAAGGGCGCACGGTGGATGCCTTGGCACTAGGAGCCGATGAAGGACGGGACGAACACCGATATGCTTCGGGGAGCTGTAAGCAAGCTTTGATCCGGAGATTTCCGAATGGGGAAACCCACCACTCGTAATGGAGTGGTATCCATATCTGAATACATAGGATATGAGAAGGCAGACCCGGGGAACTGAAACATCTAAGTACCCGGAGGAAGAGAAAGCAAATGCGATTCCCTGAGTAGCGGCGAGCGAAACGGGACCAGCCCAAACCAAGAGGCTTGCCTCTTGGGGTTGTAGGACACTCTGTACGGAGTTACAAAGGAACGAGGTAGATGAAGAGGTCTGGAAAGGCCCGCCATAGGAGGTAACAGCCCTGTAGTCAAAACTTCGTTCTCTCCTGAGTGGATCCTGAGTACGGCGGAACACGTGAAATTCCGTCGGAATCCGGGAGGACCATCTCCCAAGGCTAAATACTCCCTAGTGACCGATAGTGAACCAGTACCGTGAGGGAAAGGTGAAAAGCACCCCGGAAGGGGAGTGAAAG
>NZ_JBHWLR010000054.1:0-684 GCF_042731755.1 Promicromonospora sp. NPDC059942
ATATTCGCTTAAGAATTCTTCTTCGTAGTAATCATTTTTAATCAGATAATCCAGTTTCTCTTTTAAGTCATGGCAAAAGGCTGTGTTTTGATTAATGTAGTCAACAAAGTACCTGTGTACCGTATCCTTATCCTTCTCAAATTGAAACTTCCCGTCTTTCTGAATCATGATCTCATTATTGAGCTTGATCCACTTTGGTATGGTGTTTGTCAATAAGTTGTACCTCCCGATTAATCTTCTGCAAATCTTGTTTTGTTCCACTAAGTTCAAACTTTAATAACAATGGTACGTGGAACATTGCTGAAAGCTTGTCCCCAGCTAAACCATAGTTATCACCCCAAACCTTGTTACCACTCACAGCAACTCCTTTTATTTTATTTTTATTCTTAATAATAAAATTCAAAGTCCTTTCAGGTACTTCCCCAAAGCCTATCGTATATGTAATATGTATGAATTCTTCTTCAACAATTAAGTCATCTGTAATTTCAATGATGTCGAAGTTTAACTCCCTTTGCAGTGCTTGAGCAAATCTTTTCACGTTACCTGTCTTACTTTCATATGTAATAATCAATATTCTTTAAATGCCCCGTTAAATAATCTGTTTGTGGTTGTTTCTGCTTCATTTTCAGCATGACGGAATGCTTCAGACATTTCTAAGTTAAGGTCTCCCATTTCCACATAGCC
>NZ_JBHWLR010000054.1:694-1343 GCF_042731755.1 Promicromonospora sp. NPDC059942
GTATCTATTCGTCCTCCTTAGGAATTGTCACTCTTCTTCGATCGTCCATCCGTTTAATCTTGCGTACTTTAATTTTCTTGAATATCTACGCTTCCACTCGTCCCAGTCCTTCTTCTCTTGACCTGACGTTAGTGAGCCTCTGTACTGATTTCGTCTTCTTTTCTTGTCTAGCTCTAGTATATCGCCAACCCATCTAGGAGCTGACGGTCTATAGTTACTTTGCGACATCTATTCGTCCTCCAATTGTTTCTGCATAAATTTCATTGTGTCTTCCTTTGTTATTGTTTCGGCCACCCTTCTCCAAGGAGTTTTTTAGCCTCTTCAACATCTGTGAATCTTTCAATCTTGTGTCTATAATCATCGATCCACCCGTAAACACATACTGCATCTTCTTCAACTTTCATGACGGTGTACTGCTGCATAGGATCTTCTAGAAGGTGAAGTTTCTGATCTTTATAAAACCCTTGAATCATATAATATCCTCCTCTTATTTTTATTGAATTTCTCTTACTTCATGCGGTACTCCGCTTTCTTCTTGAGCATATACAGCATCATTATGAGCCTCAATAGCGTCATCATAAGTGTTAACAAGTGTTCCCATGCAATAAAGTCCGTATTTTTTATTCATTTTCATCATCCTTTCCTGTTC
>NZ_JBHWLR010000055.1:0-1244 GCF_042731755.1 Promicromonospora sp. NPDC059942
ACGGTTTCAGGTACTATTTCACTCCGCTCCCGCGGTACTTTTCACCATTCCCTCACGGTACTATCCGCTATCGGTCACCAGGGAATATTTAGGCTTAGCGGGTGGTCCCGCCAGATTCACACGGGATTTCTCGGGCCCCGTGCTACTTGGGTGTCTCTCAAACGAGCCGTCAATGTTTCAGCTACGGGGGTCTTACCCTCTACGCCGGACCTTTCGCATGTCCTTCGACTACACCAACGGTTTCTGACTCGCCGACCGGCCGGCAGACCGATCAAGCTCACTCCCACAACCCCAACATGGCAACCCCTGCCGGGTCTCACACCATCACGGTTTAGCCTCATCCGGTTTCGCTCGCCACTACTCCCGGAATCACGGTTGTTTTCTCTTCCTGCGGGTACTGAGATGTTTCACTTCCCCGCGTTCCCTCCACACTGCCTATGTGTTCAGCAGCGGGTGACAGCCCATGACGACTGCCGGGTTTCCCCATTCGGAAACCCCCGGATCAAAGCCTGGTTGACGACTCCCCGGGGACTATCGTGGCCTCCCACGTCCTTCATCGGTTCCTGGTGCCAAGGCATCCACCGTGCGCCCTTAAAAACTTGGCCACAGATGCTCGCGTCCACTGTGCAGTTCTCAAACAACGACCAACCACCCACCACCCCGAGACCAAACATCCCGAGTTCACTGGGGCCGGCAACCGAAGAAACAGCCACAACATGGCCGCTCCCTCAGACACCCAACAGCGTGCCCGACCCAGCCGACCCATGACCCTGCGTTCCACGCCGAAGCAGTACTAGCAAAACCATCGAATCCACTGTGCCGAATAGTCAACGTTCCACCCATGAGCAACCAGCACCAGACGTTCGCTGATGAACTGGCCCCTGGACCACCAACCCGTAAGCTGGCAGCCAAGAAGTGCTCCTTAGAAAGGAGGTGATCCAGCCGCACCTTCCGGTACGGCTACCTTGTTACGACTTCGTCCCAATCGCCAGTCCCACCTTCGACAGCTCCCTCCCCACAAGGGGGTTGGGCCACCGGCTTCGGGTGTTACCGACTTTCGTGACGTGACGGGCGGTGTGTACAAGGCCCGGGAACGTATTCACCGCAGCAATGCTGATCTGCGATTACTAGCGACTCCGACTTCATGGGGTCGAGTTGCAGACCCCAATCCGAACTGAGACCGGCTTTTTGAGATTCGCTCCACCTCACGGTATCGCAGCTCATTGTACCGGCCATTGTAGCAC
>NZ_JBHWLR010000056.1:0-312 GCF_042731755.1 Promicromonospora sp. NPDC059942
GTTATGAATAGTGATATACTCCGGCGTCATTGGGTTCGGACATTTCAGGGCGTATTTTTCACTTGGAACTAATCTCTTTTTCACTGCAATTGTCATATTGAACATCTCTCCTAAAAATTAAATTTGAGCACAAAAAAGAGAGAAGGGGGCAAATCCCAATCTCTCTTTATCTCACGTATGCTCTTGTTATCTCTGTTTTTGAATGCTGTAAATTGAATAAAATTTATATTTTAACTAGAACATAACCACCTCCTTTAAAGAGGGCACTAAATTAAACTGTGGGTGTTATTAAGCAGACAGCGACACCATATC
>NZ_JBHWLR010000056.1:322-1151 GCF_042731755.1 Promicromonospora sp. NPDC059942
TTCATTTTTGAGATACCTTCCTTGCCAATTAAACAAAGACTCTCCAAGCACAATACCAACCGTTTCAGATATAGCCCCGAATACCTTGTCACCGAGATTCGCTTTCTTAATCTTGTCCCCATCAAGTGTGACCATATATCCGGTAGGAATTGCTCTTCCATCTGCAGATTCGAAATACTCCGCATAATCAGCAAATGTTGAAGCACCTTTAACCTGACCGGTTAAGGCGATATTTCCTCTCATCGCATCATTTTCTATCTTAATATTCGAGGTGGAAGGGGTATCTGATGTTCCATATCCCCATATAGTGGTATAACCTTTTCTGTTTGCTACAGATTGTGATCCAATAACAACCCTAGAAGATCCTGATCCTTCAATGGAAGAATTATTAGATGCAACAACCAATGAGCGACTTCCTTCTGCTGTTGTTTTAGATCCTCCAGAGGACGCAATAACTGCATTACGTGGCCCTTCTGCTTTAGAGCCACCGGTTGTAGCAATAACGGCAGAAGCATCACCAGTCGCTTGTCCTCCACCTGAAGATGCGATTACGACGCTAGTTTTTGTCTTAGCATAGCCAGAAGTCGTTGCAATCCGTGTGCCACCTTTGAAATTATTCGGGATAAACGTGTAAGTTTTTCCGGCAATTTTACTGGGAGTAGCGTATTGTTCGCACATCGCAGCACTAATATTGGCCTGGGAGTTAGTACAATAAACGCCAATTGAACCTGCTTTGTTTGTTCCCGTCATGTTAACGTTATTGATATTGGCTGAGCCGACTTTACTTCCCACAGCAATCCCAACTACAGCGGAGTGGTTAGTGGTCATA
>NZ_JBHWLR010000057.1:0-272 GCF_042731755.1 Promicromonospora sp. NPDC059942
CAAATGTTACACGTGATGTCTGTGTTAAACTCACAACTACTATATTTGCTTTCTTATTTTCTTCTGCCATCACTAACATTTGGCTTGGTGCATATGGTATAACACTTAAAATTGCAGTTTCTAAATTTACTTGTGCAATTTTCTTAAAAAAGAATGCAATTATCAAAGCTAATAAAATTAGTAGGATAGTGACAAAAACGATAGTTAGCCAATTTGAACTCCAAGTAGTATTAAACCAATTTGACTCAACCAAAATGGCCATCGTATTTTTA
>NZ_JBHWLR010000057.1:288-712 GCF_042731755.1 Promicromonospora sp. NPDC059942
CTCTACTTTCGTTAAAAGTAAGTCACAAAATTTCTAACTTTATTTAAATTCAAAGAGTAGAACAAAATGCATCTTAAATTCCTAGTCCACCATCGAACCCCAACTTGCCCTGTCTGTTGAATTTCTCAGTGAAATTCTTTTTGTTGGGGCCCCGAACCCCAACTTGCCCTATCTGTTGAATTTCTCAGTGAAATTCTTTTTGTTAGGGCCCCAAACCCCAACTCGCCTTGTCTGTTGAATTTCTAAGTGGAATTTACTGTATTGATGACATAACATAGCTTTAAAAGTTGATATAAGTGCATTTTTAATTCAGTTATAAACTACTTATAAGTTAAGAAAGTCTAGGACATTGACTTTTGCCCTAGACTCAATTCCTACGATTAGTCAAGTACTTATAATTAAAATAAGCATTACTTAACTAAAC
>NZ_JBHWLR010000057.1:722-1105 GCF_042731755.1 Promicromonospora sp. NPDC059942
GGACAAGCTGAAGACTACAGGCTGAAGCTGTCCGATAAGAAAGCGAGCCAACAATACGAAGTATTGTAAATAAAGAAGCCAGTAAATGAATTTATGAAAACTCATTTACTGGCTATTTTGCTAGGAATTATGTCTCAGGCTCTTTCCTACGATTAGTCAAGTACTTATAATTAAAATAAGCATTACTTAACTAAACCGTTCATTTTAATTTTTTTGAATAAGGTGTTAAACTATATTTGATTGTACGTTTGGCTAATGTGGTGACATTTGATAATCGTACAATTTATGATTCATTACAAGATAATGAATTGTTTTTAATAATCGATTTATACAAGCAATGATGGCAGTCTTATGAGGTTTCTCATTAGGCTGCTTTCTTAGTT